>CAZBLW010000002.1:0-21143 GCA_964493305.1 uncultured Gammaproteobacteria bacterium
CAGAGCCGCCTTCGAGGGTGCATCACAGGCGCTGCATGGTTGTCGTCAGCTCGTGTCGTGAGATGTACGGTTAAGTCCGGAAACGAGCGCAACCCCTGTCGCATGTTATATTTTCATGCGAGACTGCCCTGGTTAACAGGGAGGAAGGTGGGGATGACGTCAAATCAGCATGGCTCTTACGCCTTGGGCTACACACGTGCTACAATGGCCGGTACAATGAGCCGCCAAGTCGAAAGATGGAGCTAATCTCATCAAAACCGGTCTCAGTTCGGATTGAGGGCTGCAACTCGCCCTCATGAAGCTGGAATCGCTAGTAAACGCATATCAGCCACGGTGCGTTGAATACGTTCTCGGGTCTTGTACACACCGCCCGTCACACCAGGGGAGCCGGTAATGCCCAAAGTCTCACCGTAAGAGGTGGGCCTAAGGTAGGACTGGTGACAAGGGTGAAGTCGTAACAAGGCATCCGTAGCGGAAGCTGTGGATGGATCACCTCCTTTCTAGGGAGATATACCTAGGAGCTGATAAATTTTGTTTAGTATTTCGGTATTGGCAAATATTTATGAGCGCAGAGGGTCGGTCTTCATTATTTTATATTTTGAAGTCATATACTTTTATTTTGACTTATTGTTTCTCTCACTTTTTAGTTGTTAAATAAACCCACCAGTTTGGTGGGTTTTTTGTTTGACAAAATATAGGTTTGGTTATAGGATAATTTAATTTCTTTAACAATATAACAAAGGAAAATAAAATGTACTATCGAAATCTGCCGCTTACTTACGAACTATTTTTTAAGTTATTTCAAGCTCTTGATCAAGCACTGCATTATTGTTTGTTTCATCCCCAGAATAAAGACAAGCTTAGAAAATCCGGTTATTTCACCTTGCGCGATATTATTGATGGTAAAGTTATTTTTACCATAATGTTGGGTGAGGTGCCCAAGGAAAAACAAGAAAAATATTTAAGTTTGTCATTGGAAAAAGGACAAAGACTTTTTCGCAATTATCGACTCAATTTTCAAGATTTTTCTAGTTGGCAAACTAGAAATCCTGATAAAGATCTTTGGGGTGGGGCTGTGCGTACCGAAAAATATATTTTGTCTTTTTCTGGACTTGCAGAATTGTTGGATGAAACCTTAGTTTTGGAAATGGCCTTAACCATGAATTGGTCCAACCCCTATCGACTTTATGAAATAAGCAAAAAGAGTAATAATTACTTTTATCGTTATTTTAATGCCACAGCAGTACAGTTAGATCATTGGAAAAATTTATAAAAATTATACCCACCAAATTGGTGGGTTTTTTATTGTGCAGTCAGAGAAATAAAATATCGATAAAAACCTATTCGGCTTTTTTGAATACTTCTTCTACACTAGTGATACCGTCTAAAGCTTTTAAGAGTCCATCTTGGAGCATGGTTACCATGCCATTTTCAATAGCAATATCTTGTAGTTTATACTCTGTGGCTTGGTTGGACAGAATAATTTTTTCCACTTGCTCGTTTAGAACCATAACTTCATAAATACCAATTCTTCCTTTATAACCTAAACCGTGACAGACATCACAGCCGGGGGCAGTAAAGAAATTTAATTTATTGAAATCAATCGGCTGTTGCGTAAGTTGATTTTTCGGTAAAGTAGTCAGGCTTTGCTTAATTTTATCCAAAGTCATTTGATCTAGTTTAGCTGGTTGTTTGCAACTTTGACATAATTTTCTGACCAAGCGTTGTCCGATGACAGCGTTGAGTGCTGGAGCCAACAAAAAAGGTTGGACATTCATTGCTAAAAATCGAGGAATACTACCGGCCGCTGAGTTGGTATGTAGGGTAGAAATAACTAGATGACCTGTAAGTGCGGCATTGACGGCAATCTCAGCAGTTTCTTCGTCGCGAATTTCACCAACCATCACAATATCTGGATCTTGTCTTAAGATTGAGCGTAAACCTTTGGCAAAAGTATACCCTTTACCATGATCTATTTGTGATTGATTTACTCCTTTTAGTTTGTATTCAATCGGGTCTTCCAAGGTGATTATTTTTGTTTCCTCATCATTTAGTTTGTTGAGAATAGCATATAGCGTAGTGGTCTTACCGCTACCGGTAGGACCAGTAGTAATGATCATGCCATTGGGTTTTTTAATTTCAGCACTCAATAAATTAAAGGCTTCATCTCTTAAACCTAAATCTTCAAATTTTAAACCCACTGCCGATGATCTCAGTAACCGCATCACGACTGATTCACCGTAGGCGGTTGGTACTGTTGAAACCCTGACATCAACCTTGTCATTGCTTAAGTAAATAGTAAAACGTCCATCTTGTGGAATTGTGTCAATATTTATTTTCAATTTAGCCAGTAGTTTAATGCGAGAGATAATTTGGCGCCAGAGATTACTGGGCAAAGTTGCCACGGTATGCAAAATACCATCAATGCGAAATCTGATTTTTACTTCTTTTTCTTCGGCTTCAATATGAATATCAGAAGCTTCGGTTTTTAGCGAACTAGAAATAATTATGGTTACGATTTCCGTCAAGTTGGCTTTTAAAATAGTTTTTTGTAAACTAGGAAAATTTTGAACTATTGATTGCCATTTTAAAAGCTGTGCTTCTTCAATTTCTACACCACTTTTTACATTTTTAATTTTTGGTAATTTTTTATATAAAGCCAAAGCAAAATCAAATGATTTTTGGGAAACTAAGTATAGTTCGCTATGAGCAGATTGCTCTTGAGTAATCTGCTCAATCAGCTGTAGGTTGGTTTCATTTTCCGGATTGGTTGTGGCAAAACGAAGTTGGCGATCATTGTTAAAAAAACAAACTAGTTTATTTTCGCGAGCAGTAGTTTCTGGAATTAGTGCCAATGCTTCAGGTGTAATAGCAAAACCGTATAGGTTAATATAAGCCAAACCTAAATCAGCTGCAGTTTGTGCGGTTTCTTTTTCTTTATCTTTTATTTTGAGATCAGTAATTTTTTCTTCTAAAATATCTTGCGGATCTTGAGTAGCTTCGTTATTTATAAGCAAATCCTCAATTGAGGGGTTTTGTTTACTCATTGTTTTACTAACCAATTATTTATTGATGTTTTTTTCTTTACCAGCTGTTAGTCTAATGAGTTTGGGGTATTTTTTACCTGAGATTAATTTTTGAAATAAAATTGTCCAGGCTGAGTATTGAAAAGCCGACAGACCAGCGCCAGTAAACAACAACAACATTAAGCTAATCAGCATGCCTAGCCCGATGGCAATATTTAGTCCAACCTGATTTTGTAGTAATATCATCAAGATAATTAAACCCAAGAAAGGTAGGACTAATAAAACAATAGCAATCACCAAAAGTACGCCCACCACCATATTTATGAGAAACAAAAGAATTGCCATTTCAATACTAATCAACCAATTGGTAGCGAACAAACGCCAGGATAATACAAAGGCTGGAACTGCTGGTTGATTTTTTATAATCACATAAGCAAAAGCGTATTTTAAAATAAATGAAAGTATAATGGCAATCGGAACAAGTAAAATAAAAGCCAACAGAGTAATAAAAGTTATAGCATTGGGTGAGCTGTTAAATAAGTACAGCATGGCAAACGGTATCGATAAGATGATTAAAATAAAATATAAAATAAAACGAGTGGCAATATTTAATCCTAAAATCGACCAAAATTTTTCCACTCCTTTATTCAAAGCTTCTTTGAAGTTTATTTTTTTATTGTCATCAAGTTTACTGGCTCCTTCAATTAAAGCTCCTTGTGAAACCGTTACTAGCCAGACAAACAAAAGGATAAAGATTAAAGTTATAGCCAGTGATAGCACACTAATTAACGGGGTAGTTGAAAGCGCTGTATATATACCATCTTTGACGGCGTTGAGATCTAGTCTGGCAAAATTATCTTTGAGATTGTTGAGAAATAATGGGGCGTTGGTCAGTTTGTTATTTTGAAATAAAACATCAACTTCACCACCATTACCAAGTAAAGCGGCAAACAAACCAAATAACCACAACCATTTGTGTGTTTTTATTTGCCCCCAGGCATTTTTTATAATAGTACGATAAAACGGTTCCATATGTTTTAATTATTTATAAAAGTATATTAGTTTCTAATATTATACCATAAAATAAAAAATCCGCCAAAAATTTGACGGATTTTTCTAAGTAATTGAAGTTTATTTTTTGTCGGCCATTATTTCAGTAAATTCTTCTCGCTCAATAGTTTCTTTAGTCAGTAGTACTTCGACAATTTGATCTAATTTATTTTTGTGATGAGCAATTAATTCCTTGGCCTGACTGTAAGCCTTTTTGATAATATTGGTAATTTGTTCATCAATTGCTTGTGCTGTGGTTTCAGAATAATCGCGACGTTCATGAATTTCTTTGCCTAAAAATATCATTTCTTCTTTTTGTCCAAAAGTACGCGGACCAAGTTTTTCATCCATGCCGTATTCGGTTACGATGGCTTTGGCTAAGGCAGTGGCTTTTTGCAAATCATTGCTAGGTCCTGTGGTAACTTCACCAAATATTAACATTTCTGCGGCATATCCTCCCATAATCATGGTTAGTCGATCAAGCATTTCTGATTTAGCATAAAGTCGTTTGTCTTCTTTGGGTGTAGCCAGCGTATAACCGCCAGCTCGGCCACGGGAGATTATAGAAATTTTTTGCACCGGGTCAGTGTGAGTTAACATATGGCCAACCAAAGCATGTCCAGCTTCGTGATAAGCCGTAATCTTTTTTTCTTTTTCGGAAATGACCGCTGATTTTCTTTCTGGTCCCAAAATAACTTTTTCAATACTAGAATAGACCTCTTCTTTACCAATTTTTCTTTTATTTTGTCGGGCGGTAAGGATAGCTGCTTCATTGAGTAAATTTTCTAAGTCAGCACCAGAAAAACCAGCTGTTCTTTCGGCAACATTGCGTAGCGACACTTCTTCTGCTAAAGGTTTGTTGCGAGCATGTATTTTTAAAATCGCTTCACGATCGTTGATGTCTGGTAAATCAATTACTACGCGGCGATCAAATCTACCTGGTCTTAGTAGTGCCGGATCAAGTACATCCGGACGATTGGTGGCCGCCATAACAATAATATTGGTTTCATTATCAAAACCATCCATTTCCACTAAAATTTGATTTAAAGTTTGTTCTCGTTCATCGTGTGATCCGCCCAAACCCGCTCCGCGTTGTCGGCCAACCGCGTCAATTTCATCGATAAAAACTATACAGGGAGAGTTCTTTTTGGCTTTGTTGAACAAATCACGGACTCGGCTAGCACCGACACCTACAAACATTTCCACAAATTCACTACCAGAAATATGAAAGAAAGGTACGTTGGCTTCGCCAGCAACAGCTCGAGCGAGTAAGGTTTTACCAGTGCCGGGACTACCCATCAGCAGAACACCTTTAGGAATTTTAGCTCCTAGGGCAATAAATTTTTTAGGATTTTTTAAAAATTCCACAATTTCTTCCAACTCTTCTTTAGCTTCTTTTGCTCCGGCTACATCTATAAAAGTAATTTTCTTTTTCATTTTTTGTTTGCCTACATCTTTGGTCATGGCTTGTCCAAAAGACATAGCCCGATTGTTAGCGCCTTGTACTTGGCGCATCATGAACCAGATAAAACCGGCTATCAATATAAAGGGAATTAAAAAAGGTAAAATTGAACCCAAGAAAATTGATTTAGAAGGATCTTCTTTAATAATAATTTCAATATTATTTAATTTGTTTTTATCTATTTCGTAATTGGCAATCAAATCAGAAAACGATTCGTTGCTCTCTTTGGTAATTTTTTTTACTTCGCCATTTTTAAGGGTGGTGAAAATTTTATTTCCCTCAACTTCAATTTTGTTTACCTCTTCGTTATTTATATAGTTGATGAGTTGATTGACCCCCACCGTATTTGATTTTTGCTCTGGGTTGTAAATAAAACTAAACAGCGCAGCCAAAGCAAAAAAGACTACGAAGATCAGTAAAAAATTTTTGCTCAATGATTTCATATAAATTAACTCTTAATAAATAAAGTGTTTCAATTATAAAGGAAAATATTGAAAAATTCAAGTTTAATTATTTTTAGCCAAACTAGCTTTTACTTGACTTTTTTATTATTAAACCTAATATATAGTAAATTAATTGTAAATTAAAAAATAAAATCAGGAGCAATTATGCGAGTAGTTAATTCTTTATTATTTGAAGTTCTTTTAATGTTAACAATAGGCGTAGCCATCTATCTATTAGTTCAATTTTTTAATAATCAAGAGGTTATCAATGTAATTGTCATTGGCCAAAATTTTTTTGATTATTTAATGGAAACATTACTTAGTATAATATTGGTGCTAGTTGGACTTTATATTTATTTTCATGGTTTTGATTTTTTAACAGATAAAGAATATTTAGTTGCCGGATTATCATTGCTAATAAGCATTTGTATATTGATAGCTACTTTAGTAGCATTTGGTCTGATCCAGTTTTGGCATCCCGGCTCGATATTTTATAATTTAAAACCGTTCTCATGAACGGTTTTTTTATTTTATGAACATGGCATCGCCAAATGAGTAAAAACGATATTTTTTCTTGATAGCCAAGTTGTATATTTTATGTAATTTATTTATACCGATTTTTTTATTTTTTTTCTCGGCCAAAAAAGCCGCCACCAACATTAACAGTGAACTTTTTGGTAAATGGAAATTGGTAATCAGAGCATCAGTAAATTTGAATTTAAACCCTGGGTAGATAAAAATATTTACCCATTTTTTTGTAGATTTTATTTGTCCAGTTTTTTGTGTAATTGCTTCCAAGGTTCTCACTGTGGTAGTGCCAACGGCAATGATGCGTTTATTTTGTTTTTTGGCTTGATTCAATTTTTGGGCAGTTTTTTTGTTTATTTCAATCCACTCGGCATGGAGCTGATGTTTAGTTATATCATTGGTTTTTACCGGAGCAAAAGTACCCAGTCCCACGTGCAAAGTTATATATTCGACTTGCACCCCCTGTTTTTTTAGTTGGTTAAGTAATTTTTTTGTAAAATGAAGACCGGCAGTTGGTGCTGCCACTGAACCATTTTTTTGCGCATAAATAGTTTGGTAGTCTTGCAGTTTGGCAAGTTTTTTTATATAGGGAGGCAGGGGTGTTTGGCCAATTTTGTTTAGAACTTTCCAGAAATTTTTCCCCCCCAGGTTAAATTTTATTTGCCAGGTACCATCAAGATTGTCTTTTATTAGTTGTCCAAATAGTTTTTGTGGAAAATAAATTTTGCCACCCAAATGTTTTCTTCGGCCACCTACTAATACTTGCCAAGTTTTATTTTTGAGAGATTTTAGTAAAAAAATTTCCAACCTACCCCCAGACTCTTTATGTCCAATTAATCGAGCTGGGAAGACCATTGTATTATTGAGCACCAATACGTCCTGGGGTCCAAGTAAATTGGTTAGGTGATTAAAATGTTTATGCTCTATTTTATCGGTTTTTTTATCATAAACAAAAAGTCGCGATTGATCGCGGGGGTGAATGGGTTGCTGGGCAATTAACTTGGAAGGTAATTGATAATCAAAATCTTTAAGCTCCATGATAAGTATTGGAAGTTAATTCGTCTTTTGTTTCTTGGTTGTCACTACTTTGCAAATTGGTGGGGTTGTTGTCTATAGAATCGGTTTGATGTTTTTTTTCATATTCGACCAATTTTAATATCTCTCGGGAAGTTTCATACGGACTTGGAACTTGTTCAAAAACAGCAAAAGTTTCATTGCCAGCTGTTCTGATAGTAACGTTGCCAAAGTGGAAAAAGGTGGGCAGTAGCCCATGAACTTCTGCTTGAACGTCTTGAATACGATTTAGCTTAGCTTCAGAGATTGATCGAGAAAATAAACCGCGTTGTTTAATATTGACTACCCGTTGATCAGTAACAATCCAGACATCTAAATAATAGTCAATCCATGAATACCAAAATAATACCCAAGTAAAGCAATAATACAAGGATAATGATAAAGCCAACAAAGGACCAGCCAGTAAACTTTGTTCTAATCTAATTTCAACGAAAATAAAAACATTATTACTGAGAAAGTATAAAACGATCGGAGCCAATAAAAATAAACTATATCTAGCGACTATGGTAGCCGCAATTAACCAGTGTCGACGACGCAACATAATAACTTTCTCGTCCGGCTTTTGCGTAGGAAAAAAATGATGCTTAAGCATTTAAGGTTAAATTAATTTGGATTATTTGCGACCAATCGTATTGTATAAAACTAACCGCCGAAATTAGGAGTATTAATATTAATCCCAATAGATAAATTGCCATATTGATAGTTGAAGTAGAGTTGGAAAAACTAAAACGGATAATGTGATACAAATTAAACCACGCCATAGTCATAATGATGATTAACAATAGGGCGTAAGGAATAAACAAATACCACAAATATAAATTCATAGTAATTTATCAGTTTGCTGGTACGGTGGTTGTAAACCCAGGTGTTCATAGGCTAGTTTGGTAGCCACTCTACCTTTGGGAGTTCTAGCTAAAAATCCCAACTGCATTAACCAGGGTTCATAAATTTCGTCTATCGTACCGATATCTTCGGACAAAGAAGCCGCTAGTGTATTTAGTCCTACTGGGCCACCTTGATATTTTTCAATTATAATATGCAATAGTCGCCGGTCTATCTCATCAAGACCCAGTTGATCAATATCCAATAGTGATAAAGCTTGTTGAGTTATATCAGGGGTAATTTGACCATGATTTTTTATATCGGCAAAATCACGAATTCTTTTGAGTAAGCGAATAGCAATACGCGGAGTTTGTCTGGCTCGGGTAGACAAAAGTTTAGCTGACTCTTCATCAATGGAGAAATTTAAGATTCTGGCGGCCCGCTTGATAATATTGGTGATATTCTCATTGTTGTAGAAATCCAATCGCCAGGTAGAACCAAATCTGTCACGTAATGGTGAAGACAGTAGATGATATTTAGTAGTGGCACCAATTATACTGAAGTGAGGTAAGTCAATCCTTAAGGTTCTGGCCGAAGGTCCTTTACCCACAATAATATCTAAAGCAAAATCTTCCATGGCGGGATATAAAATTTCTTCTACTACTTTGTTTAATCGATGTATTTCATCAATAAATAAAATATCACCATCAGTTAAATTGGTAAGAATTGCTGCCAAATCACCACTACGTTCAATTGCTGGACCCGAGGTAACCCTGATTTGTGCATTCATTTCGTTGGCAATGATATAAGCTAGTGAAGTTTTACCTAAGCCCGGTGGACCATATAGTAAAGTATGTTCAATCGGCTCTTGTCTTTTTTTGGCTGCCCCAATAAAAATTTCTAGGTTGTTTTTTATCTTGTCTTGACCAATAAAGTCGACCATGGTTTTTGGTCGTAAAGTCTGGTCAAGTTTATTATCCTCATCTTTACTAGCGGGTGAAATTATTCTGTCTGTCATAACTAAAGATTAACTATATTGTCTAGCTTTGACAAGTTAAGTTAGTCAATAATAAATAAATTTACTATAATAAAATTAACTAATTACTTAATTTTATATATGTGGTATTTTATTGTTTTTGTCTTAGTTTTAATTATTATTAGCATTCGGCAGGTTGATCAGTATGAACGGGGAGTTAAGTTTCAGTTAGGTAAATTTGTCAAAGTGGTTGACCCTGGTTGGCGTTTGATTTGGCCGATTGTTCAAAGTATGACCAAGGTGGATATTCGAGTTAAAGCTGTAGATGTGCCCTTTCAAGAAACAATCACTCGTGACAATGTTTCGGCTAAAATCAACGCGGTAATTTATTATCGAGTAAAACACGCTGATAAAGCCGTACTAGAAGTAGAAAAGTTTCAGTATGCAGTATCGCAGTTGGCCCAGACTACTATGCGCAATGTTTGTGGCGAACTGGAACTTGATGAATTACTGGCTAACCGTGAAACCGCGGCGCAAAAAATTAAATTGATAGTTGATAAAGCCACTGATCCTTGGGGGATCAGTGTAGAGAGTGTTGAGCTCAAAGATATAATACTACCTGACGATATGCAACGAGTTATTGCCAAACAAGCAGAAGCGGAAAGGGAAAGACGTTCAGTGGTAATCAAATCACAAGGTGAAGTGGCGGCAGCTGAAAATCTGGCTAAAGCCGCCGGGATGTTGTCTGCTCAACAAGGGGCGCTGCATTTACGTACGCTTAGTACTTTAAATGATGTGAGTTCAGACCAATCAAATACAATTATTTTTGCTGTACCACTCGAGATTTTACGCGCTTTTGAAAGAATAAATAATAAAAATAATTAATTTATTTTGGTCATTTAGTCTTATTGTGACAATTAAAAAATCAGTTCGTTGTTACGAACTGATTTTTTAATTATCTAGTTTAAATATTTTTTAAATATTCGAGTAGTAATCTTACGCCCCAGCCACTTCCACCAACCGTCAAATAAGGAATTGATTTATCTTCAGTCCAAGCCGGGCCAGCAATATCCAAATGCGCCCACGGTGTACGTTTTATAAAATGTTGTAAAAATAATCCAGCTGAAATAGTGCCAGCGACGCCTTTGCCTTTGCCTACATTTTGGATATCGGCTACATTACTTTTTATATGTGATAAATAACTTTTTTCTAAAGGTAACGGCCATAATTTTTCTCCAGTTATTTTTGCTGCTTTTTCTAGTTTTTCATTTAATTTTTTATCTTCAGTCATTAGGGCGGTAATGTCCTCTCCCAAAGCTACAATCGCTGCTCCGGTTAAAGTAGCTAAATCAATAATAGCGTTTGGTTGTAATTTTTCGGCATAAGTCAAAGCATCAGCCAAAGTTAGTCTACCCTCGGCATCAGTGTTTAGTATCTCTATTGTTTTGCCGTTCATAGCTTGCACTACATCGCCCACTCTGATTGCCGAACCCGATGGCATGTTTTCACAAGCCGCCAACAATCCGTGAATCTCAACGTTTGGTTGAAGTTGAGCTAAAACTGAAAATACACCCAAAACCATTGCGCCGCCAGCCATGTCACACTTCATAGTGGTCATACTGTCAGCTGGTTTAAGCGACAAGCCTCCAGAGTCAAAAGTAATACTTTTACCAACCAAAACAATTTTTTGTTGGGCTTTAGTTTGCGGTTTATAAGTGAGATGGATAAAATAAGGTTCTTTTTGGCTACCCGCAGCTACAGCCAAAAAAGCATTCATGCCCAGTTGAGCGATACTTTTTTGTTCATAAATTTTGACTGTAATATTTTTATTTTTTGTAGCAATATTTTTGGCTGTATCGGCTAAGACTTTTGGGTCCATGGTTAGTCCTGGTTCATTTACTAAATCACGGGCAAAATTTTGTCCAGCAGCAAAAATTGTACCCAATTTTATACCTTGTTTGATCGCTGTTAAATTTTTTTTATTTCTTTGACTAATAATTATTTTTTTGACCTTGTTGGTTCGGTTGGTTTTTTTCTGATCGTTTAAATATTTATCAAAGCTGTAATCGCTAAGTAACACACCTTCAGTTAAACTTTGAGCACACTGTTTGATTTCCTGACCGCCATTACCAGCACCGTGTAAAATAGTGGCAATAATTTTTGCATTTTGTTTTTTTCCTTCCAGTAATGACAAAGCCGCCACTTTTCTAATCACATCCAGAGAAAAATTTTTTCTTTCACCCAAAGAAATCACCATGATTTGTTTGGGGCCAGAAGATTGATGATTGTCCAGTAGAAAAAAATCACCGGCGTTTTTACCTGAAAAATTTATATTCTTGATTTTTTTACTAATAGCTCCATGAAGTTTTTTGTCTACTGCTCCGGTGCCGCCACCGGGCTTGGTTTCACCGGCAAAAGTATTTACTATCAGTAAGTCGGCTTTAATTTTTTCCAAAGGTGTTGGTTGAACTACTAATTGCATATATAAGATTAATTATTTAAGGTTAATTTAGCTAAATTTTTAACTCTTGACAAGTTAAAATGGTTTTGCTATGATTCTTTGTTAGCACTCAAAAAAGACAATATAAAAAAGCCCATTATTCTGCGGGCACGACAAGCATGGGGATTTTTATTAGGATTTTAAAGGCTTTTTGCTTTTAATGCTCCTTATAAAAATTTTCTTGTCCGCAGTATAATGGGCCTTTTTTATTTACTATTCATTAACTGTCTCTGGCAAAACTCCATCAACTGTTTCTTGAGCTACCACCCGGGGAGCTATCACCGTGTCATAAGTCCAATTCACAGCCATATCAGAAGTAGCTGCCCAAAGAATTACTCCTTCAGCTACCACCGCCACAGATACCAAAGCAATAATTTTCCAAAAATTATCAAAATCAGTTAGCTTTTTGGTTGTTGGTGTATCCATATTGTTTTTTTAATTTGTAAATTGATCCGCTTAGAAAAATTATTAGAGAGAAAAAAGTAAGATATAAATAATTGATAAAGTTGGAGTTAGTTTTGACAGTTGTTGTCTGAGTACTACTACTGAAGTTCTGAGTTTCGTAATTTTTATTTTGAATAGTCAAAATTTTTATATCATCTTCATATCTAGGTAGCAATCTCCAACCGGCTGTGGTTTTATCAATAATTCCAGTTGCTTCTAGTATATCACCCTCTGTGATTGGCGGCAACTTTATTTCTGTGGATGGTTTAATCACTAAATTTATCTCTCCTTGATCATCAGCTAAAACTAAACTACTTTTTTTTATTTCCACGGCCGTACCATTTATAGTGACCAGCGAGCCAATTGATTCATCACTTAATTCATCCGTCGTTATTACCGGCCAGGCTAGTTTAGCCGATTGATTTTTTTCTAAGATGAAAATATCTTCTGGTGCTTGTACCTTCAGACGTGGTTGACCTGAGGGGAAAGACATAGTACCTCTAATTTCTACTCGATCACCTATGGTTAAAGCTGGCCAACGTTGGAAATGTTGGTAAATTTGTAAACCCGCCAAGTTCATAATATACATAATTTGCGCACCTAAACGGCCTGGTTCCGCAGTGACAATACCAGTAACGATTATTTTGTCATTGGCTTGGGTCTGATTGATTTCTTCCAAAGAAATAAAATTATATTCGTTAGTATTGTTGTTGGCAGGAGTACTGTTGTTCGTTTCAGTGCTGACAATATCTTTTTCAGAAAAAATATTTTCTTCGCCAGGAGAAATATTTTTTGTCCACTGCCAACTATTATCAGTAAAACGTGACCACGACCAATCAACACCAGCTTTGCCGTAACTGGTAAAGTCAACCAATTCATCATCAGCGCCATAAAGGCTGATTTGATCGCCTTGATTGTTGAGACTCAAACGTGAGTTAGCTGGTTCAATTAAATAAAATGACAATGGTGGTATCACTATTTCGGTGGGAAAAAAATGTTGACGCGTAGGATCAGAAATGCTCCAGCCACACAAATTGGCCGGCTGGTGGGAAGCATTTTTAATTTCAATAAATTCCAATAACCTGTCATCACCTTGGGGTGAGGGTAAAAGTTCATTTAAAATAAGTTGATCGTTTTTCGCTGGCTGACAATCTTGATTTAAATTAGCTATTATAGTTTCAGTTTCATCATTGGTTGAGCTATTTTTTGGTTGATTGGTAGTGGTAGTGTCTTGTCGTGGTTGATTTAAGTTATTGGCATATCCGGGCGTTGGTGTCGTTGTCCAATAATATTCATTATCATAAAAGATTAAACTCCAACCTTCTTGTACTGCTTCGGTGTAAGTAACAGTAGTGATTAATTCATTGTTTGGTAAGGTTATTTTAATAGTTTCGGGAGGAGTATTGTTTAAACTAATTTTTGATATTGCTCTGGGTACTAAAAAAAATTCTTTGGCCGGAATTATCAGCGATGCGAAATCGTCAGTAGAAAGAATATATTTTTTGTTGCTGGCATCAACCAAAATTAAACCAGTTAAATCCACGGGTAAATTACTTTGATTGTAAAGTTCAATCCATTCATCATCATCGGGACCTTCAGGATTGGGCATTAATTCGGATATTAGAAGCTTATTAACAAAATTAGTGGTTGCTGGTTGGGTAATAGAAACAGTTAAGGAATCGGTTTGAGCAACCTTGCCATCAGCCACTGTTAAGGTAACTAAATAAACATTGTTTTGTTGATAAACGTGGCTAACAGTTTTACCGGAACTTTTTTGACCATCACCAAAATCCCAACTGTAGGTCAAGGTATCATTGTCAGGATCAGAGGAATTACTCCCATCAAAATAAATAGTTTGTCCGACTAATCCATTTTGATCTTGTCCAGCATCAGCTAGAGGCGGACGATTATTGGCGGTGATAACATTTTGATTATTTTCAGTCAGGTCTGCACAAGTACCATTTATAGCTTGGGGCGTACCCTGGTCACCATCGCCATAACTATTATTTGATGTACACCAACTATTACCAATATTATTGTCGTAATTTATATCTTTTAACATCAGTGAAGCGCCGTCGGGAATAACAAAGTCCAGGCTGGTGCTATATTCTACGCGATCAATTTCTATTGTTTGGCAAGTGAATATGATAGCATCTTCAGTATTGGCTAAAGTGTAGCCAGTGTAGGTGTAGTCAGATATTAGTCCGCCGTTTTCTTCGGGATTATCATTTCGTGCTAGCACCAGATAAGTTGTTGCTGGAATAATTAATTCCGAGATAGTAAAATGGTTACTACCATTGTCACTAAATTCACAATTAGTTAAATCAATATCCTGATCAGTCTGGTTATAAATTTCAAACCACTCGCCGACCGAATCACTGACTAATTTAGGGTTGGCCATAATTTCGGTGATAATAACATCACCAGGTTCGATGTTACTGCCCGTTGCTTGACCAGTAGGTGAAAAAACAAAAATTACGACCATGACTAAAGCCGTAATAAAACAAACAACTTTGAGTCTCTCCTCTTGGCTCATAAGTTTGGATAAATTATTAGTTGGTTTAATTTTAAAAAAAATTTACTTGTTTGACAACAATTTTTCTAATACACTATAATAGCGAGTTAATAGTTTGCCGTGGTGGCGGAATTGGTATACGCGCTAGCCTTAGGAGCTAGTGAGAGCAATCTCTTGAGAGTTCGAGTCTCTCCCACGGCACCAAATTGTATTAGTTAGTTTAAAACTTTTTACTATCGAGTTTATTAAAATTATTTTAAACATTCACACTAAACTTAAGGTAATAAAAAGAATTAAGTTTTATAAAATATTGACAAAAATTGAAAAATATGCTATAATAGTTATATAGAGTTTTTCCACACTAATGACTTGTCAAAAATACAAATATAATATACACTACTTAAGCACGAAATATATGAAAATAAATTTAATTTTTAATCAAACTACAAGCGGATAGGCTTCTTTAGTTGTCTTAAAAAACTGCCAGCCGCTTGCTAAGAGCGGTTTTTTGTTTCTTTAAAATTGGTCAGCAGAAAAGATTTAAAAAAATTATTTGTGCTGAGCAATGAATGTAAATTAAAAATTTAGTTTAAGTTTATTAAGTAAGTCAATGCAATTTTTACTGACACAAGATTAGCCAATACTATTCTTGTGGTTAAATTATTAAGTGCATACGGCGGATGCCTTGACAGCAAAAGACGATGAAGGACGTAGCAGCCTGCGATAAGCCTCGGTGAGGTGGCAAGCAACCTTTGACCCGGGGATCTCCGAATGGGGGAACCCGATTTCAGTAATATGAAATCATTGCACGCTGAATCCATAGGCGTGTAAGGAAGACCCAGGGAATTGAAACATCTTAGTACCTGGAGGAAAAGAAAACAACTGTACATGTCTTTATATCGAGTTATTACGATGTTTGATGACTCGATAATAAAGACATCCATTCTCCTAGTAGTGGCGAGCGAACGGGGAACAGCCTAAACCTTATAAAGATTAACTGCGCTGAATTAATTTCTTTGAAGTTAATGATGAGTAGTATTATGGCCTCAAGCCTAATGCTTTATAGGGTGTTGTAAGACGCTATGTTTATATCTTGAGGGTATAAGAGAGAGTGTCATTTAATATAACTTTCCTAGCAGAAACTTCTGGAAAGAAGTGCCATAGAGGGTGATAGCCCCGTACAGTGAAAGGAGTTATATACTCTCTGATAGTGTTCTTGAGTACCACGGGACACGTGAAATCCTGTGGGAAGCTGGCGCGATTATGCGCTAAGGCTAAATACTTTTGCTGATCGATAGTGAACAAGTACCGTGAGGGAAAGGTGAAAAGCAGCCCGGTGAGGGCGGTGAAATAGAATCTGAAACCGTATGCTTACAAAGAGTCGGAGTTCCGCATTTTGCGGAATGACGGCGTTCCTATTGAAGAATGAGCCAACGAGTTTGTGTTTATTGCTTGTTTAATCCCACAAAACGGGAGAAGGCATAGGGAAACCGAGTTTTAACAAGCGATCTCAACTTTTTATCTTCTTGAGTCTTGAGCAGGGAAATTTTTTCTTTGCTTGGGACTTGAGAAGCGAAGTTGAAAGGCAGTAAGCACAAGACCCGAAGCCGGGTGAGCTAGCCATGGCCAGGATGAAGTGAGGGTAACACCTCATGAAGGTCCGAACCCACTCGCCGTACAACACGAGGGGATGAGCTGTGGCTAGAGGAGAAATTCCAATCGAACTCGGTAATAGCTGGTTCTCTCCGAAATAGCTTTAGGGCTAGCCTTTGGAATTATTACTGGTGGTAGAGCACTGAATGGGTTTGGGGGAAGAAATTCTACCCTACTCAACCAAACTCCGAATGCCAGTAAGATTATCCAAGGAGTCAGACCATGGGGGCTAAGCTCCATTGGTCAAAAGGGGAACAGCCCAGATCTCAGTCTAAGGTCCCTAAATCTAGGTTAAGTGGATAAGGTGGTGTCAATTCTCGGACAACTAGGAGGTTGGCTTAGAAGCAGCCATCCTTTAAAGAAAGCGTAATAGCTCACTAGTCGAGAGTTTTCGCGCCGAAAATGTAACGGGGCTTAAACCTAGTACCGAAGACGAGGATTCGTTTAAATTTATTTAAACGTCTGGTAGGAGAGCATTTCTTGCGCGCTGAAGCCGTTTCGTGAGAAGCGGTGGAGCACAAGGAAGAGAGAATGTTGGCATGAGTAGCAAAAAGGCAGGTGAGAATCCTGCCCACCGAAAACCCAAGGTTTCCTGGGCAATGTTTGTCAGCCCAGGGTTAGGCGATCCTAAGGCGAGGCCGAAAGGCGTAGTCGATGGATGAGTGGGTTAATATTCCCACCCTGCCTATCGCTATTGATGGGGTGACGCAGGTCAAAAGTTTAGGCGTGTTTTGGTTATACACGTTGGTGCCAATGCTTTGTTTGTTAGGAAAATCCGGCAAGCATAAAAAGCAGCGGAGCCAAGAGATGAAGCCTTCGGGTGGATTCAATTTAAGCAGATGAACTGACTAGAAAAACCTCTAAAAGTTAACGCGATAGGCAATCGTACCGTAAACCGACACAGGTAGGTGAGGCGAGAAGCCTCAGGTGAATGAGAGACACTCCGTTAAGGAACTCGGCAAAACAGCGGCCGTAACTTCGGGATAAGGCCTGCCCACCGTAAGGTGGGCCGCAGCGAAAGACCCCAAGCGACTGTTTATCAAAAACACAGGTCCCTGCTAACACGTAAGTGGATGTATAGGGGCTGATGCCTGGCCAGTGTCAGAACGTTAAGGGGAGGGGTGCAAGCCCCGAGCCGAAGCGCTGATGAACGCCGGCGGTAACTATAACCGTCCTAAGGTAGCGAAATTCCTTGTCGGGTAAGTTCCGACCTGCACGAATGGCATAACGATTTGGGGACTGTCTCAACGGAGTACTCAGTGAAATTGCAAGGTCCGTGAAGATGCGGACTACACATGGCTGGACGAAAAGACCCCGTGAAGCTTTACTACAACTTGCTATTGGATTAGGATTGCTCTTATTCAGCATAGGTGGGAGACTATGAAGCCCTGACGCTAGTTAGGGTGGAGTCAACAGTGAGATACCACCTTGGTGTAATTTTAATTCTAACCTTGTCCCGTTATCCGGGATGGGAACAGTAGCTGGTGGGTAGTTTGACTGGGGCGGTCGCCTCCTAAAAGGTAACGGAGGCGTTTACAAAGGTTGGCTAGGTCCGGATGGAAACCGGATTGATAGGGTAAACCCACAAGCCAGCTTTACTGCAAGGGTCACCACCCGAGCAGTTGCGAAAGCAGAAGTTAGTGATCCGACCGTTCGATATAAGACGGCGGAAGCTCAACGGATAAAAGTTACTCCGGGGATAACAGGCTGATCTTGCCCAAGCGTCCACAGCGACGGCAGGGTTTGGCACCTCGATGTCGGCTCGTCGCATCCTGGGGCTGTAGAAGGTCCCAAGGGTTTGGCTGTTCGCCAATTAAAGCGGCACGCGAGCTGGGTTCAGAACGTCGTGAGACAGTTCGGTCTCCTATCCGCCATGTGCGTAGAACTTTGCGCAGGCCCTTCCCTAGTACGAGAGGACCGGGAAGGACGTAACCTCTGGTGTACCAGTTGTCGTACCAACGGCATTGCTGGGTAGCTATGTTCGGTTAAGATAAGTGCTGAAAGCATCTAAGCACGAAGCTGTCTGCAAGATTAGAGTTCGTTATTAGGGTCCTGGGAGATGACCAGGTTGATAGGCTGCAGGTGTAAGTCCTGTGAAGGATTCAGCCGAGCAGTACTAATAACCCGATTTTAACCACAAGAATTGTATTGACTAGTTAATAATTTTTAGGGTATATAGTTCCCGTGCCTACAGCGATAGGGCCACACCCGTTCTCATTCCGAACACGGCAGTTAAGCCTATCAGCGCCGATGATACTCATCTGGGGAAAGTAGGTCGGCGCGGGAACCATGTACCCTAAAGAAAAATAAAAAACCGATTATTTATCGGTTTTTTTAAATTTGTTTTTGTCATTGAATTATGACAATATTAAACTATGCGTATTGTAGCAGACATACACAATCACTCTCGTTTTTCCCGAGCTTGTTCACCAGAATTGACTTTAGAAAATTTAGATAAATGGGGAAAAATTAAAGGTGTAAATTTACTTACCACCGCAGATTTTACTCATCCGATTTGGATCAAAGAATGTGAGCAAAGGTTAGTGGATAATGGCGGTGGTTTTTATACCTTGAAAAAAGGAAGCAGTGAAGTGTATTTTATTTTTACCACGGAACTAGCTTTTATTTATAAAAAAGGAGATAAAGTCAGACGCGTACACAATATTGTATTGGCACCAAATATAACAGCCGTAAAAAAATTAAATAAAGTTTTAACCAATCGAGGTATTAATTTACACTCTGATGGCAGACCTATTTTAGGTATGTCTGATCGTGATTTTTTAGAATTGGCTAAATCGGTTGAGGAAAGAATCGAAATAATCCCGGCCCATATTTGGACACCCTGGTTTTCTATTTTTGGATCAAAATCTGGTTTTGACAGCGTGGCCGAATGCTATGAAGACATGTCGCCTTATATTTTTGCTTTGGAAACCGGACTGTCTTCTGATCCAGTGATGAATTATCAAGTATCAGCTTTGGATAAATATATTTTGGTTTCCAATTCTGATTCCCATTCTTTACAAAATATTGGGCGGGAGGCGAATGTTTTTTCTCTGACCCAGCAGGATTTGTCTTATGATGAATTAATTCGTATTTTAAAACAAAAAGATACTGATAAATTTTTATATACCATCGAATTTTATCCTGAAGAAGGACGTTACCATTTTGATGGACATAGCGATTGTGAAATTGTATTATCCCCTGCGGAAACTAAGCGTCAGCAGGGCATTTGTCCTAAATGTAAGAAACCATTGACTATTGGCGTTCAGTACCGAGTAGAAGAGTTGGCTGATCGTAAGAGTGGTTATCTTCCAGCTAAGCGACCAGGTTTTAAAAAAATAGTGGAACTAGACAAAATTATTGCCGAGTGTTTATCAATTAGTAATCGACAAGCTAAAAAAGTACAATCTATTTATAATTTATTAGTAAAAGAATACGGTTCAGAGTTTGCAGTATTGTTTGATTTATCCACTGAGCAGTTGTTGGATCTAGAAAAATATTCCCCACTTTTACCAACAGGTATTCAGCGAGTTAGAACAGGAAATCTACATATCAAACCTGGTTATGATGGTACTTATGGAGAAATAAAAATTTTTTCTGATCAAGAAAAATCAACTTTACAACCTCAACAAAGTAAATTATTTTAGCTAATATTAGATAAAATATATTTTAGTTAAAATTTTATAAATATTTTATAAACTAAAAACCCGCACATTTTTTTGGCGGGGTTTTTAGTAAAGAGTGAAAAAATTATTTTCTCTTTTTTGCTACTTTTTTCTTTTTTGGAGCAGCCTTCTTCTTTTTTACCACCTTTTTCTTAGCAGCTTTTTTAACTTTCTTTTTTGCCATAGTATCACCTCCTCCCTTGGGTTTATGAGGTTATGTTACCTCAATTAATATTAAAATTTATTTATTAGAAATAATTATAAAAATTTTTTTATTCAAATTATTTAAAATAAATAATTCCATATATATTATACCACTTTTTGCTTGTCAAGTAAAAAGAAGTGTGGAAAACTTTTATAAAAAAAATAAAAAGAACATTGAAATCCTTTTTATTTTTAATATGAACTGATTTAGAAATAATTTTTTAAAATTGTCTAATGAGTGATTGGTAAAAAATTTGTAAAATAAATAAGTATATATAAATTTTGGTGGACCCGAGGAGATTTGAACTCCTGACCTCCTGCTTGCAAAGCAGGCGCTCTACCAACTAAGCTACGGGCCCGGAAATTTATTGTGCTAAACCGCGTCCAAACAAAGGCGTCAATATGGCCGTGGCAGCTTGTTGATGTAAATTTGTCATTACCAAAAGTCCAGCAATAATAAACAAAATACCAAATAGTTTGTAAGCCAGCCAGGATCCACCCATGGTATGTAAATGTTGTTCAAACCAAGCAATTCGGCCGAAATTATTGACCAACCAGGCTGTTTTCCAGACCAAGAAAAAGCCGATAATAGTCATAATTAGCCCGACAATAATTCTACCCATAGATGAATAGTTAATAATAAAATTAAAGTTATTTTAATTTTACTTAATTTTTATATTTTTTGGTAGGCTTTGGTTAGGTAATATTTTTAAATAAAAAAATATTTCTGGTGGGTTTGAGAGGAGTCGCCCGTCTAGCCTGGCGGCTAGCCGAGGCTGAA
>CAZBLW010000002.1:21243-223738 GCA_964493305.1 uncultured Gammaproteobacteria bacterium
GTTATTTCCAAGCTCACAATAATTATCTGTCATCTGGTGGGTTTGAGAGGAGTCGCCCGTCTAGCCTGGCGGCTAGCCGAGGCTGAAACCTCTGATCTTGGTAATGCATTGGAAGATTCAATCAACAAAACAATTTTTATCTAAAGTTATTTCCAAGCTCACAATAATTATCTGTCATCTGGTGGGTTTGAGAGGAGTCGAACCTCTGACCTCCTCGGTGTAAACGAGGCGCTCTAACCAACTGAGCTACAAACCCCAGGTTTAAGAATTAAATAAGCGTTTTAATTGATATTAGGTAGCCGGTTTTTCAATTATCAACTAAAATTATTTTTTACTTAATTCTAAATTCTTAAATCTATACACTATTAACTGGTGCCCAGAGAGGGACTCGAACCCTCACCCCGTTACCGGGCTAGGCCCTCAACCTAGTGTGTATACCAATTCCACCATCTGGGCAGCCTTGTAAACAATAATAAATAATTAAAAATTATTCGGCTACTTTTTTATCTTTGAGTTTTTTATTGGTAGTTCTGGTATAGTAAAGTTTTGCTCGTCTTACCTTAGCTTTTTTAACCACTTCAATTTTAGTAATTAAGGGTGAGTGTAAAGGCAATACTTTTTCCACTCCAACTCCAGAGGAATCTTTTCTTACCGTAAAAGTCCCAGTTTTTGAGTTGGGGTTTTTAACTTTTATAATCAAACCTTCAAACACCTGGATTCTTTCTTTTTCCTCGCCTTTGGTATTAAGTTCTTTTACTTTTTGGGAAATTTTAACAGTAAGACCAGGTTCTAGTTTGATTTGGTTGGTAGTATCTGGGTTTGTTTTAGTAGACATAAATTAAAATTTTTAGCCAATGAAAAATCCCAAACAACAGTTTTAGGACTTTTTAAAATCTATCTTAAATATATCATTCTGTCAAGCATTTATTAATAAATTTCATAGTTTGATGAAATACTTCGTCAGGGGATAATTCGGACGTATCAATTACAAAATCAAAATTATTTAAAGCCGAATAATCAATTCCATAATATTTTTGATAGCGTAAACGATCACTGGCCATTCTTTTTTGATGACTGATTAGAACTGATTGAATGTTTTTTAATTCACTATCTTCATTGCGATGGCTGCTAGTCTGTAATTCTTTAAAAACTCTAGTCGCACCAATTAGCGGATCTACAGTAATAAAAATTTTAATAGACTGAGGGATCAAGTACCAGGCAGTTCGGCTTTCGATTACAAAATTATCTTTTGTCGAACCCAGAGTTTTGACGTAGTCATCAACTTCAGTGTCAGTTGTAGGGTCGGTTTCTCCCCAGGTATTGTATTCAGCTAAAGTCATGCCTCTTTTTTTGGCTGCCTCGCGACGAATTTTACCCATGTAATAATGTTCATAGCCTAAACTATCGGCAATTCTTTTAGCGATAGTGGTTTTACCAGATCCGGGTAAGCCATTGATAGTAATAATCATATTAACGAATCAAGAATTTTTTTTAATTGATTGGGTAGTGGCACTTTATATTCTTGCCAATCATTAGTCAAGTCAAAAAAACCTAAACTGTAAGCGTGTAAAAATATTCTTTCGATATTTTTATATCTTTTCATTTTTTTTGGTATATGGAGATATTCTCCCAATAAAGGATGTCCCAAGGCAGATAAGTGTAATCTAATTTGATGGGTGCGACCAGTGTAAGGAATTAGTTTTAAATAAGAGTAGTGCTGGTTAGCTTTGATTGTTTCGTATTCAGTTAGAGCTGTTTTGCCAACTTGACTGTTGGGTCGAGCTACCATTTTACCACTACTAGTGGAGCGAGAAATTTTAAAATCAATTTGGCCGTTTAAATTTGGCATCTGTCCATAAACTAGACCTAAGTAGATTTTTTTTGTCTGCCTGTTTTTAAATTGATTTTTTAAATGCCAAAACATATCGTTGGTTTTAGCTATAACCATAATACCGGAAACTTCTTTATCTAAACGATGTACAATTCCCGGTCGCAGGGGATGTTCGCCGACTTTTTTTAGTTTTGGAAATTTTTTTAGCAACAAGTCAACCAAAGTAAATTCTACACTATTGGTATGTGCCCGGTGAACAGTCAATCCGGCGGGTTTATTGATAATCAAGTAGTGATCGGTTTGTTTGATTATTTTTAAATCCCAAACTTTATTTGATTTTACTGGTTCAGTACTTTTTTCAATACTGATTAGGTCACCAGTTTTTAAAAAATGATGAGGACTAACTGGTTGATTATTGATTAGGACACTGTTTTGTTTAATTTGTTTTTGCCAGTAACTCCGAGAAAGTTCAGGATACTCAGTGCTTAAAAATTTGTCCAAGCGTTGTTTATTGGTTTGGGTAAAAGTAATCTGCATAATTTTATTATAGCAAAAATTTAGCCCGCCGTTATGGCGGGCTATTGAATCTAATTATTCTTTTTCTGGACTGACTTCTTCTTCTAAACTATCTTTTTCTTCATCATTTTCTAGTTTAGAGGTAAATTCGTTTAAATTTTCGTGTAGGGTCGGATCGTCTTCTGGTTCCTTTTCAATTTTTGGTTTATTGAATAGTTTTTCAAATACATTCATAAAATAATATGATTAATATTTATAAATATAACTGGTGGACGCGAGAGGAGTTGAACCTCTGACCTCCACAATGTCAATGTGGCGCTCTAACCAACTGAGCTACGCGTCCAATTAATTTACTTTTAGTGGTGCGCGTAGATGGACTTGAACCATCGACCCCCACTTTATAAGAGTGGTGCTCTAACCAACTGAGCTATACGCGCCTAGATTTATGCTAAAAAATAGTGGGGGAAAAAGCAATTAAGTCGGATAAATATTGTTTATAAATGGGCTTAAATATTATAGCAAAAGTAGTTTGATAGATAAACATTAGTTTATTATTTTTTCCAGATTTTCTTTTAAATCATCGATTACCTTTGTCAGAGCACTTTCTAAATGTTCATTGTTTATATTCGCTTGGGCCCAAGTTTTATTTCCCTGTGGTGAATATTTTTTCAATAATCCCAAGGCATTATATTTATGATTGGTATAGAGTTGTACTACAACTTGGTTATCTTCCAATTGAGTGAAAAGGCAAATTATTTCCGCTGCTGGTACTTCCGTAATAATCTCCTCAACTAAGCCAGGTAAATTTTCTGGGTTAGCCCCGGTTCTTATAAAGTCCTGTTCAGTTAAACTGGTCCATGCCAATTTCAATTTTGGGTCAAGTTGTAGCTTAGCTAAAGCTCGACCCCATAATTTTAAAATTTGAATTGATTTAGTGCGGTAAAGATAGGTAACAATTTTTTCTCTATCAGCCCCTGCTTGTATTAGTTGGGAGGCAATATTTAAGGTATTGGGGGTAACGTTATTATTTTTGAAACTTTTAGTTTTTTCTGTCATCCCAGTATATATATAAGTAGCTAAAGTTTCATCAAGCAAATCTTCCCCTAGGGAGTTTATGAGGGTAAAAATTATTTCGCTGGTGGCGGTAGCTGTTAAATCAACTATGTTGATTTGTCCAAAATACTCATTGGCCGGAGAATGGTCGAGGTTGATAATAGGAGTGTGATAAAAAAAGTCGGTTTGTTGTTCGTATATTTTACCAATTGATTCCAAATCAGGGCTATCTACGACTATTATTAGGTCATATTTATAATCAGATGACTGAAATGATATGTCTTTTTCGTTGTAGGTACCGTATTTTGGTGTTAGAGAGATTATTAAGTCAGTATCAGTTTTGTCATAATTTAATTCTTCGATCGGAGTTTGAGAAGTTTTAACTACAATACTGAATTTTTTTAAATGAAATAGCTCTGATTTTATTTCATCCAGTTGTGGTAAAAATTGCAATTGGTGAGGTGGTTTAAAATTACTAATTACCGCAGTAGCATTTTTGCCGATTTTTTTCAAAATTTTTAGCCAAGCTAAAACTGAAACCAAACTGTCGCTGGTATAATGTTCCTTACAAGTAATTAAAATATCACTTGATCGGTTAATTTGTTCTAAAATCTGTTGTTTTTCATTTAACATACGGACAATATAACAAGTCCTAATTGTTTATAGCTAAACAAACAATTAAAACATACTACTCTGTTTAGGTCAAGGTGTCAAGATTTATAGTATTTCATTGACAGAATAAGGTTTTTTAAGTAAATTTAAACAGTTACAAAATTATGAATCTAACTGAATTAGCTAGAAAACTCAAAGTACCAACCAACGAGCTCAAGGAAAAATTACCGGAGCTAGGTTTTGATATTGGTATGAAAGCGATTAAAGTGCCCGATGATATGGCTGAGAGGATAATAGTAAAATGGAATGAAGAAAAAAAGCGTTTACAATTGGAACAAAAGTACCAAAATATTGAAATAGCAGCTGATGAAAAAAAAGATGAGAGTAAAAGTGAACGTGTTGTTAAGGTACCTTCCTCAATCTCGGTTCGCGATTTAGCGGAAAAATTACATTTATCCGCGCCAGCTATGATTACTGAATTGATGAAACATGGCATCATGGCTTCGCTGTCAGAAAAAGTTGATTTTGATATTACTACGATTGTGGCTGAAGGTTTGGGCTATAAAACAATTTTAGTTGACGAATTGAGTTTGGATGAAAATCAGCAACAAATTATTCAAGATAAGTTAAAACAGATCAGGCATAAACAGTCAGACAAATTGGCTGCCCGACCTCCGATAGTGGTAGTAATGGGACACGTTGATCATGGTAAAACCAAATTACTTGATACGATTAGGGAGGCTAATGTCATGGCTTCAGAAGCTGGAGGTATTACTCAACATATTGGTGCTTATCAGGTAGTAAAAAATGATCGAATGATTACTTTTATTGACACTCCTGGTCACGAAGCATTTTCGGCTATGCGTTCACGCGGAGCCAATGTGGCTGATATCGCTATTCTGGTAGTAGCGGCAGATAGTGGCATTCAACCACAAACTATTGAAGCTATTAAAATGATTCAAGACGCGGGGTTGCCGATGATTGTAGCCATGAATAAAGTTGATAAACCAGAGGCGGATGTAGAAAAAATCAAAAAAGAATTAGCCGAGATAAATTTAATCCCTGAAGATTGGGGCGGTAAGGTAATTTGTGTACCAGTATCAGCTAAGGATGGCACCAACATCAGTGAACTATTAGAAATGGTATTACTTACAGCTGATCTCAATCAGGAGCAAATTAGAGCGGAATTTGATGCTCCTGCTACTGGCACTATTATTGAATCACATTTGGACAAAGGCACTGGACCAGTAGCCACAGTATTATTGCATAGTGGTACTTTACAAATTGGTGATCGCGTTCAGGTCGGTAATGTTTTAGGGAAAATTCGTAGTATGTATGATTATCAAGGAAAGAAAATAACCAGTGCTACTCCTTCGACCCCAGTTCGAATTATTGGTTTGGAAAGAGTCCCAGTAGTTGGTGATATTTTAGAAGCAGGAGTTGATTTTAAATTACTGCGTCGTCAATTGGATAGCAAAAAATATCAATCTTCTGAGTTTAAATCTAAACAATCAGACGATGAAAAAAAGAGTAAAGTAAAAAAATACAACATTTTATTAAAAGCCGATGTGGCAGGATCTTTGGAAGCAGTAGCGCAATCTTTGAAGAAATACAATGGCAAACAAGTGATAATTAATATTATTTATAAAGGTTTGGGCAATATCACTGAAGTAGATGTGGTTCGGGCGGAAAGTACCAAGGCTTATATTTACGGGTTTAATGTCAGTGCTACACCGCAAGCTTATGAAGTAGCCAAAGAGAAAAAAATTGACATCAAACTTTATCAGATTATTTATAAATTATTGGAGGAAGTAGCAGTTAAATTGGAAGATTTATTAGATCCAATTTTAAGTCGCGAAATAAAAGGTAAAGGTAAGGTTCTGACAGTGTTCCGTGGACAAAAACAAAAAATGATTGTTGGTGTTAAAATTTTAACTGGTGAAGTCGAAGCTGGCGCTAAGTTGCTAATTTGGCGAGAAGGAAAAATTGTTGGGGAAGGAGTAGTACAACAACTGCGCGTCGGACCTGAACAAATGAACAAAGTCCAGTCAGGTAGTGAGTGTGGTTTGCAGTACGGCGGTAGTATACCTTTACAACCAGGTGATGAGTTGGAATTTTTTGTAGAAACAAAAGCTAAGCAAACATTACAACCAGTAAAAAATTAATTTATGTCGTCTCGTCGCCAAGAACAAGTTAATAGCTTGGTGCAAAAAGAATTGGGAGAAATTCTGCAGACTGAATTTGAATTACCCGCCGGCGTGTTGTTGACAATTACTAGGGTAGAAGTCTCAAGTTCATTGGAGCATGCTGATGTATTTATTACCGTGTTACCGGAAAGTCAAAGCGAACCACTACTGGAGCGGTTGTCAAAAAATATATATCATTTACAAAAAATTTTAGATAAAAAATTAGTCCTCAAGTTTGTACCGAAAGTTAGATTTCGACTGGATGAGGGTATGATCAGAGAAAATGAAGTTAATGAAATTCTAGACAGTTTAATAAAATAATTTTATCAGTATAGTTAAAAAGGCCAGTATATTCTCTGGTCTTTTTGCTTGCTTATTTTGTTTAAGTGTTGTATATTAAGAAGTCATTTATATGGATAGAACAAAAATATTACAACAAATCTATAGATTGGTTATAAAGTCAGAGCGAATTTTTGTGCAAGGACACGCTAGGTGCGGTGATGCGACTGGTTCAACTTTGGCGATGATGTATTGGTTAAATTCCATCAATAAACAATATTTGGCCTTTTCTCCCGAACCAATTCCTGCAGTATTTAGTTTTTTACCAGGTGTGGAGCAAATAGTAACCGATCAATCTAAGTTCAATTTAGCAGATTTTGATTTGTTGTTGATTTTAGATTGCGGTGATGTTGGTCGTACGGGTATTGCGGAAAAAATTAGACAAGAAAAAAGATCAGATGTTATTTTGGTCAATATTGATCATCATCATACCAATGATTATTTTGGTGAGGTAAATTTTGTTGATATTACCGCTCCAGCTACCGCTACTTTGGTACACGAATTTTTTAGTGTCAATAAAATTGATTTAAATAAAAACATAGCCACTTGTTTGTTGAATGGTATTTTTACTGATACTGGCATATTTACCAATCCCGCTACCAATCAAAGTGCCCTAGCCAAAGCCGCTGATTTGTTGATAGCCGGTGCCAGTGTCAGTACAATTATTAAATCAATTAGTCAAAATAAAACTGTTAAAAGTTTGAAACTATGGGGTCGAGCTTTGGAACGTTTGCAACTAAATTCAACCTATAAAATTGCTTATACGGTTTTGTTGCAAGATGATTTTCGTGATATTGATGAGTTAAAGTTTGAAGCTGTTGAAGGATTGGCTAATTTTATGAACAGTTTAAGCGATGCTAAGATAACCATGATTTTAAGAGAAGAAAGTGGTGGTTTGATTAAAGGTTCTTTGCGTACCACGGATGATACTTGTGATGTTGGCAATCTAGCTAAACTTTTTGGTGGCGGTGGTCACAAAAAAGCCGCTGGGTTTACTATCCAAGGTAAGATTAGGTATAATGAGAAACGTAAGAATTGGGAGATAATTTAATTAATATTTATTATATGACTATAGAAAAATCACAACCAACCAAAGACAGTATGTTTATTATTCCTACTATTACTGAAAAAACTCAGTACGGAGAAAGAGTATATGATATTTATTCTCGTTTATTGAAAGATAGAATTATTTTTTTAGGAACACCGATTGATGATACAGTAGCCAATGCGGTTATTGCCCAAATGTTATTTTTGGATTCGCAAAGCAACAATGAAGATATTAAATTGTATTTAAATACTCCCGGCGGATTGGTGACTGCTGGTATGGCAATTTATGATACCATGCAATATGTAAAATCTCCGGTGTCGACTATCTGTATTGGTACCGCGGCTTCAATGGGGGCAGTTTTATTGGCTGCTGGCGCTAAGGGTAAAAGATTTATTTTACCCAATAGCGAAGTAATGTTGCATCAAGTAATGGGAGGCGCGGAAGGACAAGCTTCCGATATTAAAATCAGAGCTGAACATATTTTAAAGATTAAGGATCGTTTGAATAAAATTTTAGCTAAACATACCAGTCAAAGTTTACCTCGAATCGAAAAAGATACTGACCGTGATTATTATATGTCTGCTGAAGAAGCAGTAAGCTATGGTTTAGTGGATAAAATAATTAAATAATTTTTTTCGCGTTACAACCACCAAGACTTGCCAAAAGTCTTGGTTTGTGTTAGTGTGAAAACACTGTAATTATTAAAAACAGCTTTGGAGAAGAATGTAGAAGATTTGGCTGTCACAAGGTATGAGTTTATGAAAATTGCTATATTGGTTATTAATTATTTTCCTGCCATTATTTTTATCTCTTTGTTTCACAAAAAGTTTCATCAAGAAGCCTTTTTTTTGGCACCACAAACTTATACTTCAACCTGGCTTGAGTAACAGCTAAAATTATTCAATTGAACTCCAAAGCTTCCAAGGATTATTTATATGGAAGTCACTTTAGAATTTATTATTGGCGCCAGTATTGCCGCCATTATTGGTTTGGTCGGTGGTTATTTTGTTCGCAAATTGTGGTCTAAACAAGCTGTTAATTCGGCTGAACAAAAAGCTGACAAAATAATTGTTACTGCCAAAAACAAGGAAAAAGAAATATTACTAGCTGCGAAAGACAAGGCCATCGCAATTATTGATGAGGCTAAAAAAGAAGAAACCGAAAGACGTAAAGAGATGCAACATCTGCAAACTAGACTAGAAAAAAGAGAAGAGGTGTTTGATAAAAAAATATTGGAAATTGAAAATCGCCAACAACGTTTACGGGAAAAAGAGCAACAGTTAACAAAAAAAGAAGAAGAAATTGGTCAGATTCGAGAGCAACAACTAGCCAAATTAGAGAAAGTAGCTAAGCTCTCACAAGATGAAGCACAGAAAATATTATTGGAAAATATTGAGAAAAGACAGAAGGATGTTTTGTATGAACGAATCCGTAAATTGGAGCGAGTTGGTGAAGAAGAATTGGAACAAAAAGCTAAAAATTTAATCAGCATTGTATTACAAAGATGCGCTTCTTCACACGCATCGGAAACTACTACTACATCCGTCACCTTACCCAATGATGAAATGAAAGGTAGGGTTATTGGCCGTGAAGGAAGAAATATTAAAGCCATTGAAAATTTATGTGGCGTGGAAATCATTGTTGACGATACGCCCGGAGTGATTTTAGTTTCAGGTTTTTCACCAATTAGACGACATTTGGCCAAAAGGGCATTAGATAAATTAATTTCCGACGGGCGCATTCATCCTGGCAGAATTGAAGAAACAGTAGAACAAGCCAAAAAAGAATTGGCACTAGATATTAAAAAAGCTGGTGAAGAGGCTGCTTACGAGGTGGGTGTTGCTGGACTTGACCCCAAGTTGTTGCAAATATTGGGTCGGCTTAAATACCGTACTTCCTATGGTCAAAATGTTTTACGGCATTCAATGGAAGTAGCTTTTCTTTCTGGTATGTTGGCAGAAGAACTCGGTGCCAATGTAGCAGTATGTAAAAAAGGCGGACTTTTACATGATATTGGTAAAGCTGTTGATCATGAAGTGCAAGGTGCGCACACTGATATTGGTTATGATATTATGAAGAAATTTGGTTTACCAGAAGAAGTGGCTTATATTTCTATTGCTCATCACGAGGACAGTCCAAAAACTTTGGAAGGAGTGGTTGTTAAAGTGGCTGATGCCATATCTGGAGCCAGACCGGGAGCTAGAAAAGACACTTATGAGAATTATTTACAACGCTTAGAAGAGTTGGAAGCTGTAGCCAATGCTTTTCCCGGAATAGAAAAAACTTATGCTATCCAAGCTGGCAGAGAAATTCGTGTTTTTGTTAAGCCGGAAGAAGTTGATGATTATCAAATGAAAAAAATCGCTCGCGATATTGCTGATAAAATTGAAGCCGAATTGAAGTATCCAGGCGAAATTAGAGTTACAGCTATTAGAGAAAATAGAATCGTAGAGTACGCTAGATAAAATTTATGAAAATATTATTTTTTGGTGATATTGATGGCAAAATTGGCAGATCTGCCGTTGCCAAAGTATTGCCGCAATGGAAAAAAAAGTATCAACCAGATATTGTCATAGCCAACGCTGACAATGTAACTCATGGTCGGGGTATGAACCGTCGTCATTTTGAGTATCTAAGTAATTTAGGAGTAGATATTTTTTCGGCTGGTGATCATACCCTGGAAAGAAAAGAAGTAAATGATTTGTTGACAACAGATAAAGTAAAAGTTTTGCGGCCTTACAATTTAACTGGTGATTTACCAGGTCGAGGTGAAAATATTTTTTCTATTCGCAAAAAAAAGTTGCTTATGATAAGCTTATTAGGGAGGGTATTTATGGATGAACCAACTACTAACCCCTTTGTAGCCATTGACAAAATATTATCTCAATACCAATCAACAGATTATGACGCGGTGTTAGTTGATTTGCATGCTGAGGCTACCAGTGAAAAACATGCTTTTGCTTGGTATGTTGACGGCAGAGTCAATGTTGTAGTGGGCACTCACACCCACGTGCAGACAGCTGATGAAAGAATTTTACCCAAAGGTACAGCCGCTATCAGTGATGTTGGTTTTTGTGGAGCCAGTGATTCAGTAATCGGTGTTGATAAAAAAGAAATTATTAATCATTTTTTGACAGATAAAAATTTTGTATTAAAAATTCCCGAACATGGTCCAGCTCAAGTCAACGGAGTTTATATAGAACTAGGTAAAAATAAAAAAGCCAAAAAAATTAAAAGATTACAAGCTAGTATCATAATTAAAAAATAATTAGTAAAAAGGAGGTGAAAGTTATGAATAAAATAGAATTCATCCAAAAATTATCAGACAAGTCTGGTATTTCCAAAAAAGAAACCGAGCACTTAATAAATACTATGGTTGATTTGATCATTGACACTTTAAAAGCTAAAGAGGAAGTAACAATAACAGGTTTTGGTACTTTTTCTGCTCGTGAACGTCACGCCCGGATGGGAGTAAATCCGCAAAAGCCAAATGAGCCAATGAAAATTCCTAGTGTCACTGTACCCAAGTTTAAAGCGGGCAAAACTTTGAAAGACGCTCTAAAAGCCAAAGAAAATTAAGTCATTTGAAAATTTGTTTTAGCGTGCTACACAACGCTAGTTGTGTTTTTTTGTTTAATTTTTATATAATAATAAAACTAATTGATGCACCCGTGGTGAAATGGATATCATGACAGGCTTCGGACCTGTTGTTGGGGGTTCGAATCCCTCCGGGTGCACCAAAAATAGTAAATAGAATTAAGAATTAAGAATAAAGTGTAAATCGGAAAAATAGTTAGGGATTCGAACGGGTAGAAGTGAGCAACGAGCATTAGCGAGGCAGCGAATGTCAAATAAAGCGAGTAGGCGAAGCTTTATTTGCTACCCAGGGCAAGTTCTACCTCTGGTGGGACGCGAAAATCCCTCCGGGTGCACCAAAAATGGTAAATAGAATTAAGAATATAGAATTAAGAATTAAGAATAAAGTATAATGGATTGACCATTATTTAATAATTTGATATTAGTATATTGTTTAGTAATTAGAAATTAGTTATTAATAATTAGTTTGGGTTGCTAGCTCAATTGGTAGAGCAGTTGCCTCTTAAGCAATTGGTTACAGGTTCGAGTCCTGTGCAGCCCACCAAAAAAACATCTGTAGTTTACAGATGTTTTTTTATTATTTATTTTTAATTATTTTAAGCTGTTTGGATCAATCATATACTGTTGGGCTGTTTCTTTATCAACGTAGTTTTCATTGTACAGTCGTTTTAGATCTTGATCCATCGAAATCATACCCTCAGCTGCTGAAGTTTGAATAATAGTTTTAATTTGTTGAATTTTATTTTCTCTGATGAGATTGGAAATAGCTGGAGTATTGATAAGTATTTCTCGAGTAGCGATCATCCCACCTTCTTTTTTGGGTAATAATCTTTGCGAAACAATGCCCGAAAGAGTCATAGAAACTTGTAATCTTACTTGGGGTTGTTGGTAAGGAGGAAAGACATCAATAATACGATCAATGGTTTGTGAGGCGTTTAGAGTGTGGAGAGTGGCAAATACCAAGTGACCAGTTTCTGCCAGAGTTATGGTCGCAGCAATTGTTTCTAAGTCGCGCATTTCACCCACCAAAATAACATCAGGATCTTGACGAAGGACATGCTTTAAAGCTGATTGAAAAGATAGCATATCAGAACCAAGCTGGCGTTGTTTAATAATTGATTTTTTATTTTTATAGACAAATTCGATAGGATCTTCCAGGGTGACAATGTTTACCCCTCGTTCAGAATTAATCAAATCAATCATAGCAGCCAGAGAAGTTGATTTACCACAACCAGTTGGTCCAGTCACCAAGACCAAGCCTTGGTTTAGTCTAGTTAAACGATAGACTACTTCGGGCATCATAATTTCTTTCATGGCTGGAATTTTACTAGGTACGACACGAGCTACCAGTCCCATACTTTCTTTTTCAAAAAATAAATTCACCCGCATCCGCGTACTATCTTTTAAGGCAAAAGACAAATCAAGTTCACGATCTTTGATAAAGGTATCGTATTGTTTTTCAGTAGTAGCTTCCTTGATCATTTTTTGTAGTAATTCCGGTACAATAATTGGTAAGTCATGTAGTTCTTTTAAATCACCTGATATACGTAAAATAGGTGATTTACTAACTAGTAGGTGAATATCAGAAGCTTTATTTTCTACTGCTATTTCAAACAAGGCTTCCAGGGTCATATTTTTGGCATTCAAATTTGGCATAATTTTAAATTTAATTGATTTTATTTTAGCATAAATTAAATTATTTTGCTTCTAGTCATATTCAATTGTTGGTAGTTCATCATCGGAATCAGTGGCTACCTGCCAACTATCATAGAGATTTTCCTCAAGCTCTTGGATAAATTCTGATGGTTGACTAAAAATAAAACCGTAGTATTGATTGTAAAGTATATTGGGATAAATTAAATAAAGTAAATTTTGTGCTCTAGTTACCGCTACATAGAATAACCTTCTTTCTTCCTCAATTTCATCTTTATTTTCCATAGTTTTAGCATGAGGAAATTGACCACTAATTAAATTGATAATAAAAACAATTGGCCATTCTAAACCTTTGGCTTGGTGAATTGTTGATAAAATTAAAAAATCATCTGGTTCAGAATTTTGATTAGCGGCATCTTCTACTCGAAAATTTTCTGATAACGAAATATCGGATAAAAATTTATCAAGAGCTTGGTAACTGGCGGCAAAATTTTCTAGTTGTTCAATATCCTCAATTCTTTTGGTAGCATTATCATATTTAGTTTGCAGATATAGGGTATAAAATGTATTCATAATTTCACCAATACAACCATCAATATCGTTGCTATCAAATTTAATAAATTTTTCTAAATTGTTGATAAATTTTTGCCAAGCAGAATTTAAGTTTGGCGGTAGATTGATTTTGGCCTGTAATATTTCTTCCAAAGACAGAGGTGGTAAGGCATTGATAATTTTTTGAGCACCGACTCGCCCTATGCCTGTTTGTAAATTAAGAATCCTAGTCCAAGCAATTTCATCACGAGGGTTATATTTTATTTTGAGAAAGGCGATAATATCTTTTAGGTGGGCTTGTTCAAAAAATTTTATTCCCCCTCTTTTTAAGTAGGGAATATTTTTTTTGTTTAATTCAATTTCCAACTCCAAAGCATGCCAATCAGCTCTAAATAAAACAGCAATGTCACGTAAATTATAACCCTCTTCAGTGAGTTCAATAATTCTTTGTGAAATAAACTCTGCTTGTTGTTGATTGTTTTGGGCATTTACCAAAACAGGTTTTTCACCACTGGCTTTGGTGGTAATTAGTTTTTTAGGAAATTGGTTAAGATTGTGTTTAATTGAATCATTAGCCAGGTTTAGTATCTCAGGAGTAGAACGATAATTGCTTTCCAGTTTAAATATTTTTGTGCCCGGTATTTTTTTGGGGAATTGCAAAATATTGCTAATATCAGCTGCTCGAAAAGAATAAATACTTTGAGCATCATCTCCAACAACTAGAATATTTTTATGTACATCACCTAAGTGTTCAATAATTTTGGCTTGGAGGCGATTGGTATCTTGATATTCATCCACTAAAATGTACTGAAATTTATTGGTTAGTTTGTTTTTTATTGCTGGCTTAGTTTCCATTAGTTTAAGCCATAACAATAGCAGATCGTCATAGTCCAAAGCATTGTGTTGTTGTTTGCGTTGCTCGTATTGATTGGCAATATCAACAATAGTTGGTAAAAAATTTTCTTTGAGATAGGAAAATTTTTCTTGATATATTTTTTCTATAGTTTGACCGGAATTTTTACTAAAACTGATAATATTTTTTAAAACCCCGCTTTTAGGAAAATATTTATCTTTTTTCATGTTTTTTTCTGCCAAAATAGATTGTAATAAAGTTTGGGCATCGTCTTCGTCAAAAATAGAATAATTTGTTTTATAACCTAGGGAATGAATATTTTTTCTTAAGATCAGGTTACCGATATGATGAAATGTTCCGCCCCAGAGTTGATGCGGTTTATAACCGAGTAATTGTTCAACTCGCCAGAGCATTTCTTTGGCCGCTTTGTTGGTAAAAGTCATAAGTAGTATTTTGTCAGCCGGTATGCCTTGTTCCAATAAATAGGCCACACGATAAACCAAGGTTCTGGTTTTGCCACTACCGGCTCCAGCCAAAACCAAGCAAGGCCCATCAGCTGTACTAACCACTGACCATTGCTCAGGGTTTAAGTCCTGATGATAATTTAGTTTAATCTCTTTCTTTGAGCTAGTTTTTAAATTATAAGTTTTTTTGACCATGACTTTATTATAGCAAGAACCTAGATTACTTGAATGTTACTTTCTAGAATTTGCTACGTATTATTTAGTAGGAGGTGAGAAAATTAAATAAAAATGCTATGATAAGTGCAAAATTAAGGCAAAATATTCGCAGGCGTGCGCGCCGCCAAGGATATTATAGCCAAGGTAAACCTTTATACTTAATTTGGGGAAAAACATGGATACAAGCCAATTGGAAATCATCTCCGCTTGCCAAAAAGGAGAATTAGAAAAATTTACTGAGTTATACGAAACTCAGGTTGATAAAATATATCGTTTTATCTACTACAAAACTATGCACACCGAGACGGCAGAGGATTTAACCAGTCAGACATTTATGAAAGCATTGGAAAAAATAGGCACTTATGATAGTCAAAAAGGTTCTTTTACTACTTGGCTTTATCAAATAGCTCGCCACACTGTTATTGATAATTACCGACGATTACGCCCAGAACAGAACATTGATGATATTTGGCAGTTAGGGGATGATATTGATTTGGAAAATCAAATTGATAACCGTCAATTATTAATCAAGGTACAACAGTATATTCATACTTTAAAACCAGAACACAGAGAAGTAGTATTACTGAGGTTATGGGATAATTTGCCTTATCAGGAGATTGCTAAGCTAGTAGGTAAAACCGAAGCGAATTGCAAGATGATTTTTTCCCGAGCATTGCTAAAAATGCAACAAGAAATCACTCTGTTATTATTAGCACTAATTATTAATTATTTATGATATGGAAAATTTTTATCAAGAAGTATTGACAGAACTTTATCAAATTGATCCCAAGTTAAAGCAATATGAAAATAAATTGATTACTATAATGGACGAATTAATAAAATCTAAACCAGATATAAAACTTGACGAGAGTTTTCGTCAAGAATTAAAAGCTCAGTTGCTAAATAGAGCAGTTGATATAAAAACTAATAAAAAAATAAATAATAAATATATGTTTAATTTTTCTTTTCTAAAATTGGCTCGTAGTTTTTCTTACGTAGCCGTGGGTGTAGCCGTGATGGCTTTGGCTATTAGTTCTAGTTTTTATCTGACTTCATCAAAGTCCAGAGTGGCCGGTACTAAATTGGCATTGAATTCACAATTAAATGTAATAAACGTTTCTGATCGGGCTTTTGGTATACTCCAATCACAAAATACTGGTTTACCAGCTGGGGCTACCGGTTTGGGAGCTGGTGGTATGGGTGAAGGTAGTATGATGGTTAAATCAGAAGTTGCTCCTGAAGCTGTAGTTACCGGTGATAAGGTAGGAGCAATAGCAACTGGTCTTGGTGGCGGTGGCATGATTATGCCAACACCAGTCTATATTTCTTATGTCTATAAAGGAGAACCCTTAACTTTAAATGAAGATAAAGTTGGTGTCTTAAAAAGAATAAAAAATTCAGCTAGCGCTTCTCAGTTGGGTTCACTAATAAGTTCGGTAGATTTTGGTTTAATGAATCTAAGTAGATTTTCTAACGTTCAATTGCAAAATTTAAGTTTTATAGAGGATCGCGAATTTGGTTATTCAATTTATGCCAATCTATATGATAGTAGTATTTCGGTGTCCGAGAATTATTTAAAATGGCCCAATCCTTCCAGTCAATGTCAAGATGATGCTTGTTATCGCAGTTTGCAATTGAGCATTAACGATATGTTATCCGATGAAGAAATTATTCGCTTGGCCAATGAGTTTGTAACCAATTACGGTATTGATTTAAGTAGCTACGGCGAACCCATAGTAAATAATGATTGGCGTTTATGGTATGAGCGAGCTGAAAATAAACAAGATGTTTATATTCCTGATGTAGTATCTGTGATTTATCCGCAAATTATACAAGGTGAAGCGGTTTATGATGAAAGTGGCAATCAAACCGGACTGTATGTCAATGTCAATATTAGATATAAGCGAGCTAGTGGTATCTGGAATTTATTTGCCCAAAATTATCAACAGTCAATGTACGATAGTGAAACAGACGTTGATACGATTCTAAAATATGCAGAACGGGGTGGACTGTATAGTTGGCAATGGGAAGAAGCCACCAATCGGGTAGAAGTTGGTTTAGGCACTCCCACTCTCTCTTATGTAAGAATGTGGAATTTTAAACCCGGTGCTGCCGAGGGTGATGAATTATATATTCCTGCCTTAATTTTCCCCATTTTGGATAGACCGGATAATGTTGATGTTTATAAAAAGGCCGTGGTTGTCCCTCTAGCTAAAGATTTATTATCAGCCAATGATTGGGGTGGACCAATCAGAATTATGGAAGCTGCTCAATAAATTATTTTTTTAAAAACCCGCTGCAAATAGAAGCGGGTTTTTTTCTTTTGTTATATTTGCTAGGATTAAAATACTAACGATTAAATTGTTTTAAAATGGTCAATGAAAAAATATTTAAGGCTTATGATATTCGTGGTATTTATCCGTCAGAATTAAACGAGGAAGCTGCTTATGGTATTGGTAGGGCATTAGCTAGAAGAGGTCGGGAAAAATTTCAATGTCAGCAGATTGTGGTTGGTAGTGATATGAGGTTATCGGGACCAGCTTTAAAATCAGAATTAATTCGTGGCATTACCGATGAAGGTTTAGAGGTAGTTGATATTGGTTTAGTTTCTATTGACGCGACTTATTTAACCGTTGGTAAATTGGGTTATAAGGCCGCTGTTATGATTACAGCCTCTCACAACCCAGCCGAATACAATGGTTTTAAAATGGTTTTTTCCGGAATGAATTGGGTACGAGGTATAGAATTGAAAGATGAAGTTTTAAATCTACCTCCTCTAACCAATACCAGTAAAGGAAAAGTCGTTACAAAAAATATTTTTACTGATTATATAAACCACGTTTTATCATTTGTTGATTTAGCTAAAATCAAACCCTTTAAAGTGGTGGTTGATGCTGGCAATGGCATGGCAGGAAAGATTGTTCCTCTGTTAGCTGAATATTTACCAATAAAAATTGTCCCCTTGAATTTTACTTTGGATGGCAATTTCCCTGCTCATCCTTCCAATCCATTGTTGCCGGAAAGCCAAACAGAAATAAAAGAAAGAACAGTTGCAGAAAAGGCAGATTTTGGTGTTATTTTTGACGGTGATACTGATCGTTTATTTTTTGTCGATGAATTGGGTAATTTTATAAGAGCTGATGTAACTTTATTGTTATTGGCCAAATTATTCTTAACCAGAGAGCCGGGGGCGGGAATTGTTTACAATGTTATTTGTTCAAAAATTGTTCCGGAAAAAATTTTGGAATGGGGTGGTCGACCTATTAAATCACCAGCCGGATATATAAATATTGCTACCAACATGCGGGCCGAACAAGGTATTATGGGAGGTGAGTTATCTGCTCATTATTCTTTTCGTGATAATGCTTTTAGCGACTCAGGTTTTATTGCTTGGTTAATTTTAATGCAGCTTTTATCTGAGTACAATCAGCCATTGTCAGAAATTGTTAAACCTTTTTATAAGTATGCTAAAAACGCCGAAATCAATTTAACCGTTACAGATGTAGAAAATAAATTAGCAGTTGTAAAAAAATATTTTTCTGATGGTGAACAAGATTTTACTGATGGTATCACTGTAACTTATGAAGATTGGTGGTTAAATGTTAGACCTTCAAACACCGAACCGCTACTACGCGTAACGGTTGAAGCAAACAATGAAGCAATTTTGCAGGAAAAAACTAATAAAGTTTTAGCTGTCCTGGCTGAAGATTAAATTTATTTAAAATCATTTTTTTATGATTGGTATTTTTGATTCTGGCATAGGGGGATTGACAGTTGTTAAGGAAATAAAAAAAATTTTACCCCAATATGATTTGGTATATTTTGGTGATACTGCACGGGTACCTTATGGTAATAAATCAACCGATTTGATTCGACATTATGCAGAAAAAGATGCAGATTTTTTATTACAACAGGGTGCAAAAATAATCGTGGTTGCTTGCAATACTGTTTCAGCCGTAGCGCTGGATTATTTACGTAGTAAAATATCCGTGCCCATTTTTGGGGTAATAAAACCAGCCCTACAAGCTGCTTTGCAAGTTACTAAATCTGGTCGCATAGGTATTATTGGTACTAGGGCTACTATCAATTCAGGAGCTTTTACCAAAGAATTAAAAGTGCTGTCAGTCAATCAAAGCGAAGACCAAACTTCAATTAACATCCCGGCTTTTGTAAGGCGACGGCAAAAAATCAAACAGTCGGTCAATAAAAAAATAAAAATTTTTTTTCAAGCCGCCCCTTTACTTGTACCTTTGATTGAAGAAAATTATGTACATAAACCTGAAGCCGTAAGAATTTTAAGACAGTACTTACAACCATTAAAACAGGCGCAGATTGATACGTTGGTTTTAGGTTGTACACATTATCCAATTATTTATGATCTAATACATTCTAAGATGAAAAATGTTGCTATTATCAATTCAGCAACATACTTAGCCCAAGAATTAAAGGAATTTTTAACAACTAATCCTGAAGTCGACAGAAATTTATTTAAACGACAACAAGTAAGATATTTTGTATCTGACCTCACTCCTCACACCAATGATGTAGCTAAAAATTTTATGGGTAAAAATATAAATTTAGAACTGGCTGATGTCTCCTAAAACTGCATAAAAATTGTACTCAGTTATCTTTATAAAAGTTAACAAATTTGTTATAATATTCAGGTAATATTACTTATTAGTTTATGGCTAAAAGAAAATATAGACTAGGTAACGGCAAATTAATTAATTGGACAAATAACTTTCATTTATCTCCGGAAACAAAAAAATCAATCGGAGTTGTTTTTGTTTTATTGTTATCGATTTTAATGATTTTGAGTTTGTTTGATAAAGCCGGTGTAGTAGGCGTGTATTTAATAAAAATGTTGCAATTTCTTTTTGGCCAACTTTATTTTTTATTTCCTTTTGTCTTCTTGGTTACCAGCTTCTTACTGATTGATAGTGAACGTTTTGGCATCAAGACTAATCATTATCTGGGTACAATTTTATTGTCACTGGCAGTTTTGGGTCTAGCTCATGTCAATCAGAATGAGGAATTGATGTCCTTGGGAAATTTAGACAACATGGATGGCGGTGGTTGGTTTGGTTGGTTATTAGCTATACCATTGATTAAATTACTTGGTTTTTGGGCTACCATAGTTGTTTTAATTGCTATTATGTTAGTAGGATTATTTTTGACTTTCAATACTTCTTTTCAATCAATTCTAACAAAATTTGACAATCTCATACTTTGGCGCGAAAAGTTATCATCTTGGTGGTATCATTTTAGTCATCGTGATAAATCTATTGACGACTCATTTACTGCTGAAGAAAATGAAGAGGAAGAAGAACAAGTAGCTGAACCAACTGAGTCAACGGAAGTTGATTTTTCCGCTACAACTATAAAAAACAATGAAGGCAAACAGGCGGAATTAATTAGCTTACCAAAAAAATCAATTAAAATCGAATTGCCAATTCATTTATTAAATCCTACTAGATCAAAACCTACTAGTGGTGATATACAAGCCAATAAAGAAAAAATTAAGAAAGCTTTACAAAATTTTGGTATTGAAGTTGAAATGGGAGAAGTAAGTGTTGGCCCGACAGTTACTCAATATACACTGCGCCCTATCGAGGGGGTTAAGTTAGCTAGTATTACTGCTTTACATAATGATTTGGCCCTAGCTTTAGCCGCTCATCCTATTCGGATTGAAGCCCCAATACCGGGTAAGGCTTTAGTGGGTATCGAAGTACCCAATCAATCAATAGCCACAGTTTCTCTACGCGAAGTTATTTCTGCCCAAGAATTTACTAGCAGGCAAAGTAATTTAACTATTGGTTTAGGTAAAGATGTGGCGGGCAAAGTTTGGACTGCAAATTTGGATAAAATGCCGCATTTATTGATTGCTGGTGCTACCGGTAGTGGCAAATCAGTATGTATCAATACGATTATTGTCAGTCTACTTTATCAAAACAATCCAGATGATTTGAAATTTATTTTAGTTGACCCTAAACGGGTGGAACTATCTTCTTACAATGATTTGCCTTACCTTTCTACACCAGTTATTACTGACGTACAAAAAACTATCAATGCTTTAAAGTGGGCCGTGGGAGAAATGGACCAAAGATATATTAAACTTTCGCAAACAAAACATAAAAATATTGCCGGTTTTAATCAAGATTTTCCCAACGAAAAATTACCTTATATTGTTATAATTATTGATGAATTAGCAGACCTGATGTCAGTCGCTGCTCAAGAAGTTGAAGCAGCTATTATTCGGTTGGCTCAAATGGCCAGGGCAGTGGGAATACATTTGGTTTTAGCAACACAGCGACCATCAGTCAATGTAATTACCGGTTTGATTAAAGCCAATATAACCACCCGCATCGCTTTTGCTGTAGCTTCACAGACAGATTCTCGAACAATTTTAGATAGCGCGGGTGCGGAAAAATTATTGGGCAAAGGTGATATGCTTTATATTTCAGCAGATATTTCTAAACCTAAACGGTTGCAATCAGCTTTAGTATCTGATGAAGAAATTAATCGTATTACAGCTTATATTAAAGATCAAAACGGCAATGAGATTGAATATGATGAATCTATTACGGAAAAGAAAACCGGCCGGTTTAATGGTGTTGATTATGGTAGTAGCGGCGAAGATGATTTACTTGATGAAGCCAGGAGTTTAGTTATCAATGCCCAAAAAGCTTCAGCTTCATATTTACAAAGAAGATTGCGAGTTGGATATGCAAGAGCCGCTCGATTATTAGATTTATTGGAAGAAGAAGGAGTAATCGGCCCGGGTGATGGAGCTAAACCAAGAGATGTTTTAATTGCTCGAGATGAATATGAAGCAACTAGCGAATTTACCAGCGAAGATACTACCAATTTTCAAGAAGATGAAGATGAAGTAGATAAAGATTAGTTTAGTTATTATGGTTGCTTTCACAGTAAGAAAAATAAAGGACGATAGTACCAGTTTGGGTGAATTATTAAATAAAAAAAGACAAGAAGTAGGGTTGAGCCTAGCCCAACTAAGCCGTCGTACTGCTATAGCCGAAAGATACTTAGCTGCTATTGAAGCTGATGATTGGTTGAAATTGCCAGGGGAAGTTTACGTTAGAAATTTTTTGCGGCGATTTGCTCTTGAAGTTGGTCTTGATCCAATCAGAGTAGAAAAAAAATATGAACAAAACCACCCCCTTTTTTCTACCAGTAGTATTCACAGTCTGCAAAAAACATTACCACTTGCTTCGAAAAACTTTATTGTTTTGCCAAAGTTTATTAGAAATTTTTTAATAATTGTTTTGTTGATTTTGTTGATAAGCTATATTGGTTGGCAGGCTAAAGCTTATTTTACCCCACCGCAATTGAATATTTATTATCCAACTGATAATCTTATAACAGATGTCCCTACTATTACTTTAAGTGGACAGACCGATCCCGAAGTTGAAGTAGCAATCAACGATATTGCTGTCCCGGTGAATAACGGCTTATTTGAGGAAGAAATTGATTTACAGCCCGGAGTAAATATTTTAAAAATAACTGCCACCAAAAAAAATGGTCCCAGCAAAGAAACGTTTGTTAGAGTAATGTGGCGTACAGATTTAATCAATTAATTTAATATAATATATGCCAAAAAACAATACTAATCAAATGGATGATAAGCATTTAGCTACGGCTAGTGCTGTTGAACAAATAAAAAATAAATTTGGTGAAGGTTCAATAATGAAATTTGGTCAAGCTCGTACCATGGTAGTAGACGTAGTACCGTCGGGTTGTTTGTCATTGGATATAGCTCTAGGTGTAGGCGGAGTACCACGCGGTCGAGTGATTGAAATTTTTGGTCCCGAGGCTTCAGGTAAAACAACCTTGGCTCAACACATTGTGGCCGAAGTACAAAAATTGGGAGGTATAGCTGCTTTTGTTGATGCTGAACACGCTCTTGATCCAGAATATGCTCAGAAGATAGGAGTAAATGTAAATGAATTATTAATTTCTCAACCTGATACTGGTGAACAGGCCTTGGAAATAGTAGAAACTTTAGTAAGGTCAAATGGAGTTGATGTTATCGTGGTTGATTCGGTGGCTGCTTTAGTGCCCAAAGCGGAAATAGAAGGTGAAATGGGTGATTCGCATATGGGTTTGCAAGCCAGACTTATGTCACAAGCATTGCGAAAATTGACAGGTATAGTTTCTAAAACTAGAACCGTGGTAATTTTTATCAACCAAACCAGACAAAAAATAGGTGTATTTTTTGGTAATCCCGAAACCACAACTGGTGGTACAGCCTTGAAATTTTATTCATCTGTTAGAATTGAGGTACGTCGCAGTGCTCAAATTAAGCAGGGTGATAAAATTATTGGTAATCGAGTAAAGGTTAAAGTTGTGAAGAACAAAGTTTCCGCCCCTTTTCGTACCACTGAGTTTGATATTATGTACAATGAAGGAATCTCCCGTGCTGGTGATATGATTGATACTGGTGTTGAATGGGGGATAATAAAAAAAAGCGGCAATACTTATGCTTTTGGTGAAGAAAAATTGGGAGTTGGCAGGGAAAATGCCAAAATATATTTACGACAAAATCCAAAGTTGATGGAAAAAATTTATAAAGCAGTTTGGGAAGCCGTAAAGGAAAAACGCAAATTAGAAAACAGTTAAATAAAAAAAACTGTCTCCATAGGGACAGTTTTTTTGATTCTTTAATTAAACTCTTTCTACGTATTCACCCGTATCGGTGTTGACTCTAATTTTATCTCCTGAGTTTATAAACATAGGTGCTTGAATAGATAGGCCATTTTCTAAAGTAATTTGTTTGGTAACCGATCCGGCCGAATCTCCTCTTACTCCCGGAGGAGCATCGGTGACCACATATTCAATTTTAGTTGGCAAAGAAATTGTCACTGGTTTATTGTTGTAAAGTAACACATCAATTTCCAGTCCCTCTTTTAAATATTTGATCATCTCAGTAATATCTTCAGCCGAAAGGCTAAATTGTTCATAGGAAGCACCATCCATAAAATGATAGCCATCACTATCATTGTAGAGAAAAGATGCTCGTCGTCGTTGAATGTCGGCTTCTTCGATTTTATCGCCACCATTAAATGATTTTTCAATGACTTGGCCAGTAATAAGGTTTTTTAATTTAGTTCTTAAAGTCGCACCACTACGAGCAACTTTTATATGTTGGGTAAATTGTACTACATAAGGTGCCCCTTCAATTTCCAGCACACGTCCTAGTTTGATTTCTGACATTTCTAACATAAGAATAGAATCTAGAATTAAGAATAAAGAATAAAGGAAAAAATTAAAATTAAGTAATAATTTTAAGCTAAAAGCTGTTAGCTAATTGCTATAAGCTAATATTAGCGAGTAGTATAGGGCAGAAGTGCCATAAAGCGGGCACGTTTGATGGCTTGCGATAGTTTTCTTTGGTGAGTATCGCAAACTCCTGATTTTCTACGTGGTACTATTTTGCCATAAGATGAAGTAAAACGACGAATTGATTCGGTGTGTTTATAGTCTATTACTTGAATATTATGTACACAAAAATAACACGCTTTAGTTTTTTCAACAGTTGGTTTTTTGTTCATATAAAATTAGTTAAAAAGGAATTTCATCAACATTTATTTCTTCTTCACCATCGTTTTCCAGAGCGGGTTGGCTAAAATCATCAGCCGAGTTGTTTTTAGATGGTGCCGCGGAATAATTTTGGTTATTGCCGGGACGGTCTAGCATAATCATATTCTCAGCAATAATTTCGGTACGATATTTTTTGTTACCTTGCTGATCTTCCCAACTACGAGTTTGTAATCTGCCTTCTAAATAAACCTTACTACCTTTGGTTAGATATTGAGCACAGATTTCTCCCAACTTTCTCCAGGCAACGATATTGTGGTATTCCACCCTTTCTTGGCGATTACCGTTGGCGTCATTCCAGACAAAATTGGTGGCCACAGTAAAAGAAGTAACATTGGTACCTTGGGGGGTAGTTCTAGTTTCGGGATCTCGGGTTAAGTTCCCGATGATCATAGCTTTATTTAAGTTCATAGGAGTAGAGATTAAGAGTTATTAGATTTTTTCTTCAGATAAAATTTCGTCTAATTTTTTATCTAATTCGTCCAAAGAAATTTTATTTTGATTTTTATCTGAACTGGAAGTATCTCTATCATTTTTATCTTGATCTCGTTCTCGTTTATCTCTCTCAGGACTAGCTTGCATTCTGGTTTTTTCTTTTTCTCTCTCTTCTCTAGACTTTGGCTTAGTCTTGATAATAATAAATCTTAAAAGATTTTCATCAATTTTTAATTTTTTTTCAATACTTTTTAGTTTTTCAGGAGCTAGATTTAGCTCTAATAAAAAATAATAACCATGTCTAAGATGCTTAATCGGATATGCCATTTTTTTCCGACCAAAGCTATCTTGATAGGTTATTTCACCACTTTGGGCAATAAAAAAATCTGTAATTTTTTTTATTACAGCTGGTACTTCATTCTCGGCTAGAGTGCCAGGAAGAATACCTAAAAATTCATAATATTGTGTCATATTTTTTTCCTTTGGTTCATCCCAAAAATATGGGAGACTGCCTTCTAATAGGCAGAGGTTGGTTAATTATTAATATTTTCTGTACAATTTAGGTATGGATAAATTATCACAAAATATATGAATCAGTCAAGGGACAGACAGTATTTTTTTATTCTTGGTGGCCATCCGGCATTGTCGGTGGCGGAAATTTGTGCTTATTTATCTCAAAAAAAATATGATTTTTCAATTTGCGCAGCTGGTCATGATTACTTAATCATTTCCACTAATCAGACTGTAAGTTCAGATATTTTACAATTTATTGGTGGTAGCGTGAAGTTTGGGGAAATAATTGAAAATTTTAAGTCTTTACCAACTGCAACCGAACTCAAAGTTTACTTACCCAATCAGGATAAAATATTTTTTGGATTGTCATTTTATCCTATAAATTTAAGGGGAAATTCAAAAGTAACTAGTTTTCATTTAGGATTAGCTCTAAAAAAATTATTAAAGGAAACCGGACAAAGTGGGCGTTTAGTGACTAGTAAACAAAATGATTTGTCAGCGGTAGTGATTACAAAAAACAAATTATTAACCAAGCAAGGGGTAGAGTTGGTTATTTTGAGAGGGGAAACTAAGTATTATTTGGGAAGAACTTTATCGGTTCAACCTTTTGAACAATTAAGTCAGAGAGATTACGGTCGACCTCAGCGGGATGATCGTAGTGGAATGTTGCCACCTAAATTAGCTCAAATTATGTTGAATTTAAGCTTGTCTCCGCTGGACGGGAAAATTTTGGACCCTTTTTGTGGATCGGGCACGATTTTACAAGAAGCATTATGGCAAAACAGGCAACACATAATTGGCTCAGATATTTCAGCTCAAGCTATAGCTGATAGTAAAAAAAATTTAGCTTGGTTGCATAGTCAATATGATTTATCAGTAGGTCATGTAAAATTATTTCAGTCAGCAGTTAAAGAGTTGTCAAAAATTATTGCCCCCGATAGTCTGGCAGCCATCATAACTGAACCAGATTTAGGACATCCGGACATTAGTCCAAAAAATTTATTAGTAGAGAAAACGAGATTAGAAAAATTGTATCTTGAAGCTTATCAAGTTTTTTTTAAATTATTAAAAAATCATGGTAGAGTAGTGATGGTCTGGCCAGTATTTTTTAATAATAATTTTTTAAATATTGAACAGTCACTGGTAAAGTTAGGGTTTAAAAAAATATTGTCTTTACCAGATGAGTTGTTGAATATATATCAATTAAACAAAAGAAATAATTTACAATATGCAAGAGCAGGACAAAAAGTGGGTAGAGAAATTACTCTCTGGCAAAAAAATTAAATATGGGATTTTGTCTTTATTGCTGGTTAATTTGCTACTGACAACAGTGGCGGTAGTTTATTTTTTACAAGTTCAAACTAACCCCTTTTTTTATCCCGGATTTTTAAGTAGTTATAACCGATTAAAATCCGTACAAACAATTGATCGGCAAACTGATCTTCGTAGTTACGAACTTATTTTTGGTGGAGATGTGATGTTGTCTCGTCACGTGCAAACTTTACAAGAAAAAAACGGTTCTTATTTGTCAGCATGGGAAAATATTTATCAAGAATTTAGTGAGGCTGATTTGGCGATTATCAATCTTGAATCTCCTTTTGCATATACTGGTCCTTATCCTACCGAAGGTATGACTTTCCGAGCCCGACCAGAAAATATTGTTGGCTTAAATTCTGCCGGTATCGACGTGGTTCATCTGGCTAACAATCATTTTGGCAATGCTGGTCTATCTGGTATGAATGATACTTGGCAGTTGTTGGCAGACAATAATATTATTTATGTGGGAGCTGGTACAAATACCAAAGATGCTTATCAAGGTAAAATTGTAGATGTTGCTGGTTGGCGCGTAGGTTTTGTTGGACAAAGTTATGATGTACCCTGGTACGCAGGGGGAGAAAATTCTCCTGGGATTGCAGTTTATGATTTAGAAAAATTAAAGCAAGCGATTAACCAATTAAAAACAAACCAAGCGGATTTTATCGTCGCCATGTTTCATGGTGGTATCGAGTATACTTATAATCCCAATCAAGAACAAATAAATTTTGCCCACGCGGCGATTGAGGCTGGGGCTGATGTTGTAATTGGCCATCATCCTCATTGGATTCAGGATACAGAAGAGTACCAGGGTAAATATATTTTTTATTCATTGGGTAATCTGATTTTTGATCAAAACTGGTCGCAAGAGACTAGTCAGGGCTTGGTAGTTAGTTTAGAAATTGTAAATAATCAAGTGGTCAAAGTAATACTGCGGCCGGTTGTGATTGAAGAAAATTTTCGTCCTCGCTTTGCCAACTTAGATGAAAGCAAAACAATATTGAAAAACATTAATTTACCATTTGCTTATCGGCTTCCGTTTGACAATTAACCTAAAGCTGAGTAAGATACTCTAATTAATAATTTTCCGGAGGTAGCGATGAGTTCTTTTAAAAAAAATATTCCCAATTCTTTGAGTTTATCTCGAATTTTCCCTTTTACTGTATTTATTGTTTATTTTATTGTTGTTGGCGATAAAATGTGGTTTTCGATAGTAGCTATTTTAGCTTCACTAACCGATTGGTTAGATGGTTATTTAGCCAGACGTTGGCAAGTGATTACCAAGCTAGGTATTATTTTGGATCCTATTGGTGATAAGGTTATTATTGCCTGTGGTGTAGTAACTCTTTATATTTTTGCTTATGTGCCCTTGTGGTTATTTATTACCATAATTGCCAAAGATTTTTTTATTTTGTTAGGCGGTTTGTTGCTTAAATTTAAATATAACCAAGAGGTGCCGTCGGCTAATTGGTCAGGAAAATTGACTACCGTTGTAATTACTATTACTTTATTTTTACATTTTTATTTTTCATCTGACGATTTAATAGTTTTTCAACTAATGACAGCTCTTAGTATAATCGTAGTTATATTCAATTATTCTCAAAGGTTTTTCATTTTGAAAAATAATTTACTAGAGGTCAATTAATGACCTCTTTTTTAATAGATTGACTTTTAAATTTGTTTCTTTTAAACTACAAAAAATATTTGTTTATCAAACTAGGAGGAAGTCATGGAAATTATCAGTCTAATTGCCGAGGTAAATAAACATAGTACATTTAAATTAGATTATGAAAAAATGTCAGACGGGCATTTACTTACTATTGCTATTGAAAAAAATCAGATAAAAAAATTAATCCGTCTCTATCGGCGGATTATAAAAGAATTTAAATGTGAGAACTTAGTAGCTACCAATCAACCCACCCAGCCAATTTTTGGCAGGGATAGTGAAAAAAAATTATACAACCTATTCTTTTCTGAACAATCGGAAATAATCAAAACAATAAAATTTATCGGGACTCATTATTGAGTCCCTTTTCAATGTATTAAACACTAAAGCGAAAATGCATCACGTCGCCGTCTTGCACAATATATTCCTTACCCTCAATTCTTAGTTTGCCATTGTTTTTCGCTCCTAGTTCACCATTATAGTCAATAAAATCTTGGTAAGAAATAACTTCCGCCCGGATAAACCCGTGTTCAAAATCAGTATGAATCACCCCCGCAGCTTGGGGCGCTTTAGTGCCGGCTGTTACTGTCCAGGCGCGTGATTCTTTGGGCCCAGAAGTAAAATAAGTTATTAAATTTAAAATTTGGTAGGAAGTTTTAATAAGTTTATCTAAACCAGTTTCAGTGATGCCACTCTCTTTTAAATAATCTCTCATTTCTTCGTCAGTTAGTTCAGTTAATTCCGCTTCCAGTTTGGCACAGATTTTGATGGTGTTGGACGGTAGATTTGTTTCTTTTTTTAAATCTTCCTCAGCCACATTGTAAACATAAAACAGTGGTTTAGCGGTGAGTAGATTTAGTGATTTAATAATTTTTTCTTCCTCTTCATTAAATGATAAGGTACTAGCCCACTGGCCTTGTTCTAAAACTGATTTTATTTTTTCTAACAATACTTTTTCCTGATCAAGTAATTTATCATGTGGTCCTTTCATTTGGGAAATAGTTTTATCCAGTCGTTTGTTGACTGTTTCCAAGTCAGCAAAAACCAATTCCAAATTGATAGTTTCTTTGTCAGCTTCTGGATCTATTTTTCCATTTACATGAACAATATTCGTATCTGCAAAATTTCTTACCACTTCTACAATAGCATCTACTTCTCTGATGTGGGATAAAAATTTATTGCCCAAACCTTCACCTTTGTGAGCATCTTTTACTAAACCAGCAATATCTACAAATTCGATGATGGTGGGTATGGTTTTGGCGGATTGTGACAGTTGAGTTAATTTAACTAATCTGTCATCAGGAACTTCAACAACACCGACATTGGGATCAATAGTACAAAAGGGATAGTTTTGGGCATCAGCTTGGTTTTTGGTCAGGGCATTAAACAGGGTTGATTTGCCGACATTGGGAAGGCCTACGATACCGATTTGAAATGACACGGGATTTTGAATTATGAATTAAGAATTACGAATGACGAATTAAGAATTACAAATAATTCTTAAAACGAAGTAATTGTAGCGGCAAATATAGTAGCAGTCAATTGGCTAGTAATAAATTTTTGCTATGCTAAAATTAATTTATGTCAAAATATTTTTATGTTTTTGTAGTCATATTAATGAGTGCGTTTGGTGTTTTGGGAGATTATTTTATAAAACTTTCCGGCAATAGTCAGAAGTATATGTTAGTTAAGTGGTTTATTTTGGGCTTGTTGATTTATTCATTTTCGGCATTTGGTTGGTTTTTTGTGATGAAGCATATTAAACTGTCAATTTTGGGAGTTTATTATGCTTTAACTACAGTAATTTTGCTAGTAGGCCTTGGTTTAATTGTCTTCAAAGAAACATTAAACATTTATGAAATCATTGGTGTGCTACTGGCAGTAGCCTCGCTAATATTGTTATCTAGATTTGCCTAAATAATAATTTGTTTATTGTTTAATAAATTGTTATAATTAATTTTGCAATTAACAATTTTTTATGATTACTAAAGAATTTTTCAATCATTTGACCAAAACCATTGATGCAGTATTTTGGGGACTTTTTCTGCAAGGTATTACTTTGTTTTTACTGGCAGTACTGATTTTTATTTTTCCCAAAGCTTTGGTAATTTTGGCGGTTGTATTCTTTTTGTGGTTAGCTTTTATTTCTTTACTACTAGCGTATCGGGTGTGGAGTTCAAAAAAGAAATATCATAAATATTGGCAATGGTTGGAAGACAAAGAATAATATGGGTAAAAAATTAGTTTTTGATTTAGAGACAAAAAAAACTTTTGACGAAGTCGGTGGGCACCAAAATGCCCATCTTTTAGGTATGTCGGTTTGTGGGGTATATGATTATGAAACTGGTAAATATTCTGCTTACAAGGAGACAGAGATAAAAGAGTTAGAAAATTTATTCAAACAAGCGGAGTTACTTATTGGTTTTAATTCCAAACATTTTGACAATACTGTTTTGCAACCATATTTCAATTTGGATTTAAAATCTATTCCTCATTTAGATATCTTAGAAGAGGTAGTAAAGCAACTTGGTTTTAGAATTAAGTTAGAAAGCTTAGCTCAGAGTACTTTGTACAGCGGAAAATCGGGTAGTGGGCTTGATGCTATTGCTTATTATCATGCGGGAGATTGGGATAAACTGATTAAATATTGTTTGGATGACGTACGAGTAACCAAAGATTTATATGAATATGGTCAAAAACACGGACGGTTATGGTACCAAACATCAGGTAAAATAGTACCTTTCAATATTTCTTGGGCAGAGCAACCAAGTATTAAAGAAATATTGATGAAGGCCTTAAAGCAATATCAACAAGTGGAAATAGAATATTTAAAAGTAACTTCTGACAATACCAGTCGGGAAGTTAGAAAAATTGACATTATGGCCATGGATCAAGAAAGAATCAAAGCTTATGATCATACAGTTAAAGCCGAAAGGATATTTGCTATAGCTAAAATATTGAATCTCAAAGTTGTTGGTCAGATGTCTTCTTTCCAGCCCCAGCTGTTTTAATTTTTTATTTTTGCTATCATAACAATATGAAAGTAGTAGGTATAATTTGTGGTGGTCGTAGCGCTGAACACGAAGTTTCGCTACAATCAGCCAAAAATATTTTAAAAGCACTACCAGCTGATAAATATCAACCAGTATTATTGGGTATTGATAAAACAGGTAATTGGCGTCTTTATGACGTAGCAGCAGCGTTTTTATATCCAGATGATCCTAAGAAAATTGCTTTAGCTGACAAAGGTATTGATATTGCCCTCAGTCAAGGAGGAGAAATAATTGATCTCAGCAGTGGTCAAAAAATCAATCAACTAGATGTTGCTTTTCCTATTGTCCATGGTACTGACGGCGAAGACGGAACTCTACAAGGTTTACTTAAGTTATTGGATATCCCTTTTGTCGGTCCGGATGTTTTATCTTCAGCAATTTGTATGGATAAAGATTTTGCCAAAAAAATAATGCAGGCCAATAATTTACCCACGTCTCCTTATCTTGTAGTTTTGACAGTGGCTGAGGCCTTAGCTAATTTTGATCAATATGTTCAAGAGTTGGGTTTGCCTTTTTTTGTTAAGCCATCAGCGCAGGGTTCTTCTGTGGGTATTAGCAAAGTAAAAGATTTTCAAGATTTTGAAGTGGCTATCAAAGATGCTTTTCAATTTGATGACAAAGTTTTATTGGAGAAGTATATGGCGGGTAGAGAAATTGAGTGTGCAGTTTTGGGCAATGAAGAACCAACAGTTTCTTTACCTGGAGAAATAATTCCTCAACACGAGTTTTATTCTTATGAAGCCAAATATCTTGACGATCAAGGAGCAATTTTAGTAGCTCCCGCTCAATTAACCAAAGAACAGATAACCACAGTACAAGCTTTGGCCAAAAAAACTTTTCTAGCCCTGGGTTGTCGTGGTATGGCAAGAGTAGATTTTTTTATGGTAGAAAATGATTTTTATGTAAATGAAGTAAATACTATTCCTGGTTTTACCAAAATAAGTATGTATCCCAGGCTCTGGCAGGTAAGTGGCTTGAGTTACGAAGAACTTATTCACCAATTGATTAAATTGGCTTTAGATAATTTTAAAGAACAAAAAAAATTAAAAACATCATATGTTTAATCAAACAATAAATATATATCAAAAAGTTTGTTTATTTACCTTAAGAGTTTTTCTGGGGTTTATTTTTTTATGGGCCTTTTTAGACAAAACTTTTGGTTTGGGATTTTCTACCCCTAAAGCCAAAGCTTGGATTAATGGTGGCTCACCCACTGGTGGATATTTAGGCAATCTGCAAGGGACATTAGCCACTGTGTTTAATAATATATCGGCAAGTACTCTGGTAGAGTGGCTTTTTATGTTGGGTTTATTGGGGGTGGGACTGGCTTTAATATTGGGGATTGGCTTGAAAATAGCAGCAGCAGCCGGTAGTTTAATGATGTTTTTTATTTATTTATCCCAACTGCCACTGAAAACAAATCCGTTTGTTGATCAACATTTGATTTATATTTTAGTTTTATGGGTACTGTTGTTTTTCCAAGCGGGAAGTTATTTTGGCTTGGGAAAATGGTGGTCAGAATTGAATTTTATTAAAAAGAATAAATGGCTAATTTGATTAAACCAGGTGTTGACTATATTGGCATAAGCACCCCCTTTTATTGTCATGATGGTAAAAACAATTTTTTATTTCATCGACGAAGTATAAATTGTCGTGATGAAATTGGTAAGTGGGATCCTGGCTCTGGACAGTTGGAATTTGGTTTAACACCCGAAGAAAATGTTTTAAAGGAATTAGCCGAAGAGTATGGTTGTCAAGGTAAAATTTTGGAAAAATTGCCGGCACATTCTATTTTGCGTACCAATAAAAATCAGCCAACCCATTGGTTGGCTATACCTTTTTTTATTTTAGTAAATCGTTCAGAGGTAAAAATAAATGACCCTGAAAAAATCGATGAAATTGGTTGGTTTACTTTAGATAACTTACCCCAACCACTACACGAAGGTTTTAATTTCACTTTTATTCATTATCAAGAATATTTTAAAAAGTATTTATAAACCAATATCTTGATAGAGAGGGAATTGAGTTGTTAAATCATTAACAGCTTTTTTTATTTTGTTTTTTATCACTTCATCGCCAATATTTTTTATTATTTCTACTATCAACTCACCTACCAATTTTGTTTCTGCTTCTTTTAATCCGCGCGTAGTGATAGCCGGAGTTCCTAATCTTAAACCAGACGGATCGGTGGGTTTTCTTTGTTCATTGGGGATAGTGTTTTTATTGGCATAAATACCAACTTCATCCAGGGCAGTTTCGATTTCGCGACCACTGTGACCGGTATTAGTTAAATCAATCAACATTAAATGATTGTCGGTACCTCCACTAACGAGTTCTAAACCATTGTCCTGTAATGTTTGTGCCAATATTTGGGCGTTGTTTAGGACTTGTTGTTGGTATTTTTTAAATTCAGGCAAGAGCGCTTCTTTGAAAGCCACAGCTTTAGCGGCAATAATATGTTCCAAGGGGCCACCTTGAATTCCAGGAAAAACCGCACTATCAATATTTTGCGCTAGATTTTTTTTGGCCATTGGTTCTAAACGATTGATATTTTTTGATAAAATAATTGCCCCTCTAGGACCGCGTAAAGTTTTGTGAGTAGTAGCCGTTACTACATCAGCCAAAGGTATTGGGTCCGGGTGAAGTTTGGCAGCTACTAGGCCGGCAATATGAGCCATGTCAACCATAAAATAAGATCTAACTTCATCAGCAATAGTTTTAAAATCTGAAAAATTAATAATGCGAGGGTAAGCTGAAGCCCCAGCTAAGATAAGTTTTGGACGATGTTTTAAAGCCAACTCTCTAACTTCATCAAAATCTATTAGTCCATTTTTTATATTTACTCCATAATGAATAAATTTATAAAATTGTCCGGAAAAATTTACTTTATGACCGTGTGTCAAATGTCCGCCTTCTGATAAACTCATTGATAGCACCGTGTCTCCAGGTTCTAGTAAAGCTAGATAAGCAGCAGCATTGGCTTGTGATCCCGAGTGTGGTTGGACATTTGCATGTTCAGCTTGAAAAATATTTTTTGCCCTGGCAATTGCCAATTTTTCTATTTGATCAATAAATTCGTTGCCACCATAATATCTTTTATCTGGATAACCTTCAGCATATTTGTTGGTCAATACCGTGCCCATTGTTTCCAGCACTGCTGACGAAACATAATTTTCTGAAGCTATCATTTCTAGTCCATCTCGTTGCCTTTGCAATTCATTTAAGATAATTTGATAAATTTCTGAGTCGTATTGTTGTAGATATTTCATGCTCTTAATTTTAATCATTGCTAAAATATTTGGCAAATAGAAAACCCCTCAAAAAATGAGGGGTATAGTATTATTCGATTTCCAAACTCACTTGGTATTTTTTTGAAAATTCTTCAATAAATTTATTGAATTCTTCTTCTACGTTTTCAGAAAATATTAAATATTTTCTTATATTTTTTTCCTGGTGTCTTTCGTCGAGACCGCGTTTTATAAAGACCCAAGAGCTCGGATCTTTTTCAGCAATAAATTTTTTGAATTCATAATGGAATACTTCAGGTAAAAAAATTTTTTCTTTCAGATTGTTTGGGTCTTTGATTAAAACAGTGGGTATTTCAATCGGTAGGTGAACAAAAGATTTTTCTTTCCTTTTGAGAACTTTGATAACTTTGTTATTTTCCATTTCTAACCTCTTTTAATTTGTAAATGTAATGACAGATTATTATTATCTATTTTTATTAAATTGTCAAGTAAAACCGCCAAAGTTTTGGCGGTTTTTAGATTTTTTTTACCATATAGGAACCTTGCAGGTGATAACCTAATTTTTTACGATAGTATTCTCTAACTCCAATACCGGCGATAACCGCTATTTTTTTATAACCATGCTGGCGGGCAATAGTTTCGGCCTGATTCATTAGTTTTTTACCTAAGCCCCGGTGTTGTAATTTATTTTTACTGTCAGCATCATGTCGGACTAGTTCGCCATAGACATGTAGTTCTCTAACCAGAGCGGCATTTTGTATTTCGGGAAAAAGAACTTGGTTATTTTCAGTATTTAAACGTAAGCGGACAAAACCATAAATTGCGGTGCGGTTTTTATTTTCCCAAGATATAAAAAATTCTTTACCCCCACTAGCTTGATATTCATCAACAAACAATTGGGCTTGATCTAGGTCTTTATTTTGATAGCGGGCTTCACGGCAACGAATGCAGTGACAACGTAAATTTCGTTTTTTTAATTCTGCTTGTAACATTTCGCGTAAATTGGTGATTTTGTTACCAGCCCTGATGCTTTGTTCGGGAAAGTCACGAATCAATCGATTAATGCGACAATAGTAGGGTACTATTTGTTTTAATTCTAAAAGTAAATCAAATAATTTTTTTTCCGGGTAAGGTTTGTATTTACCAGATTTGTACCAAGAATATAGTGGAGCAAATTCACTAACAATGGTAGGATAAATTTTAATTTGATCTGGTCTAAAATCGGGGTCACTGAAAATTTGCCATAAAGTTTTTTTGTCTTTTGCTGGCGTAGCTCCAGGTAAATTTTGCATAATGTGATGATCAATTTTAAAACCATTTTCACGCAAGCGTTTGGTGGCAATTATAGAATCTTTAATATGATGACCGCGAACTATTAGGTCCAAAATTTTATCATCCAATATTTGAATACCAAGCTGTACTCGAGTACAACCCAAAGCACGCAATCTCTTTGTTTCTTTGACCGTTACCCAATCCGGTCTAGTTTCTAAAGTGATACCGATTATGCGATATTGGGCAGTTTCATTTATTTTTTGGGCTTGGGTTAGATTATAAGAGCGAATTTTTTTGGGTATGGTTTTATTAGTCAATACGTAAGTAAAATAATTAGCTGCTTCAAAACAACGTTTGATAAACCACTGTTGATAAGACCAAGGATAAGCAGACCAAGTACCACCCAAAACTAGTAGTTCAATTTTATCTGGTTCGTGACCATTGAGAAAAAGTGCTCGCATACGATTGTGCACTTGCCAATACGGATCAAATTTATTCGCCACCGCTCGCATTGCTCCTGGTTCAGTGGAGAGATAACTTTTGGGCATCCCCGGTTCCAAAGGACAATAAATACATTTGCCAGGACAAGGATAGGGCTTGGTAAGTACAGTAATAGGAGTTACTCCTGACAAAGTTCTGGTGGCTCTAACTTTCAAAAGTTCGCTGATTTTGGCAAGGGGCTTTATTTTTTTATTTTCTATAAGCTTTTGATATACTAAACGTAGCTCGTTTTTTGGTTGGGGAGGCAGTTTATATTGAGTTGAAATTTTTCGATTCATAGCTAAAAATTGCACCTCATTTTTAGGTGGATGAGCTAACATAGTTAGAATAATTTCTTTTTGGGCAGTTTTATTTATATGCATATAGGTAAAGCAGAAAAAATAATTCAACAAATGTCAGGTAATTATAATTTAATTGCTGATGATTTTTCTGATTCTAGATATAAAGTTTGGTCAGAAATGAAATTTTGGGAAAACTACTTTCATGATGGACAAAAAGTTTTGGACGTTGGTTGTGGTAATGGTCGTCTAGTTCAACTTTTAAGCAATAAACAAGTTGATTATTTTGGTTGTGATATCTCAGATAAATTGATCACTTTAGCTAAAGGCAAGTGTCAGCAGTATAACTTTAAAACGTTTGATTTTCAAGTCGCTGATATAAGACAACTACCCTATCAAGATCATATTTTTGATATTGTGCTAGCGGTGGCAGTTTTGCATCATTTACCACATCCGGACAATCGCTGGCAGGCACTACAGGAAATTTACCGGGTATTGAAACCAGGTGGTTTATTGTTGATGAATAATTGGTATTTTTGGAATGCAACCGCCAACAAAAAATATCAAATCAAAAAACAGATGTTGATTAATTGGTTAAGAGGTTTAGAAAAACAGGCATTACTTATTCCTTGGAAAAATAGCCAAGGCAGAGTAGTAATTAACAGGTATTATTATGCTTTTCATAAAAGGGAATTGGCAGAATTGGTCAAACAAAGCGGTTTTGTTTTGGAACACAATGAGATAGTTAGTCGTCAGTCCAATCAATCATCTAAAATATTGTTTGAAAGTTTACTAACTACAGCCAGAAAACCTCGGGTTGATTGATTTTTAATTTTTGACTGGCAATGTTACAATAATAATACATATAAATATATGAAAAAAATATTTTTTTTAATACTTTTTAGTTGTTTGTTAGCCGTTCCGGCTAGCGCTCAAACAATCACGGACAATCATTTTGTCAGTGGTGAGGTTTTGAATATTGAAGGCAAATATGAAAAAGATTTATTTTTAGCGGGTACGCAAATAAATTTTTCTGGTCAGGTATTGGGTGATCTGTTCGTTTTTGGTCAGAATGTAAATATCAAAGGTGAAGTGGGTGGGAGTATTTTTTTTCTTGCTAGTCAGATCAATCTTGATGCCAAAACCGGTGGTTCTGTTCGAGGTTTAGCACAAACAGTAAATCTAAAAAATAGTATCGCTCACAATGCAACTATTTTTGGCAGTGTTATTAACTCTCAGGCGGAAGTCGGTTGGCATGGTTATTTTGTAGCTAGAGAAATGGAAATCGGCGGTGCATTTCAAAGATTGGATCTTAAGACAATGCAAGCTAAAATTAACGCGCAGATAGAAAATGATTTAGTTATTGTTAGTACAGATGCAAACAATCAAATAGAAGTAATTGCTCCTGCAGAAATAGGCGGGAATGTTGATTTTACTGGAAGTAATAAGTTATCAATAGCCGATGATGTGAAAATATACGGCCAAGTCAATAAACATGATTTGATCCGACCGACAACAGAAAATTTTATTGATTATGGTCAGATATTTTGGTGGTTAGTTTGGTCATTTGCTATGATTTTAGTTGGTTTGGTGATGATTACTTGGTTTGGTAACAATTTATTGACCCTACCAAAAATAATTGTCCAAGAGAATTATAAATTACTGTTACCAGGATTAATTATTTTTATATTATTACCTATTGTTGCCGTATTGTTATTTGTTAGTTTAATCGGTATTCCACTCGCTGTTATATTGTTTTTGTTTTACGCTTTGTCTTTTTATTTGGGGCAAATTGTTTGGGCTATTTGGTTAGGTGATTTTATTCAACAAAAAATAAGGACTAAACCAAAGTTAACCAATGATTCCAAAAATTATTTATTTTGGTGTTTAGTTTTAGGAGTTTTAGTCTGGCGAGTAATTTTATCAATTCCATTATTGGGAGGTTTGCTAGCTTGGTTGTTTTATTTGATAATTTTAGGTAGCATTTGGCGGATACTTAAAGTGAATATTAAAGAAAATTAATATGAGTTTGGATATTAAAGTTAAAAAAAAGCCACCCAGTCAAAGTAATATTTCTCCTCGGCCAGTCAATCAGCCGGTAAAAGATGCAGCGCGGATCAATCTACCTCCCAGCAATCAAGGGTCGTCAACTTCTAGTCAGCCACCAAAAGCCAAAGCAAAAAAAACCAAGAGTAACATGTGGTGGTGGTTATTGTTTGTTTTATTGTTTGTACTGTTTGTAGGAGTTATTTATTATATTTGGCGTGACAATAATACAGATGATGGTGTCAAGACAGCTAAACCAGTCTCAACTCCAGCTGGTATCGTATCTAATTTTGTGACGGAAACGACCCCTCCTCCCAATGCAGAAGTAGATTCTCCCCAGAACTTTGATATTAGTTTAGTGAATGAACGAGTAGCCGAATTTGAACAGATGACCAACAACTTTATTGATAGTGTGATTATAAATAGTAGCAGTAGCACTACCACAGTAAAAAGCATTGAAGATTTTGATCAACAAGCTAGGTCACTAAATGATTTGGCTCAAACTTTAGCAGACTTTTTGCCCAATCAATATGAGCAACTACAAGTGTTAGCTAGAACTAGTAGTAACTATGATCAAACTAAAGATTATTTAGTATCAATTGATGACTATTTGGGTAGAGTGAGAGGAGAAATACAAGTGCTAGATGCTTTATTGGCTTTGGGAGAAAATCAAAATTTTAGTAATGAAATTACAGTCTCAGTGAAAAATTTAAATGAATATTTTAAGCAGATAAAGAATTTGACAAAATTAGTTGATCAATTGTTAACAAACACAGCCGGCAAAGAGACAGAAAATATTTTATCTACTAGCACTACTAGTACAGTATCCTCAACTGTTGATATAGAAAATTGATTTTTTATCCCCCAGATATTTGTTATAATTAAATAAGATAATTAAATATTTTATTATGGCCGAAAAAGTAAAAAAAATCGAAGTTGATCGCGAATTATGTATTGGCGCAGCTTCTTGTATTGGTGTAGCCCCCGAGGCTTATGAGTTAGATGAGGAAAATATTGCGATTGTTAAAAAAGGTTGGGAAACTTTGTCAGACGAAACCCTTATTGCTTCTGCCGAAAGTTGTCCTACTAAAGCCATATTTGTTTACGGTGAAAACGGCGAGCAAATTTTCCCCTAATTGGAACTTTAAATTGCAATAATATTTTGTTATAATGAATTTATGAAATTCATTATTAGATGGTTAATTAACGCTTTACTACTTCTATTGATAGCATATTTTTTACCTGGGATCGAAGTAGCAAGTTTATTTAGTGCCTTGATAGCTGCCGCAGTTCTTGGTTTAGTCAATGCCTTAATTCGACCAATAATAATTTTGATTACTTTGCCAATTAATTTACTGACCTTGGGTTTGTTTACTTTGGTTATCAATGCTTTATTGTTTTGGCTGGTAGCAACTTTTTTGGATGGTTTTTATATTACTGGTTTTTGGGCAGCTTTTTGGGGGTCATTATGTTTGAGTTTTGGTTCTTGGTTAACTAATAAATTTATTTTTAATAAATAAAAAGTTATGTTGGGAAAATTTTTTGAAAGATTAATTCCCAAATTAAGACAGGAATTTCTTTTGGTAATTTTTTTATTGCTAGGTTATGCAGTAGCTCAAGCTGATTTATCAACTATGCAGATTGCAATAGTTTTTAATTTTTTGTTGTTGTTATTGATAGTTTGGTTAATCAAAGTTTTTATTAAAGAAGATTTTTCTCGAGCTTACAAAGGTTTTATTGTTTTGGTTTCAGGCATAACTATGCTCACAGCTGGTTTGTATTCATTTATTATTTATTATATTGACATTGCTGCTGATCCTTGGGCATCTTTATGGCAGTATGCTTATCTGTTTTTTCCATTGTGGGTAATCATAGAAGGAGCATTGATGTTATTTATTTTAAATTTTGACAATCACATCAAAAGTTTCAATTTAGAAGCTAAGGTTGAAACTACAGAACCACTCTTGGGTGATTTTGTTGTTGTAGCTCTGGCCACAGTAGTTTTGATTATTTTGGGAGATTTTATTTTAAATCTTTCTTGGCATTTGAATATTTGTTTAGTTTTGACAATAAATTTAATTGTTATCAATCAATTTGGTGGTCAGATTGAAGAATCTAAAATTGTTAAAATTAAAAAATAATGTGGCAAAGCATTTTAAATTTTATTTTGTTGATATTTGAACAGATTTTAGATATTAGAAAGTAAAAACCTCTCTTGTAAAAGAGAGGTTTTTAAATTCTCATGGCTTGACAAAAAAAATTTTTTAAACTAATCTATAGTATCTTTTGTACCAAATCAATTAAACAACTTATTAAAAATATTACCAAGGAGGAGTGAGATGTTTTTGAAGATTGTAACCGGAGTTAGCTGCTCCATTTGTGGGGCAAAGCATGAAGATTTTACAGAAGAATTCTGTATATTTGAGTGCCCTGAGTGTTCTATACATTTTTGCCAGTTGTGTTTTGAAATGGATAAGAACAGCAATGGCCACACAGTTCTTTGTCCTAATTGTGGGACAATAGTAGAATTACCTAAACCTTCTTCCCCAAAAATAAAAAGCCCATAACTTATGGGCTTTTTTTATTTATTTTTTTCCATAACCACCAAGAGTAGCCAAAACTAGAAAAAAGCATCAAACAAATAATTAGACCAAATAGCCAGGCATAAATTTTTGGGTCTAGTAGAGCACCCAAAATCATTAGCAATCCACTCACTACAAAAATCTTACCACCCAAACGATGAGTTTTATTCCAAATTTCTTCATTGGATAATGTCCAAGGTGTACGAATACCCACAAACCAATTTTTTTTCACTTTGGGTAAAAAATTTCCTAAAATTATAAAAAGTAAACCAATACCCAAGGGCACTACTTTAGCAATTGGTATGTTATAACCCAGAGCATTTAATGAAGTAAAAAAATAAATTGCACACAGAAAAAATACTAACGCCAATCGGATAACTTGATAAGTTTTGGCAAATTCTTGATATCTTTTTTTCATCGGATCAAATATTGGTAAGGTCACCATCATCAAATAAACCACAGCAATCATAACTGGAAAAAAGAAAGCGGCAAAATTTTTATTCGACCAATTATCTGGTTGACCACTGATATTCCAGTGGATAGGAACCAGTGGAGGAAAGTTTTGATAGAAATAAATACTGGCCAGAAAAGTTATGGTTAGCAAAATAATCGCTAAAGACTCTTTGTTCCAGTTAATTTGGTAGGGAAGTTTCATATATTTATTTAATTTTTATATAATTTTGCTAATTTACTCAGCAACTCTTCAAGAACCGATAAATTTAGTGAGTAAATTAAGTATTTACCTTGACGTCGGCTAGAAATCAAATCAGCACTTTTTAGTATATTTAGATGATGTGATAACGAAGCCCCAGTGATATCAAAGTGCGCCAAAATTTGTTGTACAGTTAAATCATTTTTCTTTAATAATTCAATAATTTTTTGTCTATTTTTGTCCGCTAGAGCATTTAATACCAGGTTGATAGTCATATAACATTTAGATATTTATCTAAATGTTAATATAAGTAAAATAATTTGTCAAATTTAAAGCCCAGTTTAGTTTTTTGTCGTTTAGTTTTTTGTTTGATTTTATGGTATAATTAACAATATTTAGTCAATTATGAAGAGAGTTAATGTAAAAAAAATTTATCAATTTATCTACACACTCTCTTTGTTGTTTTTATTTTTAGCGCCAGCTGGATTTTTGAATTTTGGCAATTATTTAAAAGCACAAAATGCCACTAGTTTGGTGGGGATTTTAAATCTAGCCGAAGGCCAAGTTTTATCACAAAATTATACTTTTAAATTTGAAACCACCACTTTGGTGGATTTTGTTGAAATACATTTTATTCGTTTGGACGTTACTAACCAAAACAATAGTAGGGCGATTGCTCGGCGTGAAACTACCACCTCAAATTATTGGTATTATGATTTAGATATTAGTCAATTAGAGAATGGTATTTATCAATTACAAACTATGGCTATTTTAGCTGATGGTACTGCTTTAGCTGGGCAAAATAGAAGATTTACTGTCAATAAAGTTATATCGCTGCCAGTTAATTTACAAATTATCGAACCTACCCCAGAACAAATTTTGAAAGGCAAGGCATTTTTTGTTGCCCAAACTGGAACGCCTGTTTCTGAACTAACTTTTTCTGTTTATAATAATTTTAATATTTTGGTTAAGCAGTATATTAGTCAGGTAGCTACTTCGACTGATAGGCATCAGGTCGAAGTAAATACCACCGATCTTGGTAGTGATGGTAAATATAAGCTGGTGGTTAATTTAATTGATGCCAACGGCTCAATCTCGGAACAAAGTGCAATATTTTATACTGCCAATGCAGTTGATCAGTCCGAAATTAGTTCCACTACCACGGCTATTAGAGTTAGTATTATCAGTCCTACCAACAATCAAAAGCTATCCGGTAAAGTTTTATTGCAAGCTAAAGTAACGGCCAAAGTCGATAGTTTATATTTTGTTTTACAGGGTAAATATATTCCTACTGATTTGTTTGATAATAATATTTGGCAAGCCTATATATTATCCAACAATTTTCCCAACGGCGGATACGATTTATTGGCCAAAGCCCAAGTCAATAACCAAGAGTATTTCAGTAGTATAATAAAAATATTTTTTAACTCTCCTACTAGTACGACGGAATATATAACTGATAGCAATAAACAAACTTCTACTTCTACATTGATTCAACCACTTACCCCAACCACCACCAGTCAAGTTGTCCCGATATTTGCACCGACTAATACTCAGGCTACAGCATCTAAGATCAACTTGATCAACGACAATAATGACTCGTCCATAATTTCGGAAATACAAGAGTTATCGACTTCAACCAATAAAGTATTATTAAATTTACCCCCCGAATGTTTAAATGAAGATATTCAAGAAAATGTCACTTGTCAAACTTATTTTAAAAATCAAAATCAAATAGCCACTAGTTGTTTAGAGAAAATTTTGAATATTCCTGAATGCCAACAACAAAACGAACAATGTCAACGTGATGGAGTGAATGATTATCAATTGTGCGAACGTTATTTAACCGAACCCAGATCTTCAAGGTGGTGTGACTTAGTTGAATTTAAGAGCCAACCTTTATGTGCAAATTATATTAGTCAGCCAAAACCAACATTTAATATCAGTTCGGATCTTAATCCTTTTTGTGTTCAGCAATCAATTTTCAACAATGAACAATGTCAAAAATTTCTGTCTTTTGTGAAATTGCCCAGCGAATGTAAACAAGCCGGGATAGTTAGTAAAGAAGACTGTCAAAATTTTTTAAATAATCAAAATTTTACTACCGCCTGTCAATTGCTTGGGACTACTGATTCTGACAATTGTCGTCAGGTGTTGGTGGCTAAATATCAGACAGAAACCCATTGTTTAAATGAAACTAATTGTCAACAAAAATTAGATAATTTTGTAAATGAATTAGCCGCTAGAGAAATATCAAATCGTGTTTTAGAACAGGCTAAAATTATTTTACCGAATAATTTTGTTTCTTCTGAAAACATTCAAACACCAGATTTAAAAAATTTAGCCTCTCGTTTGCCCGTGCAAGTAAAAGATAAATCTAGTTATCAATTAAAATCAGCCCAGTCAGCTGTAGTAATTACTGACGATCGTTTAGTTAAACCACTGCCGGCTTTATTGGTAAAAGATACTGACCAAGATGGTTTACCTGATGATATTGAAAAAAGGTTGGGTACCAACCCAGATCTGACTGATACTGACGGTGATGGTTATTCGGATTTAGTTGAAGTAAAAAATGGCTACAATCCTTTATTGGCCAATGAAAAGTGGCAGAAAAATTTGGCCGGTGTAGAAAAAGCGTTACTCCAAGAAATTGTTTTTGAACAGCCAGTAATTACTGGTCAAGAAAGCAATGATTTACAAATAGAGTCTATAACCAATACTTCATTGAGTCAGGCCGAATCTACCAATTTATTATTACGCGGAACTGGGCCGGCTTATACCGTCTTAAGTTTATATTTTTATTCTGATATACCTTTGCTAGCGACCGTCCAAGTAGATGAATTTGGTCGGTGGCAATACACTTTGTCTGATACTTTGACCGATGGGGAGCATCAGGTATATTTGGCTATCAATGATGACACGGGGAAAATTCAAAAAAAATCTTCTGCACAAATATTTTTTGTAAACGAAGCCAAAGCTGTTTCTGCAGGCGAGTATATTGATTTGACAGAAATACAAGACATGACTTTGTTAGAGAAATATTATTTAGAAGCAGCCGCTGGTTTGATATTTTTTGCCGTGCTAATTTTTTTCTTAGTCAGAAAAACTCAAAAAAATATTAAATAAAATGAAAAAATTTTTTGAAAATAAAAATTGGCAGTTAGTTTATGGATTAACTTTGGTTATTTTAATTCCGGTAGTCATAATTATCAATACACTAAACTTAAACAGAAGTTTTAAATCTGACATTGATATTCAATTACAGAGACAAGCATTGGCTTTTGGTCGCTTATTCAATATTGCTTTACTTAATTCTGACTGGTCAGCAGAGGCAATACAAAAGAATATTGATATGACTATTAGTAAGCAAAAGGATATTTCGGCTATTCAGGTTAGTCGTAGTGAAAATGACAATTTTTTAGTAGTTGCCAGCTCTATTGCTGGACAGATCAACAGACAAATTAATTCCCCGCATTATTTTTTTGCTTGGCAACGCAATGATGCTATCGCCAGTTTGGTTGTAAAAGATAATTTGCAAACTATTTTTCCCGCCGCTGATGATATTTTTTCAGCGGATAAGAAATACTGGTTAGTAGTTATGCCCTTGCTTGATGCTAGTGACAAAAAACAATATTTATTATCGATGGTAATTTCACTTGACGTTATGGATCAGCTGATGAGCTCAACTTTTGCTAGTAGTTATATATTTTTGACTATTACAGTTTTGATTTTAATTCTTTTATTGTCGGCCAACACCCGATTGTTTGAATATGGTATTTTATATCGTAAGATCAAGGCTATTGATCAGATGAAAGATGATTTTATATCTATTGCTTCACATGAACTTCGTACCCCTCTAACTATTATTAAAGGATACACTTCCATGTTGATGCTAGAGGGTAAAAATATACTAACCAAACCACTCCAAGATTATTTAGTTACTATTAGCAGCGCTACTGACCGCTTGGCAGCTTTGGTTGAGGATTTATTGAATGTTTCTCGGATTGAACAGGGTCGTTTTAAGATTGAGTTAGATAAAATTGATCCTTTGCCTATAGTTAAAGAGGTGATAACTGAGTTAAAAGTTGAAGCTGCTAAGAAAAATATTATCATGTCTTGTGAGTGTACTGGTAATTTTTCCATCAAAGCAGATCCGGCCAGATTGAAACAGGTATTTGTTAATATTATTGGTAATGCGGTAAAATATACAATGACAGGATCAATCCAAGTAAAATTGACTGTCAAAGAAGATTGGTTGGAGATTAGAGTAATTGATACGGGTATTGGAATGTCTGCTCAAGAAAGAGAACGTTTATTTCAAAAGTTTTATCGTATCAAAAACGATAAGACCAAAAACATTGTTGGCACGGGGTTGGGTTTATGGATTACCAGGGAAATTGTTAATATGATGTCAGGGCGAATTTATCTCGACAGCATAGAAGGAGTAGGCACTCAGGTTAGTATTAGTTTTCCTTTACAAAAAAATTCTTAATCTTAACCAGTATAATATATGATAAAAAAAATTCTTATCGCCGAGGATGAACCGGAGATTTTACAATTGTTGACTGATATGTTAGCAACAGCGGATTTTGTTGTTGAACCGGCTCAAGATGGCGACGAAGCCTTACAAAAAATAAAAAAAGAAAATTTCGATCTAATTTTACTTGATATGCAAATGCCCAACAAAGACGGCTTTGAAGTACTGGAAAATTTGCACCATCAGGGGAAATTAAATTCAATGAAAGTCGTTATTTTGTCCAATATTGATAATGAAAAATGGGTACGTCGAGCAAGAGAATTGGGAGCGATTGATTATTGGTTGAAAATTGATATTCACCTAACTGAACTAGTGGATAAGGTCAAAAAATTATTGGGTTAATTGCTGAAACTTTGTTGTTGCCACAAGGCTGCATAAAGTGAATTCTGTGCTAGTAATTCACTGTGGTTACCACTGGCGATAATACGTCCCTGTTGTAATAAATAAATAACATCCGCATGTTTAATAGTAGCCAATCGGTGGGCAACTAGAATCCTGATTAGATCAGGATTTTTTTGTTCAATTTCCTTGATGGTTTTAGTAATAGCACTTTCAGTGATAGTATCCAAACTACTGGTAGCTTCATCAAAAATAAGAATTTTAGGTTTCCTGATTAGAGCTCTAGCGATAGCCAATCTCTGTCTTTCACCACCTGATAGTTTAAGTCCACCTTCACCAATACGGGCATCGAGTCCACGTTTGTCTCTAGTTAAAATATTTTCTACCGACGCTGATCGCAGGGCTAGTAAACAATCCTCATCACTTGCTTGAGGATTGGTGAAAATTAAATTTTCTCTAATTGTTCCAGCAAAAAGTTGTGTTTCTTGAGCTACCAGGCCAATCATTTGTCTCAGAGTAGTAAAATTTATTTGGGTATGTTCTATTTGATCGTAATAAATTTTACCACCAGTGGGTTTATATAAGCCCACTAAAAGTTTAATTAGCGTAGTTTTTCCTGAACCGCTAGGACCGACAAAAGCCACAGTCTGACCAGCTTTTATATTTAGATTTATTTCTTTGACCGACGGATCTTGACTTGATTGATAAATAAAATTAACCTGAGAAAATTTTATTTCTTTTATTTTTTCCAAATTGACCGGTTGAGCAGGAACTTTATCAATCGGCTTATTTAGAATTTTTTGTAAAATTTCTCCACTAGCTTGAGCTTCACGATATTCGGTAATTAGTTGACCCAGATCAGTTAGAGGAGTGAAAATTAAAAATGAATAAAATAGTAAGGTAAAAAATTCGCCCAAAGTAATAACCTGCAAATATATTAACCACAGCATTAGTAGCAACATGGTTGATCGTAAAAAGTTTATCATTGTCCCTTGGATAAAACTCATAGTGCGAACAAGTTTTATTTTTTTTAGTTCCAATTGCAATATCTTGTCATTGACTAGGTTCAATCGGGAAATTTCTTGTTGTTCCAAACCCAAACTTTTTACCAATTCCACATTGCGAATAGTTTCAGTAGTAGAACCAGCCAAATCAGCCTTTTCGGCAATAATTGCAGTTTGGGCTTGTTTAATTTTTCGACTGATATAAAAAGTAACCGCACTCAAGGTTGGGATTATCAAGACAAAAATCAATCCCAATGACCAGTGAACAATAAAGGCATAAATTAAGACAAACAAAATACCAATCAGGGAGAAAAACAAAATATCTATCAAACTACGAATTAGTTTTTCCGCATCTTGTCTGGCTTTGTTTAAGTTTTGTAATAATTCGCCACTGCGTTGGTCTTCAAATTCCATGTAAGGCAAGGAAAAAGCGTGTTGTAAGCTGTCGGCGTACAGTTTAGCACCCAATTTTTGAGTTATCATATTGACATAATAGTCTTGGAAATTTTTTGCCAAACGAGAAATCAAAGCTGCACCGATAGCCAAAGCCAATAAGCCTAAAATTCCATATAGAAAAGTATTCTTGTCCAATTCTGAAAATTTGGTAGCATAGCGATCAATGATAAGTCGAAAAATTTGGGGGTCCAACAAAGAAAAAACCCTATTGATAAGCGCTAAAAAAAGGGACAAAATAAATATCCCTCGATAATTTTTTAAATACTGCCAAAATAATTTCATAAATTTAGTCTAGACAACAGTGTAGCATAAAAACCAATAATATAAAATTAATAGAATTTACAGTCTCATCGCTTATTTTTTATATTTTTCAATCTATTTATGATCTTTTTAATTTGTTTTTCGTTTAGTATTTTCCTAGGTTGACCACGATGATCAAGATTGCCAATGTGAGTATTGGGAATTAAATGGAAATGTAAATGTTTGATACTTTTACCTGTGCCAGTTAGACTTCCATCTCTAACCAAAATACTTATATTTTTTATTTTTAATTGATGGAGTCTAGATATGCCTTGGCGAATTAATTTATCAATGTCTTTTTGTTCCCCGGGATTTAAATGTAAAAAAGATATCACATGTCTTTTGGGTATAACTAATAAATGATAAGGATGATAGGGTGCTAAGGCAAAAGTAAGATAAGCTGTTTTATTTTGTAAAAAAATTTCTTGCTGACAATTACAAAATGGACATTTTTTAAGTCGTTTTACAAAGTTACTATAAAGCATAAAAGTATTTTATATATTTATTAATATTATAGCATTTTTGTACTTTTTTTTACTTATCCACAGGTTATTCAATAACAACTATTGACCAATAAATTTTGATAGTGTAATGTAGTCAATACCGAAAGTAAAAATTTTGAATCTTGTTCTTTAAAATTCCCTATTAGGGAAACAAAACTCCCAATTAGGGAAAAATTAATTCGCGGTGCGGAAAATAGATATTAAGTGGATCATATGGTCAAAAAATAAAACGAAACGAATGCCTCTGGCAAACGACTTCCGAAGAAGTACACTTAATTATCTCAAATAATCAAATTTTTTCCGCAAGGAGACTCCAGCAAGATTCATTTAAACCCGTCTACCAAGACATTTTCTATATAACCATAGGAAATCTGTCTCAGACGGGTTTTTTTCTTGCCAAAAAAACAAATAAGCTATAAGATAATTTAATTCATTTTCATTAACAATTATTATTGGAGGTAATCATGGAGTTTATAGCTCTAGGCTTATTAGCTTATTTAATCGGTTCGATACCGTTTGGCTATCTGATTGCCAAACATAATCAGGTTGATATTCAAAAAGTAGGTAGCGGTAATATTGGCGCTACTAATGTGTTTAGAACTTTGGGTGCTAAGTGGGGCACTTTGACATTGGTTTTGGATGTGGCTAAAGGTTTTTTGGCTATCAGTTTAGTAAATATTTTTTTTGCAGAACCCATGGTTGGTTATTATATTTTGGCTGGTAGTCTAGCTATCATTGGTCACTTTAAACCAGTTTGGTTAAACTTCAAAGGTGGTAAAGTAGTTGCCACATCTTTAGGAGTTTTGTTGGGTCTGAGCCCAGCTTGGTTTATAGTCATAATCTTGTCAGTTTTTGTACTGACCATACTACTGGCCAAAAAATTTGGTTCCCAAAAAATTGCTGCTCAAAAAGTAGCCTTAGGTTCAATACTAGCAGCTATCTCAGCGGTAGTTGTAAAAATAATTTTTGGTGGTGGTTTTAACCAACAAAATTTTGAAATTACCATATTTATAATTGGTATCACTATCATTATTTTACTGGCCCATAAAGACAACATCAAAAAAATTATCTAAATTCAGCCCTCAATTTATGAGGGCTTTTTTTAATGTAAGGGTTGTGTTAAGCTGGGAAAAAATAACAGGAGGATTTATGTTCGTTTTAAAAATCGATTTAGCTTATTTACATATCCATGCCGATATGTTTGAAAATAAAAAATCACCACACGGTTCAATGTATTGGCGCTGCCTTTATACCCAAAAAATAATCGAATGGTTGGATGTAGAAATGTTAGTCAAGGACAAAAATAAAATATATCAAGAAACAATAAGTCGTCCTTATTGTCCCAAATGTAAACCTGAGGCAGTTAAACATCCGCATTTAAATTTTCCTGATATTGCTGAGCCAATAGCAAAGCAACAAATGATTGAAGTTATGTGGTAACAAAAAACCCGCCCTTAATAGGCGGGTTTTTAATATCAGAGAAATTGTTTAGTTCCAATTTCTTTGTCGGTTGCCACCACCACCAAAACCGCGACCACGATTGCCGAAATCCCGGCGAGGTCTGTCAGTCATTGGTCTGGCTTCACTCACAGTGATAGTGCGGCCATCAAGCTCTTTGCCATTGAAAGTAGTAATAGCATTTTCAGCTTCTTCATCTGTAGACATTTCTACAAAGCCAAAGCCTTTTGATCGGCCTGACATTTTGTCTGTGATGATGATGGCAGATTCTACATTACCAGCTTGAGAAAAGGCTTCTTGCAAGCCTTCTTGAGTGGTGTTGTAGGATAATCCACCGACGTAAAGTTTTTTTGCCATAGTAATTTGACTTACACAAATAAAATTTGCAAGAGCGACCTAACTATTTATGTGACTTACACTAAATTTAGTTAATTATTTGTGTAAGCAAATATAAAATAGAACCACTTGCTTGCAATCAGTATGGCATGTTTAGTAAGCATTGTCAATCATTGTAAAATTGAAATATAAAAGCCTGCAAACTTTTGCAGGCTAGGAGTTGCTTGACTAGCTAAGTTGGTTGGGATAATTGTTTGAGTAAACGGAAATGTGCTAGTAAGGCATGAATAAAAGAACGATAAGATAAATATTGAAGATTGAATTTTTTGCAAGTTGCTTGTACAAATTGTTGTAATTGTGGGTAGTGAATATGACAGATACGACTAAATAAATGATGTTCAATTTGAAAATTCAATCCGCCTAAATACCAGGTGGCAATTTTATTTTGGTTGGCAAAGTTGGCTGTAGTTTTAATTTCATGGATTGCCCATTCAGTGGGAAGTTGTTTATTTTTAGCTATGATAGGAAATTCATTTCCCTCGACAATATGAGCCAATTGAAATACTAGTGCTAAAGTCAGACCGAGAATGAGGTGAATAGCAATAAAAGCAATCAAAACTTGCCATAAGGGATGAAAAAAACTGGGGAGAACTAACATGTAGCCAAAATAAGAAAATTTGGAAGTAAAAAAAATAATTACATCATAAAGACGAGGTTTTGGTAGTTGGTAGTCATTTATTTTGTTGAGAAAAAATCTTCTCATGTCACCGTAAAATATCCAGGATAAAGACATTAGACTATAAAGTGGTAAGGCATATAAATGTTGCCATCGGTGCCAAACTCGCCAAGGCTGGGCGGGACTCAGTCGCATTAAACCGTTGGTATTGATATCGCTATCAAGTTCAGAAATATTAGTATAGGTATGATGTAAGATATTGTGTTTGGTTCGCCAGACCCAACTGCTACCACCAATAAGATCTAGGGTAAAACCCAATAAAGTATTTATTTTTTTATTTTGACTGTAGCTGCCATGATTGGCGTCGTGTTGAATATTGAAACCAACTAAGACAAAAGCTTGAGACAGTAAAAAAATTAGTACCAAAGATACTAAAATAGAATGGGAGAAAAAAACTAAAGCAGTGTAACTACTGAGTAACCAGATAAAGATAATAATTGTTTTTAAAAACATCTGCCGATTGCCAGTTTTTTTGATTTGTTTTTCTTGAAAATATTTTTCCACCGAGTTTTTTAACTCAGAGTAAAAATTTTCCCGTTGAGTGAATTTAATTATTTTCATTTTTTTCCTTTTTGTTAATGAACAGGTGATAAACTATTTCCTAAGTATTATATCTGTTTTAATTGTTTATGACAAAGTCAAAATTGACAAAGTATAAATGTTTTGTTAATTTGATGTATTAAAAAAGTACATTAAATCAATTAACTAAAAGGAGTAAAAATGAAAGAGTCAGATGAATTGAAGAAAAAACAAGAGTTAGACAAAACAGGTAAGATAAACGGTCAAAGACCAGTTGATATAATCCGAGAAATGAATCCCGGAATTCATATTCCCACCGGTGCGGAAATTGCCGGAATGTTGAAAAAAGAATTTGGTGAAAATTTAGAAAAATCAGTAAGTCTTGATAGACGGCAAGTCTATGAATACGCCCAAGGACTTGGCTATACTGGGCCAGACGAAATTAAAGAAATTTCCGAATTTATGATCAACGCACAAGGTTTACAACCTATTTTTGATGACTCTATTGGTCAGTATTATTTGGAAGCAATTAATTTTTAATTTTATTAAACCGCATTATTGTATGCGGTTTTATTATTTGACAAATATTGGTTTAAAGTTATAAAGTAGAAAAAATTCTTTAAAAATATACAGGAGTAAGTCATGAAAAAAATAACGTTAAACAGATCAATTTACGAGTTGATATTAAGAAAAAGGGAATACGAAGTAAAGTACAAATGGTTAGGAAAAAAAATTTTGGGTGAGATCAATTATCTAGAAGAAAAAATATATATCAATATTTATTTATTTTTGGTGGATGTCTATATTCATGAGATATTACACGAAAGATATATTGAGCTAAGTGAGAAACAAATCAAGATAAAAACTGACAAAGCAATTGCGAGAATGACGCAAAGACAAATTATGCGATTATCTCGACAGTTATTAAAAAGATTAAAAATTTAAATAACCGCTTGTTAAAACAAGCGGTTTTTTCTGTAAATTATTATTTTATATTTTTAAGATGTATAATAAATATATGAGTGTTGATCAAACAGCCGTAATGTATTTGTCCGCCTATGGGCCAGTAGCTATTTTTTTGGGTGCATTTTTTTTTGGCGAGTCAGTTATTATTGCTGCTGCTTTTTTAGCTAGTCAAGGTTTATGGTCAGTTTGGGAACTGTTTTTACTGGCATTTTTAGGAACAGTTATTTCCGATGCTGTTTGGTTTTCTGGTGGTTTTGGTTTAAATAAATTGATAAGCAAAGGCGCAAACAACCAAAGTCGTTTAGAAAAAGTTGTTAGTTCTATCCAAAAAATTACCAAAGGTAAATCATTTTTATCACTATTGTTTATCAAGTTCCTTTATGGTACACGGATAATTACAATATTTTATTTAGGCAGTCAAAAATTGCCATTTCGTAAATTTTTAATTTTTAATTCCCTAGGGACAATTATTTGGTTGATAGTGGTTGTATTTATTGGTTGGTCGTTGGGTCAGGGGACTAAATTTTTATCAGTTGATTTAAATCATATTGAAATAATTTTGTCGGTTTTAATTTTAGTAATTATATTTTTTAAATTTTTTAGTAAATGGATAACCAAACAGATAATCCAAAAGTAACAGCTATTGTACCAATTTATAATGAGTCAGAAAGAATTGGTAAAGTTTTAACCATACTTTCTAGTTATTCCGGCTTTGCTGAAGTTTTAGTAATTGACGACGGTTCTACTGATGATAGTGAGAAAATTGTAAGTGATTTTTCCAAAGTAAAATATTTTAAGCAACCAACTAATCAAGGTAAGGCCAAAGCTATGGATAAAGGAGTCAGTTTAGCCAAAACTGACATAGTATTTTTTTGTGACGGTGATGTTAAAGGTTTAAAACACGAAATGATTGATCAGATAATCGCTCCCGTAGTTACTGGTCGAGTTGATATGTTTATTGCCATGCGTAATCGTAAAATTTATTTTTTACATAAATTAGTTTTATTGGTACCACTGTTGGGTGGTGAGCGAGCTCTGACTAAAGTATTGTGGCAAAAAGTTCCCAATTTTTATAAACAAAAATTTCGGATAGAGGCTGGATTAAATTTTTATGCTAAATATTATGGTCATGGTTTTGATATAAAACTTTTTCGGGGACTGAGTCAGACAATCAAAGAAAAAAAATATGGTTATTGGTCGGGATTTAAAAAACGTCTAAGTATGACGTTTGACATAACTCTGGCAGTTATTAGTTTACAGTTTAAGGATTTACCGCGTGATGTAGTTGTTGTTCGCAAGTTACTGGGCATATTATTTTTAAGCGTGTTATGGATTATTTAACAGCCCAAGTGACTGATGTATTTGATCTAGCTTTTATTCAGAAGTTAAATTCTCCGGGTATAGTTTATAATTATTATGGACAAGGTGTTATCAATAAACGTATCAATGTCGTACCAGAGTGGAGTGCAGTCGACCTTTTAGAACAGATTGAAGCCGGCTATCAACGCAGTGTTGAAGCTCGTGATAAAATAAACCAATAACGACGATTGAAATATTTTGGCAGTTTATTTGTAATAGTATATACTACTTATATAATATGAAAAAAGAATTAATAGTTAGTATTATTGTAACTGTATTTTTGATTATTGTTGGTTTATTTTTTGTTCAAAATTATAAATTACAGCAAGCAAAATTTGCTTTGTATTCCGCTCAAGTCAATACCGCTCAGTCCAATGGTATTGAAAGTAACTCCGAACAAAATAAAACAGATGCTCTAGCAACTTCTTTAAGTATCCAAGACGTAGCTACTCACAGCACCGCCAGTGATTGCTGGATAATTATCAATAATAAAGTTTATAATGTGACCAATTATTTAAGATTACACCCTGGTGGTAGCAACAGAATCATTCCTTATTGCGGACAGGACGCTACGCAAGCTTTTCTGACCCAAGGCGGGGAAGGTAGTCATTCCAGTCAAGCCTATGCTGATTTAGTACCTTTATATATTGGCGATATCAGTTCAGCAGATGCCAACAATACTGTGTCAGTTACCAACCCAACAAATACCAATCCGCAGTTGTCTCCAGGTAGTAAAATTAACACACCAGACACCAATCAAGTATCAGGTGTATTTTTGTCTACACAAACAGTAGCAACTCATAACATAGCCAGTGATTGCTGGCTAATTGTTAGTGGTAAGGTATATAATGTAACTAATTATATTAACCTTCACCCTGGTGGTAGCAACAGAATCATTCCTTATTGCGGACAGGACGCTACGCAAGCATTCTTAACTCAAGGTGGCGGCGGTAGTCATTCTAGTTTGGCTTTTGCTGATCTAGCTCAACTTTATATAGGTGATGTTGGTACGCAAACTTCAGCAACTAATTTACAGCCAAATCCTGCTCCGACTCCGACGGCTGTAAATTCCAGTGATGAGCATGAATACGAAGATGATTAATAAATTATGAAATCATATCTATTATCAAAAAAAATTCATCGTTACTTGGTAATTGTTATTGTATTTTTAACCATGTTAATGGCGACAACTGGTGGGATTTTGAAATATTCCAGTTTTTTTAGTAGTTTTAGTTTTATCGATTTGGGACTTGTTCGTTATTTACACAATCAAATGAGCCCATTTTTTACTGTTGCACTATTGTTGATGGGTATCACTGGTTTAGTAATGTATTTTTATCCCGCGGTAGTAGCTAGAAAAAGAAAAAAACAATCAGCAGAACTTCCCAAAGAATAAAAACATCAAGATTTAAATCTTGATGTTTTTTTGAGTTGCAACCTAATTATCCAGTACAAATAATTGGTTTATTTAAAGACGTTTATTTAGATCTAGCAAAGCTAGTTTAGTAATCCTGGTTAAATTTTTATTTTTAATTAATTCTGATATTTTTTTTACAATCATTTTTTCTCCCTCCTTTAGTTTAAGTTGCTTTACTTTTATATTTTCAACAAAAAAAATTTTAACTCCATAGCTCACCCCATCTTGTTTTTGGTTTTTGTAATAAGTTCCCAATTCATGGAGGATAGAACTATTTATTTTAATTTCTAATTCCTCGTCTAACTCCCTGATCAAGGCAGCTATCACTTTTTCTTTTGGTTCGATTTTGCCACCAAACATACTAATTTTTCCTGGATTGGGTTTATAGTCTTGAGTTTTCTGTTGTAGGATTATTTTTTTATCAGGGGTAATTAGAATTGCATGTACACCCAAAATATTTTTTTTGTTCATAAATTAATATTAGCAAATAATTATTATTTACTGAATTTATTTTTTATTTAAAGCATTGACTTTTAGCAAAAATTATGCTATAATTATTAAAGTTGAGTATAAAAAATTAAAAAATAAAAATTAAAATAAAATTTATGAAAAAAATTAATATTATTTTACTTTTAGCTTTAATATTAGGTCTGACAGCACCTAATTTTTCTTTAGCTACAACCAGTACCCAAGCGGACTCTTTGAGTTCGCCTTATTTATTTGCTTTGGCTGGACAAAGTGATACTGAAGGTTCGGTAAATTTTGACATTTATGCTAGCTTCAACAGAGTCATTTCGGGTGCTTATAGATCCGGTATTGGTTTGCAAAAAGCCATAATGACTTTTTATCCTTTCAATGGTAGCGAGGTAAAAGAGTGTACCTATGATCTATTGGCCAATACCAATGATTGTAATTTACCGGATTATTTGACTACAGCGAGCGGACAGGTTAATAACCAAGCCGTAGTAAAAATAAATTTTGCCAGTAGTACCAATACTTTAGAGAAAGTTAAATTCCATCTATATTACGCAACCAGTACCAATCCAACGGGTTATACTTTCAACGTTGGTGATTCGATAAGTAATGACGGCTGGGGAGGTGATGCCAGTACACAAAGTAATGATGCGGAAATGCAAATTTATAACACCACTTTGGATGCTTATGGTAATGATCAAGCTAGTATTGATGGAGTAAATAGAAACATTGTTCACTTGTCCAATGTCATACATCAAGGTGCTTTTGTTGTTGTCACCGTAAAAAACAATTATCTTGGCTGGGAAATAGAAAATATTGGTTCCACAACTACTGATATCCAAATTTCCAATCTTATGGCTTCAAATATAACTGCCAACGGAGCTAAATTTAGTTGGGATACCAACGTGCCAACAGCAATGGACTTTGGTTATAAAAAATCCACTGACAGTCAATGGACATGGAGCGAAAATCAAATTCTAGAAACTCATCATGAAAAAACCTTTACCAACTTTGACCCCAATACAGCATATAATTATCAAGTAAGAGTTAGAGATAATTTAGGTCAGTTAATCACTTCGTCGGAGATAAAAAGTTTTACTACTCTACCAGTTATAGCTGTAAACAAACCCGATTTGATAATTGATAAAGTTACCTTACTGACGACTGGGGAAAGCAATAAATCAGACAATGCCAACCAAGACGTCAGTTTCAATGTTATTATAAAAAATATTGGAGATACCACTACCACTAGTACTTTTTACGTATCAGGGGAAGTGCCTCCTTATACGAGCAATTCTTTTCAACATCGGCAGTCAAAGTCAGTTAGCGGTGTGCTATCAGCCAATGCTACAAAAGAAGTAGTAATAGGTCCTTTGCAATTACCACTGGGACAAATTGTAAAAGATCCAGCCAGATTTTATGTTGATAAGGATTTATTAAATTCTGCCAACAATGATTTAGTCATAGAAAGCAGAGAAGATAATAATGCTTATGAATTTAATTTTTGTGAAGATGCCGATAGTCAATTTAAGTGTAAACCATCTATCTTTGTAACTGATGATGAAGCCACTAGTACCACTGATTCATCAGCTGAAGAAATCCAATCAGGAAATATAAAAGTTTTACGAGATAAAATAAAAGAACAGGAAATGGAAATAAAATATTTAAAAAATATAAATAAAGATTTAAGTAAACTCAATGAATTGATGAAAGAAAAGTTGAGTCAATTCATGGCTTACGGGGTAGATGATAATACTCAAAAATTGGGTGAGGGTGAGAGAGCGGCGGTATTGTATTCATACCAACAGGCATTTGGTAATTTGCCACAAACTGATGCGGATTTAAATGATGTGGTAAGAATTGCCAATGGTCGTTGGCCCAGTATGAAGAATAAATCAGCAGAAGAAAAAGCCACTGCCAAGTTTAAAGAGATTTACCAAAGAGATCCAAACTTAAACAATCCCAATGACAATGCAGCTGTTGTGATTATGGCTTATGGACTTCGTCAAAAAGCAGAAAATCGCAAGTTAAATAGTGAGCAAAAAGGTCTCAAAATATTTGATGATTTATTTGGCAAAATACCTTCTTCAACTGAAGAGTGGAATACTTTACAAGCCATAACTTATTCGGGCGCAACTAGAGAAATTATAGATAGTGACAATGATGGTTTATCTGACAATATGGAAAAAAAATTTGGTACTGATCCCAATAACTCTGATACAGATGGTGATGGTTATTTAGATGGACAGGAAGTGGTAAATAATTATAACCCTTTGAAAAAATAGCTCTTAATCAATTAGTAATCAGATTAAAAACCGCCCCATCTCGGAGCGGTTTTTCTTATGTCAAAATATGTAAAAATGGGGTGGCAATTCGTGGAATATGGCAAACTATTCTATATGGTATAAATCTTTACAAATTATCTATATTTAGCTAAACTTGTGGCGTCTTATTTTTAATAAAAATTATGAAAAAACAAACCACAACCATTGTGTCGCTACTGGTACTGCTCCTGATTATTTTAGGAGGGTATTGGATTTGGCAAGTCAATCAATCTAAACCAAATCAGGATCAAAATACACAACAGAATGTAGATCAAAATACTAATCAAACTCAAGAACCAGAGGTTATTACTTCTGACATAGATACTTCTGATTGGTTGACATATAGAAATGAAGAATTAGGGTTTGAGTTTAGACATCCAGCCAATGTAACATTAGTCGAAGAAAGTGATGATCAAATATTTCAAAAAAAATTATTATTTAAATTTCCAGATAAAGAAGGGTATTTTTGGTTATCAGTAAAAGAAAATCCTCTACATTTAAATGCAGTCGAAATAAAAGATAAATTTTATAAAAATGATACTTACAGCTATCATTATGCAGAAAAATTTATTTCTATTGATGGTATAGAATCATATAAACAAGGACGTTATGATTTAGGGATTATAGAATATTATAGCATACCAACAAGTGATAAAATATTTGTATTTAATTTTGAATTTAATTTTGATAATAGTGATAAATCAATATCTAAAAAGTACTCAGACTTAATTAATTTAATTATAAGTTCATTTTCTATAAAAAATAAATAATAAAAATAAAATGTACTTTAAAAATTAAAAAAATGCAGTTGTAATATTGCATAAATAAATCAAAGTTATCACAAATAAAAAAGGAGTAAGAAATGAAAAAGTTTCTTTTGTTTTCGTTTGGTTTGCTATTTCTGGTATTTAACAGTTATTCACAAAGTCAGATGGATGGTTTTATATTACCAGCTGATGTAATGGAGAACGGTTGGCAATACTATTATAGTAGAAGTTTTTATTATGATCAGAATCACTTGGGAGCTGATATTAATCTTGGTGAGGGAGTTCCTATCAAGGCGATAGCTACAGGTAAAATAGTTTTTTATGGTCCCGCATCAAGCTATGGAGAATTGCTTGTAGCAATAGAGCATACTTTACCAGAAACAATTAATTTTTTGGATGCTAATGGTTCTATAAAAACAACAAACTCAATACTATCTATTTATGGTCATCTCCGTGCTAGTCAAATAAGGGGTGGTACACAACTTACTTGGAGTTACGGTCAGATTGTCCAGCAGGGAAGTATTATTGGTTATATTAATGACGACGCACATAATGGTGATGGTGCCGAACATTTGCATTTAGGTATAAGATTATCTAACGAAGTTACGGCAAAAAGTGTAGATGGTTCAAAATGGCTTCGTGGTTATAAGATTAATGCTGATGGAACAAATTCAGGTATGCAAATATATTTTACAGATCCAATACCATGGATTTTAGGTCTAGCTCAATATCAATCTTCACCATCCTGGCATTCTTATTCAAATAATCAACCATCTATTTCATTTGTCGATGCACATAATCGATATCCAAACAATATTATTGCCTATAATGTAAATAAATTTATTGGTAATCCAAATGATAAGGGTGGTGGGAGATATGTGCACTATTGGTCATTTACTAATAATCCGATTAATAGTAATGGTGTCTGGGTTCAAGATTATAAAAATACAAATGTAAATACCCGTTTTGGTATTGATGGCGAAACTGCGGTTATCCTAAATGAGCAAAATAAACAAGCTTATGTTGTTAAAGAAGGATTTTGGGGTTGGTATAAAAGACATGATGGGTATTATAATTTAGGTTCTCCTTTAACAGAAGAATATCAAGTAAATAGTAGTGGACATATGCGTCAAGATTTTACTTTTGGGAAATTGTTATGGGCGCAACCTAGTACTGGAGGAGATTGGGAAATTATTCCTCTGTATAACAACATGTCTTACATGAATGAGTCTCGGATTAATTTAGTATTTAACGAAGGTGGCGACAGACCTCTGCAGATAATTCCAAAGACAGTAAGAAACGAAGTTATTACCAAAGAAGGTGAACGTATTATTACTTACTATCGCAACGGTGTACAGATACCTGCGCCACAGCCACAATCTTCAATCAGTGGCCAAGGTGGATATATTCCAGATAGCCCATTGTCAGGTGTAGAAATTTGGCATGGGAGTGAATATCTTGGAAATACCCCATTAGAAATCAATGGGTATGAAAGCTTTATTTACGAACTCACAGCTAAAGTGAATGGAGTGGATGTGCCTTTTTCTTTTGAAGCGCATGACGGCATGATAGTTGAAGTGCCAAGTAGCAATCCTTCAGGTGGTGGACTCGCAGTAGTGAATACTTTCACAATCACCCCACCAAATCCAAATCCAGGTGGCGATAATGTAACGTTATCTGCAACACTTGGAAATACTTCTGGTAACTCAGCTTTTTATAACTATATTGAATTAGTAGTGTTGGATGCGAATTTTCAAAGCACTGGATTAAGAGAAGTAGCCTTTGATGTAACTATTCAAAATAGTAGTACCTATTCCATAAGCAGAACTTTTTCAATCAATACTTCTGGAGAATATTATGCAGCAGTTCGTTACTCTATTGATAATCTGAACTGGAGTTATTTTGCTCCAGGAAGTGGGAACAATCCAGTATGGTTTCGCGTAGGTTCAGCACCAGCGCCAACAGGTGAATTAAAAGTAAGTTCATTTGTAGCTCAGAATGCGGATAACCTAGAACCAAACGAACCTCATTCGCTTGAAATAACTCTTAATGAAACTTTAGGAGAACCAGTATTATATGATGTTAGTGTTGATCTTTTGGATGCACAGATGCAAATGGTTACCTATCAGCTTTCATATTGGGACAGCATAACAGTGAATGCAAATGGTAGTTGGGTGGGATTTGCGCCTAGTATTTCTATTGCGAATACTGGGCAATATTATTACCGAGTACGAGGATTTAACTATAGTACCAGTCAATGGTCTGTATTAAATACTACTGGTTCGGGAGTCAATCCTTTAGGAGTATCGGTAACAGAAGATAGTGTAGTACAAATACATCACTGGGCATACATACCCGATACCTTAAAGGTGGATACTACTTTTACTGGATGGTGTAATTTAGAAATACCAGTTGGTAATGCAGTAGTGTATGACACTGTTGCATTTTGGATTTTAGATAGTCAGATGCAGAAAGTCGGAGAGGCAAACCAACGATTTACTAATGTAACATTTAATCCAAATGTAGGAGTCAATTTTCCTGTTGTGATGACCACTCCTTCAATTCCAGATCTATATTATGTCGAAGCAGTAGGTTATATGAGTGGTGGATGGAGCCAGTTTCAACCAATATGGAATTTAGCAAATCCGAAACCATTATTTGTATATTCTGAAGTAATCAGTGGCACTGTAGTCTTAGATCAATTCTCAGTTTTACAAACCCCTATTATTTGGTGTGATAGTCTCAGGGTAGTTGTACAATTGAAAGAGACAAATGGTTATCCATTGTATTTGGATTCAATAAAAGTTGCGTTGAAAAGTAATACAGGTACTTTTATACGGTATTGTGAATACAAATGGACGAATGTATTTATTGAGGCTAATGAAACATTTGACTTAGGTACATTTCGTGAATTGATTTACGATCCCATGGGTACTTTGATGAGTAAAACATATCAATTGGAAATCTTTTATAGCAGCGGAAGTGGTAGTTTAGTACATATGGGAACAAGTTCAGGAATAAATAATCCTATTACCTTTGAAGTAGTTGTACCTTCTGCTATTCAATCAAAAATTATCGCCAGTGACCCTTATCCTAGCGATCAATTTGGTTGGTCAGTAGATATTGATGGTGATTATTGTGTCGTTGGTTCAGCTAAAGATGATGATAAAGGCGCTGATGCGGGTTCAGCATATGTATATCATTTGGTAAATAACGTGTGGACTCAGATAGCTAAAATTACTGCCAGTGATGGAGCTGCTGGTGATTGGTTTGGCTCAGCAGTTGCGATAGATGGCAATTATATATTGGTTGGATCGCAATTTGATGATGATAGAGGTACAAGTACAGGTGCAGCCTATCTATATTATATAAATAAGACTACTCAAGAAGTATTCCAAACCAACAAAATATGTCCATCATATCTATCAGGTGGCATGTTATTTGGTGCCGCAGTGGATATATCTGGAGATAAAATAGTTATTGGTACTCCGTATTTTTATAACGGAGGTGCTGCTTATTTATTCTATCGCGAAGATGAAAGTGTTCGTAGTTATCAAAGAATCAATGAGTATAATGGCACAAATGGAGATATGTATGGGTATTCAGTTGCTATCAATGGCGATTATGTGGTAGTTGGAGCAAATTCAGATGCTAATACAGTATCTCGTGGTGGTGCTGCATATGTCTATTATTATAATCTTAATGATCTTTATGTAACTGAGTTAGGGAAAATAGTACCTAATGATGTAGCTATTGATGATTTTTTTGGGTATGATGTTGCAGTTGAATATCCTTATGTAGTGTCCTCAAGTCGTGGCGATGATGATAAAGGTTCAAATTCTGGTTCATTTTATGTATATAAATCTGATTCATCTGGGTTTTCCCAATTTGCAAAACTCACGGCATTTGATGGAGCTGCAAATGATCAATTTGGACATAGAGTAGATATTTGTTCTGAATATATTGTCAGTTCTGCATATTTTGATGTAGCTGGTTATTATCGTTCTGGTTCAGCTTACCTGTTCAGGGTTGTTGATGATACCGTATTCTATATGCGGAAAATTATACCTAGTGATGGTAGGAATAATGATAATTTTGGTTATTCTTTGGCAATAGATCAAGGTAGAATAATTGCCGGATCATATTATGATGATCATAGTAATTTTGTTGATCCAGGTTCTGCATATATTTATACAGGATTTACTTCTGTTCCATTGGCTAAACAATCCATATTTGAACAGGAATTAGGTGAGTTTCAAATCCCAGAGCAGTACACATTAGAATCAAACTATCCAAATCCATTTAACCCGTCAACGACTATAAAGTATAGTCTGCCAACTACAGAACAGGTATCACTGAAAGTATATAATATACTCGGTCAGGAAGTAATTACTTTAGTTGATGAACTGCAGGATGCTGGATATAAACAGATTGTGTGGAATGGTAGAGATTCCTACGGTAGTCAAGTTGCTAGCGGTGTCTATATTTACCGTCTGCAAACAGATAAATTCGTACAAAGTAAAAAGATGATATTACTTAAATAAGTAATTTTTATGAACTTGTCTAGAAATAGACAAGTTTTTTAATTAGTTATTTTTGATACATAAAAAAATACCTGATTAAATCAGATATTTTTTTGGGGTGGCTAGAGGGAGTTGAACCCTCGCCAGCGGGACCACAACCCGCTGTTCTACCGTTAAACTATAGCCACCATGATAAATTAGTATAAAGTATTAAGTGACAAGTATCAAGCAGGAGGAAGATTTTTTTGTTTTGGTTTTTTGTATGTTAGTTTACCAATGAGCAAAATTAGTAAGTAAATAATAATTGTTCCGATCAAGCCGGCTAGTGAGGCGGAAAGATATTGATTATTTATGCCCAAGATTTGATAATCAGTCATTAGGGAAGTGAAATTTGATTCTGGCCAATGTAGACCAGCCAACTGGGCACTTGCTTCTAAGCCATCAGGATTGTTTGAGGCCAGCAGTGATAAACCACCGGCAATTATTAATGAAAGTATAAAAACTTTTGTCCATTTATTTTTCATTGCTTCTGCTCCACAAGTTATAATTGTATTTTCTCAGTAAGAACAATATTAATAATGTGATTAATCCCTCAACCAAACCAATTAGTAAATGATATTTCAGCATAATAGGTGCAACCAAGGAAAATATTGTTACACCAGAAATTACCATTACCAAAGAGGTACCCAAGGCTGCTAGCAAAACTGATGTAAAAGAACTGATAAATATTTTAATGTATAAATTTTTATTTTTAATTAAGTAAACACCATAAGCAGTTAAAACCGTAAGAACTCCCATATTGAAAATGTTTGCCCCCATGGCCAATAACCCACCATCGGCAAAAACTATTGCTTGTACTGCAATTACCAAAGTCATCACAATTATTGCTGACCAAGGTCCAAGTATAAAAAAAGCCAAGGCTCCACCAACAAAGTGCCCGCTAGTGCCACCAGCTATAGGAAAGTTGACCATTTGTAAGGCAAAAATTAGAGCTGCAACTGAGGCAGCGGCATATATTTTTTCTTTACCACTATCTGTGAAGCGAATTGTTTCTTGACTGGAAGTTTGTGGTTCCGTAGCCAATTGTCCAGAAAAAATTTTTACTTTTTTCAGTACCCCAGTTTTTACTTTGGCTAGAGCCAGTGAAAATGCGCCAATGGCTGCGCCAAACAGAGCTGAAGCTGTACCTGGGTTTAAAAAGTCATTTGGTAAGTGCATGAAATAAATTATTAATTACTAATGAATTTTTAATTCTAGATTCTTCACCCTGTTAAATTGCTACGCACCGCCTGAGGCGGATTTAACAGGGTCAATTCTAATTATCTGGTACCCCCGAGAGGAATCGAACCTCTATATCCAGCTTAGAAGGCTGGTGTTCTATCCGTTGAACTACAGGGGCAGGTTATTATAATTATTATTTTTTTAAAGCTTAGTCCCGCCACCAGGGCGGGATGCTCAATTTTGTATCTCCTCGCTTTGACTCGGAGACAAAATTGGCAAAGGCTGGTGTTCTATCCGTTGAACTACAGGGGCTAAACCTTATAAAAATATCTAAAAAATTGAGAAAGGTCAAGATAAATAATTATAAATTTTCAATTATAAATTATAAATGGACTAATCTTGTGTTTATAATTTACAATTTATAATTTAAAATTAATTTTACTTTTTCTTATGGTGAAAATTTTTGTGAATTTCTTTGAGTTGACGATTGGTAATGTGCGTATAAATTTGGGTAGTGGTGATGGAAGCATGTCCGAGCATAGCTTGGACCGATCTGATATCAGCCCCGTTTTGCAAAAGGTCCGTGGCAAAAGAATGACGCATAGTGTGAGGAGTGACCTTTTTGGTGATGCCGGCAGCTTTACTATAAAACTTAATCAATCTTTCTACGCTTCTTGGTGTCAGGGCGTGAACCACTTTATCATCCTTTTTCAATCTTTTTGTTTTGGCTCGATCATGTCCGACAAAAAGTGATGGATCCAGATCTTGTCTTTTTTCCAAATAAGCTCGCAAGGTTGTTTTAGCTTTGTCAGACAAAAATACTAAACGATTTTTTCCACCCTTACCCGTGACTGTAAATTCATCTTTTTTTAAATTGACCTGTTCTCTGGTCAAAGAGGTCAATTCAGAGACACGTAAACCAGTAGAAAAAAGCATTTCCAAAATCGCTTGATCGCGTAATTTAATAATCTCTCTTTGGGTTGTGGTATGAGGGGAGTTTAGTAATCTTTCCAAGTCATCATTTTCCAAAAAATCTACTTCTCTTTCTGGTTGTTTAGCCAATTCTATCTTTTCTGCCGCCAAAGTTTTGACATCTTGCTTGGCTAGATATTTTAAAAATGAACGCAAGGCAATAAGGTGATAATTTTGGGTAGATTTTTTCAAAGCTTTGCCCCGTTGGTCGGTTTGTCGGTTTAGCCAGAGACGAAATTGTTTTATTTTCGGCAAGGAAATATCAGTTGGTTTAAGATTTTTTTTATTCAACCAAGAAAAAAATCTTAGTAAGTAAAAACTATAGTTTCGTACTGTGCGCAACGACCTACCTTTTTCAATTTCCAAGTAATTCAAAAAATCATTGGCCCAGCGACCCAAAGAACCAAAATTGTCCAATTTTTTACTGGTGTTATCTGACATAGAGTAAATTTATTTTACGACACCAAAATAAATAATGCAAATTTTTTATAATTTAGAATAAAGAATTATGAATAAAGAATTAAAAATTATTAATTGATTAGTAATTATCTTGATGCTTGTCAAAATATTATATTTGTGTTAGAGTAAGCCTGCCTTATTGATTTAAATAGGGCATATTAATTAATATTAAATTACGATTTTCTTGGTTGTGGGAGCTTGCTCCCCTTACTATGAAAATCGCGAAAGGATTTATATGTTAGATAAAAAGAAAAAAGAGGATATTATCAAAAAATATCGCACCCACAAAAGTGATACTGGTTCCAGTGAAGTCCAGATTGCTATTTTAACAGCAGAAATTGAAGATTTGACTAAGCATTTAAAAAAACACAAGAAAGACCATTCTTCGCGCCGGGGTTTAATTAAAAAAGTCATTCAAAGAAAAAGACTGCTTAGATATTTAGAAAAAGAAAATCAAGATAGTTTCAATAAGTTGTGTAAAAAATTGGGCATCAAAATGACCCCGCTGACTACTCCCGAAGAAGAAGAGGATTTTATCAGAGCGGAAAGTGAGGAAGAAGAAGTAGAAGAAGTAGGTCCCTCTGACGAAGAATAAATATTGAAACATTTATGATGACAAGCAAAGAGCAAAGAGTGGCGGTACTGGTTGATGTGGCCAATATGTATCACTCGGCCAAGAGTTTATATAACAGCCGAGTGAATTTTCAAGAAATTTTGAAAGTAGCTGTGGCTGATCGAAAATTGGTCAGAGCTATAGCTTATGTTGTTCAATCTTACAGTTCTGAAGAAAAAGGTTTTTTTGAAGCCTTGGATAAACAAGGTTTTGCTATCAAAATCAAAGATTTGCAAGTTTTTCCTGGTGGAATGAAAAAAGGTGATTGGGATGTAGGTTTGACGATTGATGCTGTCAAACTTTCTCCTCGAGTAGATGTGATTGTACTGGTGACTGGTGATGGTGATTATGAGCCCTTGATAGAATATTTACAAAATCAGGGTGTGCAAGTTGAGGTGGTGGCATTTGCTAAAAGTTGTTCCCAACGTTTGATTGATCGGGCTGATAATTTTTTTGATATTTCTTTTCAGAATAAAAAATATCTTATTCCCAGAAAAAAGAAATAATTTAACAAATAATAAAACAAAATTTTTGGGTTTTAGGTGAGGCATGTTATTTGAAGTATTGTGGAAATTTTTATTTTCAGAATAGTTCAAATAACTCAAAGTCCGACCTAAAATTTATTGATTTTGTGGAAAGGTAATTTTTATGTATCAATCTTTTGATACTGAATGGGCCGGTCGTAAACTTCAAGTCGAAGTAGGTAAATTGGCCGGACAAGCTCACGGCGCCTGTACTGTTAGGTACGGTGATACTGTAGTTTTAGCTACGGTAGTGCGTGGTGCTCAACCGCGTGAAGGCGTGGATTATTTTCCTTTGATGGTTGATTATGAAGAAAAAATGTACGCCGCTGGCAAGATTAAAGGTTCACGTTTTATTAAACGAGAAGGACGCGCTTCCGATGAGGCTATTCTTACTGCTCGTTTAATTGATCGATCAGTCAGGCCTTTATTTAAAGAAACCGAAAGAAAAGACGTTCAGGTAGTTTTGACTGTATTGTCAGTCGACAATGAAAACGATCCTGACGTACCTTCATTGATGGCGGCCTCAATTGCTTTACATATTTCCAGTGTACCTTGGGGTGGTCCCATATCTGCTGTCCGAGTGGGTAGAATCAATAACGAATGGGTATTGAATCCGACTTATCAAGCACGAGAAAAATCTGATTTAGATTTGGTATTAGTGGGTACTGCTGATGAAGCAGTTATGATTGAAGCTGGTGCCAAACAAATCAGCGAAGCTGATATGATTGAAGCTTTGGAATTTGGTCACAAACATCTAAAAAAAGTTTTTCCTTTTCTAAATGAGGTTAGGCAGGCAGTTGGTATACCAAAAGATGAGGAACCAACTTTGAGTGCTGAAGCTAAAAGTGAAGCTGAAGTGATTGACAAAAAATTAAAAGAATTTTTTGGTCAAGTAAAAATTAGTGATTTATTTCCTTATCAGTCCAAGAGTGAATACAAACAAAAAATTGTTGCTTGGGAAGAAAAATTAAACGATCTCTTAAAAGCTGACAATGAAGTTAGCAAAGAAATGCGTGGTAAGGCACTAGCAAAATTTTCTTTATATTTGGAAGAAGCGGCCAGAGATTTTGTTTTACGCACCAATCAGCGGGTTGATGGAAGAGCTTTGGATGAGATTAGGCCATTGCAAGTAGAAGTTGGGTTGTTACCCCGTACTCATGGTAGTGGTTTATTTACTCGCGGTGAGACTCAGGTTTTGTCAGTAGTAACTCTGGGAGCGCCAGGAGATGAACAATTGCTTGATACCATGGAGGTTGAGGGAAAAAAACGTTATATGCATCATTATAATTTTCCTCCGTTTAGTGTAGGCGAAGTCTCTCCAATGCGTGGTCCGGGTAGACGGGAAATTGGTCACGGAGCACTGGCTGAGAAGGCCTTAGAACCAGTTATTCCTGCCAAAGAAGTATTTCCCTATACTATCAGGGTGGTATCTGAAGTTTTGTCTTCCAACGGCTCCTCTTCGCAAGCCTCTGCCTGCGGTTCAACCCTAGCTTTGATGGATGCCGGTGTGCCGATTATTGCTCCAGTAGCCGGGGTAGCTATAGGTATGATGTCCAATTCCCAAGATAAAAATGATTATCGTATTTTAACTGATATTCAAGGTGTAGAAGATCATGCTGGTGATATGGATTTTAAAGTAGCAGGTTCTAGTCAGGGTATTACGGCAATCCAAGTAGATATTAAATTGGGTGGAATTAGTTATCAGGTTTGTCGCGATGCTATTGCCGCTGCCAAGATAGCCAGAGAAAAAATATTACAAGCTATGTTAGCGGTATTGCCAACTGTTAGGGCGGAGTTATCACCTTATGCCCCTCGGATTGAGACTATTAGAATTAGTGTTGATAAGATCAGAGAAGTAATTGGCACCGGTGGAAAAGTGATCAATGAAATAATAGATAAAACTGGAACTACTATTGATATTGAACAAGACGGCACCGTGATGGTAACTGGTACTGATCCAGTTCAAGTTAAAAAAGCAGTGGAATGGATAAACAATATTGTGCGTGAGGTAGAGGTAGGGGAAGTTTTCGAAGGCACGGTTACTAGGTTGATGGATTTTGGTGCTTTTGTACAAATTTTACCTGGCAAAGAAGGTATGGTTCATATTAGTGAATTAGAATGGCACCGAGTCAATACAGTTGAAGATGTTTTGCACGTCGGTGATCCAGTACAGGTCAAAGTTATTGAAATTGATGATTTGGGTAGAATAAATCTTTCCCGTAAAGCGTTATTGCCAAAACCAGAAGGTTTTGTTGAACAACCACCACGCTCCTATCGTCCCAGCCGGCCACCGCAACGCAACCATCATCGCGATAATAGACGACACTAAAGTCTAGCTAAATAAAAAAACTGCTTATCATACTTTAAGCAGTTTTTTGTTATAATTAAATTATGTTAAATAATTTTTTATCTTCCCTAAAATATAAACACTATTTATTTGCTTTATTGATTGGATTGATTATTGTCTTTGGTATGTTTTCAGTTATTTACGAAGAATTGACTTTTAGCTCAGACAATATCAGTAGTGTCTTAAAAACCAGCCAAGTTGGTTTATATCTGCATTTTCCGCGATCAAGCAAAGCCGAGCCAAGTTGGACTTTGCTACCTAGTGAAGTAAAAAATAGCTTAACTACCCTAGTTCCAGATTTTTTTCGCGAGCAAAACGTAATTGAAGGATTAAATCCCACCGAGTATGCCTATGTAACATTTACTGACAACCAAACTGTGGAACCAGCTTGGTTAATAGTTTGGTCACAACCGATACTGCCGTTACTACCCGACAATTTGACTGCCGCCACCAGCGGAAATTTGTTGGTTATTAGTCAGCAAGCAGAACAAATTAAAACAAAATATTTAACCAACAATTCGTTGGGAGAAACTTTGGCTGATAAAATTTGGAGTGGTTTATCTCGACCAGCCAATGCACCCTATCTTTATGTTGATTTTTCTCGCTGGCCGGCAACTTGGCCTTCAGTTGGTTTATTGGGTGAGTGGCGTTTGGTGTTAAATGATAGTTTTTTTGAAATTGTTGAATTAAGTACAAATAATTTTAAAGATTCAGATGAGTCAGACAAGGTTTGGTTGGATACTTTTAGTAGTGAGAATGTATTATTTTATAATTTGTCAGCTATTGAACTAAAGTGGTTATGGCAACACAATACCCAAGCCCAAGCTAGCTATTTGAATTTAGTTGAATGGCAAGCCATGACGGGTATTGATTTATTTACGGCATTGTCCAATTTGTCTACTAGTTTTAACTTTGTTCTTAATCCGTCCGGAGATGAGGAAAAGTTGCCGACTTGGTTGCTTAGTTTACCCAATGAGCAAAAATCTTATGATTTAATAATTAGCAATTTAACTAGCGGTTTAGGTTATTTAAAACCGAAAATAAAAGTTACCACTCTGCCTGACCAGAGTGTTATCAATGAATTAGTAGCTGCTGATGAGAAATTGAATTTTCAACAGTATAACTTATCTGGACAAATAGTAAATATAGTTTACTTTACTGAAGAAAATTATGTTTTTTATTTACCCTATAATAATCAATTATTGGTAGGAAACAGTTTAAAGTTATTGAATAGACTGATTACAGAATCAAAAGGTGGCAGCAGTTTGGGCGAGTGTTTTAAAAATCCGGATAAACTATACTCATTTAAGACAAACCCAGGTCAACAATTTAGTATTGGCTATTGGAATAACAAGAAACAGCCAGTTTATCGTCTTTGTTATTAGTAGGGATGTTGATATGTGGATAAGTTGTTAATAAATTTGCTAAATTTGAACAATTAAATTGTTCATTTTTTTTATAAAATAACCATTATTTATCGACATATTTTTAAATTTATTTAATATTAGCCAAAATTAATAGTATAAATATATTGACTTTTGCCAAAAATGGTGATATAATAAAGATATAAAGTACTTTGCCAAAAAATTATTCCAAACCAATAATTTTGGAGTAATTTTTTCTCCCTAACCGGATTTTATGATCCGACCATAAGACAAAACAAAAACAAAAATTGAAAAAGGGACCATTTTCTACAAAAGAAAAGGAAAACCCACCAAGGTTAGGAAGTAAAAGCCTCAAGTCGGAACAGGCGTAAAACTGCCATTTTAAAGAAAATACAAATATTTACTTAATAATTTAAGTGAAAATTTGTTCAAGAAATGGCAATAAACGCCGGAGTTACTCAGCCACATAATATTTTTATATATCAAAGGGCGCCGGTAACCCCGGCGTCTTTTTTATTTAATTTTATTATTATAACATAAAATTTATATTTTGTCAATAATTATTACCTACCTTTCCTGTTTTTTATTTATTAATTTGCTATAATATAGCTAGGAGAGGTTTTTTTATTTCTATTTATGGACCAAAATTTTTTACAACAAACTAAGGCTAGCTTAGTAAAAGAAAAAGAAAGGCTGGAAAAAGAGTTATTATCCATCGCCAATAAAAAGGAACAAGTCGAAGATGATTTTGATTCTCGTTATCCCAATTGGGGTGATGATATTGATTCCAATGCCGCTGAGGTTGATACTTACTCTTCGCGCTTGGGTATAGAAAAAAATTTAGAAAGTTTGTTACAATCAACAACCAAAGCTTTAGATAAAATAAACAATGGCACTTACGGCCTTTGTGAACAATGCGGTCAGGAAATTCAACTGGCCAGATTGAAAGCTTATCCGGCCGCCACTTTTTGCATGAAGTGCCAAGCTGATAAATCTTAGATTTTTTTTAAATATAATGAGGAGAAACAAAATAAACCAAGTGATTTTTTTTATCTTTGGTTTGTTTTTTTTAGATCGATTGATCAAACAGTTGATTTTTAGAAATTCTGAGCAGATATTTTTTTCTTATCCTTGGTTTAGTGTACAGTTTTGGCAAAATAAAAATTTTCTGTTTGGTTTAGTACCCAATCACAGTTGGTGGTTGGGTTTATTGTTGTTGATTTGGTTGAGCCTTTTTGTTTTAGGCTGGTATTGGTGGCGACAGCAGAAATTTTTTCTGGTTGGGTGGATTGGTTTGGTAATTGTCGGCGGTTTTAGTAATTTATGGGATAGATTTTTTTATCAAGGAGTGATTGATTATTTAGTGATTGGCCAGTGGCCGGTTTTCAATTTAGCCGATGTTTATATAGTTATTGGGGCAGCAGTCTTATTTTATTTTCATCTGATTAAAGCTAATAAGTAGTCTCATGTCAGTAAACCTACTATCCGCTGCTTTATTGGGATTGGATGGTATGTTGGTTGAAGTCGAAGCAGATATTACCGCTACTTCCTTGCCGGCATTTATTGTAGTGGGTTTACCGGATGCAGCTGTTCAAGAGTCACGGGAACGGATTAGAAGTGCTATAAAAAATTCTGGTTTTAAATTTCCACCCGCTAGAATCACTGTAAATTTAGCTCCGGCTGATATAAAAAAACAGGGACCTAGTTTTGATTTGCCAATTGCCTTGGCACTCCTGCGAGCCTCGGGTCAGTGTGAAGCGCAAAAAGACTTAAATTTGTTTATGGTTTGTGGAGAGTTGTCATTGGACGGTTCGCTACGACCGGTTACTGGTATTTTGCCGATGATTATCAGTTGCCAAGAAAAAGGTGTTCGTAAATTTATTGTGCCAGCTGCGAGTCAAGCTGAAGCCAAAATTGTTTCTGGTGTAGAAGTTTATGGGGTAGCCAATTTGCGCGAGGCAGTTGATTTTTTAACTGGGCAAAAAAATATTGAACCGGCTGTTTATGATCCCAATCCTCCAATTGGGGAAACTAAGTCAGTAGATTTTGCTGAGATTAAAGGTCAGGAAGTTGTTAAACGCGCTTTGGAAATTGCCGCTGCTGGCGGACATAATATTCTTTTATCAGGTCCGCCGGGTTCAGGTAAAACCTTGTTGGCCAGAGCTTTGGTGGGAATACTACCTGTGATGAATATACCGGAAAGTTTAGAAGTAACAAAAATTCATTCAGTAGCTGGTTTGTTAACGGCTAACCACCCGTTGGTCAGGCAGAGAGTTTTTAGATCACCGCATCACACTTCATCCTCTGTGGCTTTAGTAGGAGGCGGAGCAGCGATTAAGCCGGGAGAAATTAGCTTGGCTCATCGCGGAGTTTTGTTTTTGGATGAGTTTCCTGAATTTCCCAGAAATGTACTGGATTCACTTCGTCAACCCTTGGAAGATGGTTTTGTCACTGTTTCTCGGGCCCATGGGAGTGTACAGTTTCCCGCCAAATTTATGTTGGTGGCGGCTATGAACCCTTGTCCCTGTGGATTTTTTGGTGATCCAGTCAAAGCTTGCATTTGTACGCCGACGCAAATGTTGAATTATCAGAAAAAAATATCCGGACCTTTACTTGATCGAATCGATCTTCATATTGAAGTTACCCGAGTTGAATATGATAAATTAATCAGTTCAACCAAGAGTGAATCATCAACACAAATATTGCAGCGGGTGACTGCTGCTAGACAAAAACAATCACAAAGATTTACTGGTAGTAAAATTTTTACCAATGCCGAAATGGGAATAAAAGATATACAACGATATTGTGTAATGCCACCTGAGGGTAGTGAACTCTTAAAACAAGCAGTACAACAGATGCATTTGTCGGCCAGGTCATATCATCGTCTATTGAAGCTCGCTAGAACTATTGCTGATTTGGCCGGTGAAAAAAATATTGGATTTGCGCATATTGCCGAAAGTTTGCAATATAGACCAAAAGTAAGACAAATGTGATGATAGAGTCTGGAATTAAGAATAAAGAATCTAGAATCTTGAATAAATTAATTACAATAACTTAATCCTATTTGGTATAAGTAAATGGATTTACTTTGGTACCATTGACGATAACTTCAAAGTGAATATGAGGTCCAGTAGACCAACCAGTTGAGCCGACTAAACCTACTACATCACCTCTTTCAACTGTATCACCAACTTCAACCAAAACCTTTGAAAAGTGTCCCATAAGGGTTTTAATACCATTGCCGTGATTGATAACCACATTGTAACCGTAGCCATTACTCCAGCCAGCTCTTTCCACCTTACCTGATTCTGGGGCATAAGCTGGATCGCCAGTATCACCATCTATATCTAGCCCGCGATGACGCCAACTGTAGTATTGGTTGATACGGCGAGATTTTCCCGGCCAAAGTAATTTATTTTCCATTTCCAAATCAGCTGCTCCTTCGGGAGTAGGAGTAGTGGGTGATAAAATATTTCTGATAGCTGTAACTGTGCTGGGTTTACTAGTAGGTATGGGTTTAGGTGCTGGTTTGACTCCGTCTGGAATAAAAATCTCACTACCAATAGCTAGAGCATTAGCATCCAAATTGGGATTAGCTTCCAAAATACTTAACTCATCAGCTTGATAAGTTTCAGCAATTTTTTTGATAGTATCATTTTTGGCAATAGTATAAACCAAACCATTTTGTGGTGGTATTTTCAAAGTTTGACCAGGCTTGATAATTGAGTAAGTAGATAAATTGTTGGCCCACAAAATTGAAGAAACTGACAAGCCATAACTACTAGCAATCGAAGAGGCGGTATCTCCAGGTTGGACAACATAATCTTCAACCTCAGTTCTAGTGCGAGTTTGATCGGCAGCTATAATATTTTGCTGGACTAAAGCGCCACTGGGAGCAATAGCTAAATTGTTATCTGTTTGTTCGTCGGCTTCAGTTAGATTGTTACCGGATAGGGCAGTTTTTTCCAAATTGACATTGTCAGTGGCAATTTGTGGTTTTTGTTTGTCTTCAATAATTTCGTGACCACCAAATTCATCTTGAGCTAAAGTAAATAAAATACTTTGTCGGCCAAAATCTTCCCTGGTAGTTTCTTTGGCGGCTATGTTGTTGGTTACCACTGCCAGAGTCATCAGTAAAATGATAACTGGCGTGATCAATTTTTTGTTGAGAAAAATTGCCAGTTTATTATTGTGCCTTTGCAGCAGTTTAATTGTTTGGCGACTTAAGTAAACATAGACATGATATAGGTTGACTAGTAAATGTCGCCATAAAAAAATACCAAACCAAGTTATTGGTTTGTGCAACATTTTTTTGTATAGCCAAATAAAAATTTTTAGCAACCAAGAAAAAAATTTCAAGGTTTTAACCGAAGCTATAATCAATATATTTTTGAATGACTGAGGTATATATTATGCCCCAAATCACGTTTTCAGACATATAATCAATACTAGTAGTAGCTTTTCCGGTCAGGCTTTTTTCAATATCCCTGAAACCATGTTAATATTTTGACAATCAAAATATATCATAATTTATTTTGGCCATTTGGTCAATGGTCACGTGTTGAAAAAATAGTTTTTCAATGCTAGAGTGAAGTTGTTTTTATATACCAATGAATAAGTATTATGATCACAAAAAAATAGAAGCCAAATGGCAACAGGCTTGGGAAAATTCCGCTGTGTTTACAGCTAGGGAAAAAAGTGACAAGCCAAAATATTATGCTTTGTGTATGTTTCCTTATCCTTCAGCTGCCGGACTTCACGTCGGTCATCCCGAAAGCTATACGGCTATTGATATCATAGCTCGATTTAAACGACATAATGGTTACAATGTTTTGAATCCGATTGGCTGGGATGCTTTTGGTTTACCAGCGGAAAATTATGCTATCAAAGTGGGTACTCCGCCTTGGCAAACTACTGCTGCTAGTATTGAAAATTTTCGGCGACAAATAAAATCTTTTGGTTTTTCTTATGATTGGTCGCGGGAGGTAAACACTTCGGATCCAAATTATTACCGTTGGACACAATGGATGTTTTTGCAAATGTACCATCATGGTTTGGCTTATAAAAAGCAAGCCAAGGTGAATTGGTGTGAAAATTGTCAAACAGTACTAGCCAATGAGCAGGTGATAGATGGTCGTTGTGAACGTTGCCAGCACGAAGTACAACAAAAAGATTTAGCTCAATGGTTTTTCAAAATTACAGACTATGCTGAAGAGTTATTGGCGGGACTTGATGATTTAGATTGGCCCGGACATATAAAAGTTGCCCAACGTAATTGGATAGGTAAAAGTGAAGGAGCGGAAATAGAATTTAGAATTCACCCTGTTAAATCCACCTTTGGTGGTGTAAAGCAATTTAACAGGGTAAAGAATGAAGAATTGAGTATCAAGGTATTCACTACCAGACCGGATACTTTGTATGGAGCGACTTATATGGTTTTGGCACCGGAGCATGAGTTATTACAGAAGCTAGAATCAAGAATAAAGAATAAAGAGGAGGTCAATAAATATCTAGCTGCTACAAAGAAAAAATCTGATTTGGAAAGAACCAATTTAAATAAAGAAAAAACCGGAGTAGAATTGCAAGGTATCAAAGCAATCAACCCCGCCAACAATAAAGAGTTGCCAATTTTTATAGCTGATTATGTTTTAAGTACCTATGGTACCGGAGCAATCATGGCAGTCCCAGCTCATGATAGTAGAGACTGGGAATTTGCCAAAAAATACAACTTGGAAATTATTGAGGTTATTAAATCAAAAAATAATTCCCCAGCTGATCAAACTGATTTATTTACTGGTCAAGGTGTTTTGATTAACTCCGGCGAGTTTACTGGTCTGGATAGTGAAGTGGCTAAAGAAAAAATTTCTCAACAGGTTGGTGGAATAATGCAAACTCAATATCGACTCAGGGACTGGTTGGTTTCTCGGCAAAGGTATTGGGGAGCGCCAATTCCGATTATTTATTGTGATCATTGTGGCGAGGTAGCTGTGCCGGAAAAAGATTTGCCAGTACTACTTCCCCAGGATGTTGACTTTAAACCTACTGGCCAATCTCCTCTAGTTAGCTCTCAAGAGTTTCATCAAGTTGCTTGCCCACAGTGTGGTAGTACAAAGAATGTCAGACGCGAGGTTGATACCATGGATACTTTTGTGTGTTCTAGTTGGTATTGGTTGCGTTATACTGATCCGACTAACTCTACCGCACCTTTTGCCAAAGACAAGACTGCTTACTGGTTGCCAGTTGATTTATATATAGGCGGAGCGGAGCATGCGGTATTGCATCTATTGTACGCTAGATTTTTTACCAAGGCGTTGCGAGATTTTGGGTTTATCCAAATCAATGAACCATTTTTACGGTTACGCAACCAAGGTATGATTTTGGGCGAGGATAGTCAAAAAATGTCTAAATCGCGAGGCAATGTAATCAATCCTGATTCCGTGGTCGAGGAGTATGGTGCTGATACCATGCGTCTTTACGAAATGTTCATGGGCCCATTGGAAGATTCTAAACCTTGGTCAACTACAAGTATAATCGGTATGCGCCGATTTTTAGAAAAAATTTGGTTGGTGGTTGATGAGTGGATTGACAATGGTAAACCCGCTACAGAATCAGTCAAACTAAATCGATTGTTTGCCCAAACTCTCAAGAAGGTAACTACTGATATTGAAAATATTAAATTCAATACTGCCATTGCAGCGATGATGATTTTGGTAAATCAAATGGCCAAAGCCAAATCTTTTTCGGTTGAAAATTTAAAAAGTTTTTTAATAGTTTTAAGTCCGTTTGCTCCTCATATAGCTGAAGAGTTATGGGCTACAATTGGTCAGGCCGGTTTGATAAGTGAGCAAGTTTGGCCGAGTTGGGATGAAAAATTATTGCAAGTAGACAGTATTACCATAGCCGTTCAGGTCAATGGTAAATTACGTGGTAATCTATTGGTTGCAACAAATACTAGCGAAGCAGAAATAAAGTCAGCCGCCAAAAATTTGGAAAATGTAGCAAAGCATATACAAGGCAAGCAGATTAAAAAAGAAATTTATATTCCCGGTAAGATTGTGAATATTGTGATTAAAGAATAGGATTATATTTATTAACCTAATTATTAATAGATGATTAACTGATGATATTAATTAGTTGTAAAATTTTCTAATTTTCTAATTTTTAATTTTTTAAATAAATCTAAATTTTTAAATTTTAAAATTAGAAATTATTTAAGAATTATAAAATTTAAAAATTAAAAATTCATTAGATATTAGTAATTAGTAATTTATAATTTTTATTTTGATGGAAATTATTGCTTTAAAAAAAGTTAATTTGAATGATTTGGTAAAAAGATTAAAAGCCGGCGAGGTGTTAGTTTTGCCCACAGAAACAGTTTATGGACTAGTGGCTGATGCTACCAATAAAAAAGCTGTTAAAAAAATTTATCAAATAAAGGGGAGAAATTTCAATAAACCACTGCCGGTTATTTGTTCCTCACTCGCTATGGTTAGGAATTTTTTTTATTTGCCCAAGGTTTTAGCTCAATTGGCACGGGAGTATTGGCCGGGTGCTTTGGCTATTAGATTTACAGTCAAAAATAAGTTATTAAAAGTAAGCCCTGATAATACTGTAGTAGCTAGGGTGAGTAGTTTTACTTTGCTCACTAGCTTAGCTAAAAAGTTAGATCGTCCTCTGACGGCTACCAGTGCCAATTTAGCAGGAAATCCTGAGTGCTATAGTGCTCAAGCGGTCAGTAAACAATTTAAAACAAAAAAATATAAACCCGATTTGATTGTTGATGGTGGGGTGAGACCGGTTATTAAACCATCAACTATTGTCGCTTTAGAAAAAGATCAGGTGGTAGTACTGAGACAAGGAGAGATTAAAATAAATTTTTAATTTTTAAATTTTATAATTTTGTAAATAATTTTTAAAAATTCAAAAATTAGAAAATTACAAAATTGATAAATTATGGATATTTCCGCGGCTACAGCTTATTTATTAAAACAGTATAATCTTAAACCCCAGCACAGTCGGGGACAAAATTTTTTAATAAGTGAAAAAGTTTATGAACAAATCATAATCGCGGCTGAGCTTACAAAAAATGACATTGTTTTAGAAATAGGACCAGGACTCGGATTTCTTACCAGTAAATTGTTGGATCAAGCAGGTCGAGTGATTGCTGTTGAATCTGATCAACGCTTACTGCCGATTTTAAAAAATTTACAGCCCTTGAGTCCACATTTAGAATTGATCAATCAAGATATTTTGCAGTTTGCAGAGCAATCATTACCTAAAAATTATAAATTGGTCGGTAATATACCATATTATATTACTGGTAAGATTATCAGAAAATTTTTAACAAGTGTAAATCGTCCTAGTCTAATTGTAATGTTATTACAAAAAGAAGTGGCGGAAAGAATTTGTGCTCAAGCAGGACAGCACAGTTTATTGTCTTTGTCGGTGCAATATTATGGCACGCCAAAAATAGTAGCCCGAGTAAAAAGGGGAAAATTTTTTCCACCGCCTAAAGTGGATTCAGCAATTTTGAAAATTGTCATGGATAAAGATATTGACCAGGTGTTGGAAAAAAAATTCTGGCAATTGGCTAGAATAGGTTTTTCCAGCAAACGTAAAACTTTAGCTCACAATTTAGTAGCCGGATTGAAAATAGAAAAAAATACGCTTGGAGAGATATTTAATAAATTAGAATTTAAACCCTTAGTTAGGGCGCAGGAATTGGATTTAAAACAGTGGCAGGAGTTGGTGAAAGAGTTGGGATATAGGAACTAGGAGTTAGGGGTTAGGGATGGGGTAGTTTATTAATTATTTTTCTATATCCTAAATCCTATATTCTAGTTCCTAATTTTACTTTGACTATTTTGAAAAAATCTGTTATAATAAATATAAGAAAAAATATTTTTATCATGTGGATAGAGCCAAAGAGTCGATTTTTGAAAAATTAAAAAAATATTTTGCAGTCCCTAAAAATCAAGGGAAGTTTTTTATTGTTTTTGGACTGATTGCTTTGATTTTTGGTGGTTGGCGGATAGTCAATACTATTCGCAGCCCATTTGTCATTGATCAAAATCAATTATTGGCCCAACAGCAAGTTCAGGATTCAGTGGAAAATCAAATTAAAGATTTAGCTGCATTGAGGGCCAAAGATACTGACAATGATGGTTTGTCTGATTATGATGAAATTTATATTTACGGTACTTCGGCTTATTTGGAAGATACTGACTCAGATGGTTATGCTGATAAATTGGAAATTGAAACTGGCAATAACCCCACTTGTCCAGCTGGACAAAAGTGTTTAGTAGATAGCGCGGTTACGGCAACCTCCAGTGGTCAATCTATTAGTCCGACCAATTCCTTAGTGGATCCATATAATATTACGGCTGCTGAAATTAGACAACTGTTACTTGCTAGCGGTTTGGATCAAGCCACTTTGGATGAGATAGATGACAATTCTCTACGCCAAATGTTTTTACAGGCCTATTTGGAAACAGAGAATCAAGTCGGTGCAGTTGGTGGTCAAAATGCCACCACTCCAGCTGAAAATTCAGATGTTATCATATCTTCCCCAGCTCAATTGCGCGAAATATTAATTGCCAATGGTGTGCCCGCTGAACAGGTCAATGCAGTTAGCGATCAAGAATTGATGGATTTGTATGAGGAAATTAGAGCCGAGGGTAATTAAATAAAATAAATAAATATATGCCAAAAAATAAGCTAGCTAAACATCAGAAAAAATTTAAAGTCAGATCTTTGTTTTTAGTAATTAGCTTATTTTTTGTTTTGGCTGGATTTAGTTTACCGATTAAAAATATTTTTGCTATTGGTATTCCAGCACCAACTCCAACTATAGAGTTGGTTAGTAAACCACAAATTGAAGTATCAATCGGTGAGAAAATTTGGTTTTTTGTAGAGCGGGCGGCTAAGATAGTTTATAAAAATGCTTTGGATTATTTTTTGCAAAGAATGGCCTATGATACTGCTACTTGGTTAGCCACTGGTGACAAAGGACAAAAACCGCTTTATTGGGAAGAAGGTATTGGTGCTTATATCAGAGGCATTGGCGATGAAGCCATTGGCAAGGGTTTAGATGAACTTGCTCAAGGTACCTTTGGGGTGAGTTTGTGCGAACCATACAATGCCAATATAAAATTGCAGTTGATTTTACAAACCAAACAAGCTTTTGAACCGCAACGCGCCACTTGTACTTTCAATGATATTTTAAAAACCAAATTGTTGAATGTGAGTGTCAATGGCCAAAAGCCTGATTTGCGTTTATTGGATAGAGAAAACTTTCATCTTTTAGCTCAATATTTTAATCCCAACTCCAATGAATTGGGAGCGCAATTTATTTTGTATTCCAATATCAGTACCAAAAGAGCTGAGGATGAAAAAATGGCTACTTTGATAAGATCAATTGAAGCTGATGTCAAAAGTTTAAAATCACCCATTGGTGATTTGGGATTTGAAGGTATTAAGACACCAGCACTTGATATTAAAAATTGGTTGGGAGCAACAGCCGAAAAATCAGTTGATTCTGGTTGGACCACACTGACTGGTGATATTGCTGCTGATGCTTTGCGTACTTTTACCAATACTTTGGCCTCGAAATTCTTGCAACGTTTACAAAAGGGAGTGTTGTCAGGGAAAGGCGGTGCTACTGGTGGCGGACCGCGTGATTTTGCCAGTTCTTATGCAACCAGGGGAGCTGATACGAGTTACGCTGAATTTATTATTCCTTCTTTCCGGGGTGGGGGTAGTATTGACGTTTTGGGTAAACTGTCATCATGTCCACCAGAAAATCAAGCCCGGTTGTTTGATAATTGTATTATTGATAGCCGATTAGCCACCGCTATCGATCAAGGTTTGACTGTAAGACAAGCCATGGAACAGGGTTATTTGGATGCCAATAAACCTTTTGGTTTTTTGGCTGATGGTAGTGAACCTTCTTATACCAATGGTTACCCTTATCGCAGTTTGGTATTTATGAGAAAATACAGAATTATACCAGTGACTTGGGAATTAGCAGCTCTGTATATCAAAGACATAAACACTACCAATGATACTTTTACTCTAGCGCAAATCATGGGTACTCCGGGAGATAATTTTCAAGCTTTTAGTTCCTCGACTTCACCATTTTATCATTTGATTGATCCCAATTGGGTACTGAAATTACCAGAATACGAGTGTCGAATTGAAGGGCCAGGCCCGCAAGTAACACAAAGAATCAATGTCCAAGCTGAAGTGGCCGATGGTTTTGGTGGGACCATCACTGTCAATGAAGAATCTCTACAAAGATCTGATTATTGCGCTGACGAACAAACTTGTATTGCGCAAAACCCCAATGGTACTTGTCAAAAGTACGGTTATTGTACTAAAGAAAGAAGCACTTGGAATTTTCAAGGACAAGCCTGTTCCCCGCAGTTTGCAACTTGTGAAACTTATGCCAATAGCAAAGGTGATAAGTCTTCTTATTTAGCTGCCACTTTGGAAACTTGTGATGCCTCACAGGTTGGTTGTCGTTGGTACAGTATGTACAAAACTCCGAGCGACTTTTGGGCCGATGATATTTGGAATCAAGTTGCCAATACTTTTGGAAGTGATAACCAAATTACTTTTGGTGATGTTTACAACCGGACAGATTTGGGTGATATAAGTTATGCCAGATATTTCAACAATCAAATTAAAACTTGTACGGCCAAGGATGAAGGTTGTAATAAATTTATCGAACTAACCAATATCTCAGCACCGGATGGTTATGAAGCTACTACCCAATCAATTTTTCAATATGTCCAAAATAACCAAGGTGTTTATGCGGAAGCTGGTATTTTAAATTCGTATGGCGAGTGGGGTTTGGTACAAGAAAAAAATATGAAAGCTGCCCCCAGTTATCTCAACTGCCCAACGGACATCAATGATCCCAATCGAGACTCTCGGTGTGACAATTACGCGCAAAGTTGTACCGCGGCTGAGGTTGGTTGTAGTTTATATACACCCATTAATGGTGATCCGCCCGTGCCAGCGGTATTGGGTAACAATGATTATTGTAGTGCATCTTGTGTTGGTTATGATCAATATTTGGAAGTACCAACTTATTTTGAAAGGCGGGCTAACCCCGTAGCATCTCCAGTTATTGAAAATATTATCCCTGCTTCAGCTACCAGTTGTCGTTTGAGTGATGTGGGCTGTGAACAATTTACCAATTTAGATGAAGTTGCTCAAGGCGGTGAAGGCATTCGCTATTTCAGTTTTATCAGAGAATGTATTTTGCCCAACGATCCGGCAGCCAAAGTTTTCTATACTTGGGAAGGTAGTGATACCTCTGGTTATCAGTTGAAGACTTGGCGCTTGCAATCTGCCGGTGGTGGAGCTCCCACGGGTGATAGTTGCGATCCGGCTGATGACCCACTAAATTGTCGGACTTTTATTGACGCCGAAGGTACCAGTTGGTCCAGAGATATTATGACCGTTACTTATGCCACTGATGATTGTCATCCGCTGAGACGAACAGTTGATTCCAGTGTTATTTATGGTATCGAGTCATTTAGTCGGTCCTGTCGGGCTGAAGCGGTGGGCTGTAAAGAATATCGGGGAAATCAAGGCAATGTAGTGACCATTGTGGTAAATGATGATTTTGAATCAGGTACGAGTGAAGGTTGGATCAACGGCTTCAACTCCAGTGAATCGGTTTATGTGGGCGGACATTCTATGCAAGTTGTTGGTACTAGAACTCTAAAACAAGTAAACAACCTTATCACTAAAGATAAAAATTATACTATTTCTTTTTGGGCAAGAAGTTCAGGAGCCTCTGCCAATTTATCATTTGAAATTCAAGCCTATCAGAATAATAGCATTACAAAGACAGAGAATAAGATTTGGTCATTTATAGATGCAGCTCAAGCACAAGTTATTCAGTTTATAGATCTAGTACCTGTTGCTGGTTCGCAACGAAGTTTTGGTAGTGTCAGTTTGACTGATGAATGGCAGTATTACCGATTGGGACCAGTAAATTTTGATCGGGCGGTTAATACTTATGAGTTTTTACAAACCAATGCCACCAATGTGTATCTCGACAATATCATTATGCGGGAAGTCACTGATAGTTATTATTTGATTGCTGATTCTTGGGAAACGCCAGCTATTTGTAATCAGCCTTTTGTCGGTGCGCAACTGGGTTGTCAGGCTTATCGTGACACAAGAGGCAATGAAATTGATTTACTTGGTTTCACCGCTTTGTGTAGTGATTCTAAGGTTGGTTGTAAAGCGATGATTGATACCAAAAATTCCAACTCACCCTTTAGCCAGAATTTCAATACCGGCAACAATGCTTTTTCTGATCCGCAGGGGCTTGATGATGTGACAGTACCAGCTGATAATATAGTTTATTTGGTTGATGATCAGGATAAATATTGTTCCAGTCAGTTTGCTGGTTGTACCTTAGCTGGTGAAGCTATTTTGGACCGTCAATCAGATGGCACGGTAGTTGCTTTCAACGATAAGTTTATTATTGATAGTCCGGAAAATTACAATACCACTATGTGTGGTGTGGGTGGACTTTATTGTGAACAATATACTAGCGAACGCACTGGCGCCACCACTTACTTAATCAACCCCGGCAATCGTACTTGCGAATATAAATTGTTACCCGGTAGAACTTCAGCCAATTGGTACCAAAGCGGTACAGAAACTCTTTGTGAACAATTACAAGATTATCCCATACAACCAATTGCAGCCACTGATCCCAATTATGATGGTTGGGTAGGTATGTGCTCATCGGAAGCCATGGGTTGTAGTCAATATGTTGATCCTGAAGGTGATCCGGATATTACCAAGAGTTCTTATTTCTACTTAGAACAATCAGTCAACACCGCTGCTTGTAATGGCTTGGTTGATCGGGAGCGCGGTTGTCGGTTATTCAACAAACTTGACGGCACACCGCAAGCCTTTACCGCCAACGCCTATACCCCAGCTACGCCCGATGGTAGTGTACCTCTAAGCAGTCCCAATGCCGCGGAAAATAGTGCCAATATAATTTTACAAGTACAAAAAGATCGAGCTTGTGATGAGTGGTTGTATTGTAAGACAAGGATAGAATCTTATGATACTGAGGGCAACCGCGATGATAAATGTTTTGATATCGGAATTTGCGATGGCTTAAATGATAGCGGTGAGTGTAATAGTTTCCCAGTACTTCCTAATACAGAAATTGTTGGTCAGCAAATTAGTGGAGCTACTGGTTATACTAATCCCTATACTGTAGAAGATTTACGACTTATGAGTGGTTATACCAAAGCGGGTATGAGTTGGTCAGGTTTTGCCAGTGGCAATGGTACTACTCCTGGTTATTTACCATATAACTTAATGACTCAAGTCGGCAATGAAGCTAATATTTTATACAACCCAAGTTTTGAAGAAACTATTACTACCAATCAGCCCCTGCAATCACCATTTCCTTATTGGGATACTGCTGGTTCAAATTGTAATACCAATAGTACTTGTCGAGTAATGCCTGACAGTCAATCAATATCAGGTATAAGAGCAGCAAAAATTTCAATTAATCCCAATAATGCTAGTGCAGGTAATAGTAATGTTTTCTTGAATCAACCATTGTCATTGTCACCTTCGGAATATATTTTGTCAGGTTTAATTAGGTGGGAAAATATTACCACTGGGAATAATAGCGCTGGTGCTAATATTAGAATTTTGCAAGGTAGTAACACATTAGCTGAATTTGGACCAAGACAAGATTATAGTACGGGAGGTTGGCAGTCATTTTCTATTAAGTTTAGCAATACAGCCAATAACGTGACTATCAGGGCCGAACTATTAAATATCAGAGAAGGATCTGTATTTGTTGACGGTTTGACTATCCTACCAGCTTTGCAGGTAATGAATGCGCCAGAAACATTAGTTAGTCAGCGTTGCCGTTTGTATCCGGAAAGTTCATCGCCTGAATGTAATTATGTAAAAGGCACAAAATCATATGTTGGTTGGCCAGGTTTTTGTGCCGAAGTAGACCCGAGAAACCCCAGCTATTGTGTGAATTGGTGGCCGATTGATATTATCAAAGGTTCAGTAGCTCAAATCAACGAGCGACCTTTGGTGTTTGGAGAAAAAGTACCTCTTTATTTTTGCGAAGTTTCGTCTGGTAATGAAAGCTCTAATCCAAATTGGGGTTTTTATGCACACAATGATTATAAACTAAATGCTGTCAGAGGTGCTTTTGTACCTTTTTATCCATCATATGTAGGACAAAGACCTTTTATATTTGAAAATAATAGTTGCGCAAATTGGTCCGGTATACAGAATGGGGTACAATTCACCATTGGTGGTTGTTCAAGGGGTGATGGTACTAGATATATGTTTGGCGATATAAACAATACACCTGAAAATAAATATTTTGAATATGATATAGAAAAAATAATTTTGAGGAAAACTTCAACTCGCGGCGAGTATCCTGACCGTGTAACTCTGACTAATGCACATAGATTAACTAAAGCTCAGGTAGCAGCTACTATAGATACTGCTATGGCTAACGGTATGGCTGATAATGAGTTTGCCTGGGTAGCTGATTGTGGTTATAGAGATTCACAAGAAGATAAACCAGTTCCCAATTCTTGTAGTGGTTCTGATGATTATTTAAAGTTCGGAGTAATTTTTACAAATCAAGGTCAACCACGTGCATACTTTATTTTTATGGATGATTATAGTGGTTCTGGTAGTGATGCAGCTGGTTACGCAGTAGATTATTATTTACGTGAATCGTGTACTGTTTTAGCTAAAGTGGGACAAGTTGAGCCAAATGGTGATATAAATACTTATCCTTATTGGACGAGAGTTGATCAATTTAGCGGTTACAATGTAACACCCCTTGATTATAATTATATAAAGGACAGTGTGCCTTTTGGCTCAGTTTACCAAAGTGGCTTATCTCGTTATTTCCAGGATGGTTCAAATCAGTTGCAAAATGAAAACAGTCCTTCTACTTGGGACTCACGACCAACAGAACCAGGTAATCAGCCAATTTATGTAGAAGCTGAAAATACTTTGACTATAAATGATGGATCATTAAATCCCGGACCAAATATCAGAGCTGGTACACCTTATGCTTGTTACAATGGTAGTTGTGTTGGATCTGTTTGTGTGGGTGGATCTAGAGAGGGTACTTTATGTATTGATGATGAAACTGCTAAGAGTTGTTATATGGGCGATGGTTTGAATACTGGTATTTGTGTTGGTTCTTGGCAAACACCAAATCCAATGCCCAATACTGATACAGTATCGGCTAGAAATAGTTTGAGTCAATTGTTTATCAGGTCACTTGCTGAGTATCGATGGCAATTTGAAAATGGCGCTTGGCGTTATGTGGAAGTGGTTGGAGGGGGATGGAATAATATTGGCGCCAGTGTGTTACCACAGATTGGAAATATTTTAATAAATAATACTTCCTCGACAGTCAGTTTGCCAGATGGTGGTACAGTCAAACTTAGTTTCACTACCAATATCGCCAATGACCAACTGCCTTTGCGGAGTTACAACATCAATTGGGGCGATGGTTCAGCCAATACTACAGTTCAAGGTTATTTCAATGAACGACCTAGTGCAGGTGATCCTCATATTTTGTATCATTCATATACTGGCACCACTAATCCATCGGTTAATTATAATATTACTATCCAAGTGATGGATAATTGGGGATATGGTGCTACGCCACAAAGATATGGTCAAGGTGTCTTCAATAACGCAGTTTGTGTTGGCGCCAGCTGTCCGTAAAACTCCTTATATTATTTTGAAATAACAGGTAAAAATTTAAATTTTTACCTGTTTTGTTTTTATGGGTTTTTATGGTATAATTTATTATGAAATATATTTTATTCATGCCCAAAAAATTTAGGCAATTGATAATAAATAAAACCACTTTTGTCAGCCTGACTTTGTTATTAATAACAGTAGGTGTGTTTTTTGTTTTTCAGGGTGCCAATGCATCTGATTTTTTTAGTGCTGTATTTGCTGGTGTTACTGATCCAATAGGTTTCTTGGGGAAACTTTTGTTGGGTTTATTTTTAATCATTATTCAGTTTTTAGGAGTACTTTTTGTGTTTTTCGTGGGCATAATGATTGATATTGCTCAGTTTAATACCTTCATCAATATGCCCATGGTAGTTACTGGTTGGGGCTTAGCCAGAGATGTGGCTAATATGTTTTTTATTGTAGTTCTCTTGATAATCGCTTTTTCTACTGTACTTAAGATAAGTTCTTACCATTATCAAAAAACATTGACCAAGTTGTTGATCATGGCAATTTTGGTAAATTTTTCCAAGCTCATTGCCGGATTTTTGATAGATTTTTTTCAAGTGGTAATGTTGACTTTCGTCAACGGATTTAAAGATGTAGCCGGAGGTAATTTAGCACAAGGTTTTGGTATTTATGAAATGCTATCCCAAGCACCTGGTATTACTGATTCCAGCTCTTTGCAAGGGGGTTTTGTAGTAGCTGGTGCTTTAGCAGTAGTGATGATATTAGTTGCTGATATGGTGATACTAGTAATGATCGCGGTGTTATTATGGCGTATTGCTATGTTGTGGGTATTGGTGATCATTTCACCACTGGCTTATTTGTCTTATGCCTTTATGCCCAAATATTGGTCACAGTGGTGGCAAATGTTTTTTCAGCATTTAATTTCTGGCCCAGTAATAGCTTTCTTTTTATGGTTGGCATTACTTACGATGCAACAAGGAGAGGTAGCTAATCAATTTTCATCTAAAGGAACGGGCGAATTACAAAGTGAAATGTCTAGAATCATCCCTTCTAATGTTGACCAAAGCGTACTTTTAAATTATATGGTGGTCATGGCTTTATTGTTGGGAGGACTAGCAATTTCGCAAAAAGTAGCCGCTCAATCCGGTGGCGCAGTTGGCAATTTTGCTCAACGCGTGCAAAAAGTAGGTAACAAAGCAGCTTTGATTGGCACAGGTGTAGCCGCTGCTGGTTGGGCTTTGAAAAAAGCCCCAGGGTATTTAAACGAAAGGCAAGCTGCAATTACTGGCATTTCTTTGAATTACAAAGATTGGAAACAATCATATGATACATCCAGAACAAGAACCAAACGGAAAAGAATGTCTAAGGCTTTGGGAAATATTGATGAAATTACCGAGCGAGGTATAGCCAATACGGTAATGGATAGGGTATTTTTACGTAGAACTAGATCTGGTTGGGCAGCTCGTGATGCATCAGATGCTAAAAAAGAGATAGAAGGTTTGGAAGCAAGAATAGCTACACCAAACTTAGGAAAACAATACCGTCGTGAATTAGAAACAAATTTGGCGACCAATAAAACAGAATTGGAAAAAATAAATACAGAGCAAGGCGACTTTGAAAAAACGAGAAAAGAAGAATGGGATAAGATTTATCAAGAAAATCAAAATCAGGGTGATTGGGACGAAAGAAAAGCCAAGACCGCATTTGATAGTGAAACAGACAATCAGAGTAGGGAGAGATTAGATCGGAGAAATTTATTATCTGAAGAGAATAAAGAAATAGAAACACTATTGAGTGAAGACGATGAGACTTTGGCCAAAAGAAAACAAACTGAAATTAGAGAAAATATTACTGAGTTAGAAAAAGAATTAAAAGTAAAAATAAATGCCAAAGCCCCAGAAGCTGAGATAGACAAAATCAGAGACCAGATAGCTGGTTTGGAGGCAAATTTACAATTAAAACCTTTGAGTTCTGAAGATATTGCTACTATGAGAGAAAAGATTGATGAATTAAGAAGCTACAGTCTCCAACAAGATATGAAAAAAACAAAATTAATGCCCGAGACTGGATATTGGCGAGCAGCCAGAGCTAGAGAAACAGCAGCTGAGGAATATAAAAAAGTGCAGTTTGAAGAAAATTCTGATGTTTTGGTTGAATCTTTGAAAAAAGCAGTATTGGATAAAGATCGTCCACGCATCGAGGCTATTACTATGAAATTAGCTAAAGATGGAAATTTCAATGAAGCTTTATTGAGTTATGGTTATGGAGACGGTAAGGATGGCATGGGTTCAACGAAGAAATTTTTTGAAGAAATTGTTAAAGGTAAAGCTGGTTTTAGTGATCAAGATATGCATCGTCTGGCTAGTGATGTTTCATATAATTGTGAAAGTGTAAATCATTGGAATCAAGCTAGAATTAATACTAAAGAAAACGGAAAGTATAAATGGTTTAGCGAAGCTGAACATTCATTGGCAGCTGTTACTGAAATGGAAAAGAAACACCAGCAAATGCAAGCGAGGAGTTTTGGTAGATTGGCAGTAGGAGGAGAAGAGTATAATCCAAAAACGGGTAAAATGGAATATGGTCTTAGTCCGTTGGGCGCTATGTATTATAAAAGAAATGGTATGGATTTATTTGCCAATGATCCAAAGAATATTCAAACTAGCACCATAGTCAATTTATATAAATCTGAGATTGAAAGAAATGAATTAAGTCAGATGGAAATGAGGGGTTTATTACCAAATGGTTTTGTAGACAAACTTAAAGAATTGGTTAAAACGAGAAAGTTAGATAAATTAGATGATACAGTCAAGGCAAGCGTAGAAGATTACGAAAGAGCTGTCAGTGAAATGAATAATATGCGTAATATTTCATAATTTTTATGCCTGTAGAAAATAAATTAATCAACTTAGCAAGCACGGAAGTTTATCAAGCTCTTACAATACATTTACAAAATGTAGTTGATGAGTGGCAGTTTGAAGAAGCAGAAAAATTTAGAATATTTTTTCAATTTTATCTAGAAAATAATCCAGATTTTGAAAAAAAATACCCCAATGAATTTAAAACCTACAATAATTTTTTTATTAAAACAAATTTTTTAACCTTAAATCAACTAGCTTTACCAGAGTTGGTAGTTTTTATGAAAGATCATTGGGTAGAGCAGTATGATATACCGTTTTATACCGACAGCCAAGCGACGATCTTTTTTGATTTATTTGATGCTTGTTTAATGGGCGAGTTGATATATGAAGAAAGGGATGAGTGGAAGAAAAAAATTGTTCAATCTTTAAGAAGTAATAGTCAAGTTTTTTTTGTAGCTAGTAAAGGAATAAATTTGCCAGATAATAGAGTGTCAGTAGCAGAATTAATGGTTAATTTTGAAAATCAACTAGTAAATAAAGATTTTGGTGTTGTTGCAATTACCAACTATCTTGATAAAGCCCAAAAAGAATTTGGTTTTGATGAATTGGTAAGAAATAAAATTGGTCATTTACTTAAATTTTATAAAGTACTAAATACTTCCTCCATGGATGCGGAAGGCGTAGAAGAAGTTATGCTGTATATTGATGAAGCTGACAATAAATTGAAAGTATTGAAAAAGGGTGTTATTGAAGAGATTAGAATGGATAAAATAAGCGAGTTTGAAAAAAGTATCAAGCAAATTTTTGAAATCAGAAATCAAACTGCAGATCAGCCCATCAAAGAGAAAGAATTTAGTTATCAAGCATTGATGCAGTCCTATAATTTAAATAAATTTTCCTGGCAGAAAATAGTATTGGAAGCGGATAATTTAATTGATTACAATAAAAAAACATTGGAGTTTAAAAATAGTTTTCATCAAGCTATCAATGATAAAAATAATATAATATTAATCGCTCATTTATTGGTATTGGCCAGAAATGGATACTTAGATGAAATTTTTGAACGTGATGATAAGATAAAAGAGATATTTAAAAAACATTTAGCTAAAAAGTTTACGGAAAAAATTGCTGATCATTTTGAAAAAAATTTACGCGAGCCGGTTTATTTATCTTATTTCTTACAGCACATTTTAAAAGATATTCTTAAACTTGATGAAAATGAATCAGCGGTATTGGCGATAAAATTGGTCAATGAGTTAAAACGCGCGGGTGATAAACAGTATTTACCGATAGCTTATGGAGACATGAAATCAGGGATGTTTAAATGGAAAGGAATAATTGATAAAGGTGATAGGTTGGAGCTAGCGGATTAAAAATAAAAATTATAAATTATCAATTTTAAATTTTAAATGAATTATAAAATTATTAAATTTTAAAATTGATTAATAATTGATAATTTAAAATTAATAATTATTTAAATTTATCTGCTATAATAACTAGTATGGAAGAACAAATACCAAAAAATATAAATGAAGAAAAATTAGATCTTGATGTTTCTGATGAAATTGTAGTCAAAGATGAACAAGGTAATTTTCGAGTTTTAATCGGTGGTAGGTTGGAAGATTTACCAGCCGGTTTTGAAGTAGTAGAGAAAAAACCAACCGCGCCATCTAGTGAATTATTTACCCAAGAAGGTTTAGTTAGCGAAGAAGAGTCAGCTGAACAATTAATGCCACCACCTCCGACTATTTGGCAAAAACAAGCTGGAGCGGCATTTTATTTTCATCCTGATGATGAAGAAGAAGTCAATCAAATTGCCGCAGACAAAGGTCTGGAAGCAAAAATTGATTTAGATCCAGCGGTTGATGAAATTATTACCTTGAGTGGCGTCAGGCTTGCCAGTGAAAACAGCACAAAAAAAGTAAAAAATATCTTACTTGCCCGACTGAAACATGTTAGAGAGCAGGCAGAAACCAGAGATGCTCTGACTAGGTCAATGGCTGAAGGTGGAGCTGGTTTAAGTGAATCTGAAGCTGATGTTCTGATGTCTTTAGTGACGGAAAAAATTGAACAAATTGAAGCTGGTAAATATTCGCCACCAGCATCTTCGGAACTGGATAATTTAATAAAACAAGCTGACGATGTTTATAAATTCAATGAAGCAGATCAAGGACCGCATGATAGATTGGCTGACACTTTAGCTCAAGTTAAACCAGAATTTACCCACCAACCCCAATGGCAAGAACCGGAGATAAAACAAGCTCCTAGTGAAATAATAAATCCACCCCGTCCCAAAAGACCAATTCCAACAGATGTGAGACCAAGAGTGAGTGATGTTAGACCTATAGAAAGGGTGCGGGGACCGATTGAAGAGTTGAAATATATGAATTTAGCTGAGCTTCATCGTATCGGCACCAGTGCTTTGGATAATATTAGTCATATCAAGGATAAGATTGATGCACTAGAAGAAGAATCTTTCAACAAGAAAGTTGAAGGTATCAAAGCTTGGCGCCAATCACCACTTTATAATATGTATTTGGATATTGGCCGACAAAGTATGGAACAGGGAAAATCAATCAGCCAAGTGATTAGAGAGCGAGAGCAGTTGGGCGAGGATATTTTATCAGTACAAGAGTTTGAAAAAATATCGGATTTGAATCAAGAGTTGAGGTATTAGCTTATGGCTTATGGCTTTTAGCTTTTAGGTAGAAGAAAATGGTAGAATCATATAAAGAATTGATAGTTTGGCAAAAAGGAATGGATTTAGTAGTTGCCACATATAAATTAATTGGTAAATTTCCTAAAGAAGAAATATTTGGATTGTCGATGCAGATGAAAAGGTCAGCAGTTTCAATCTCATCCAATATAGCTGAAGGCAGAAATAGAGGTACTAGAAAAGATTTTATTTATTTTTTAAGAATAGCATACGGATCTGGAGCTGAGTTGGAAACACAAATCGAGTTATCAAAAAGATTATTTAATATAACATCAGAGAGTTATGCTGAAGTAGACGAGTTATTAATAGAAGTGATGAAAATGCTTAATAAAATGATAGCTAAGCTACAAGCTAATAACTAAAAGCTATAAGCTAATTACCATGCAACAATTTTTAGTCCCACAATTTATTGATGTTGAAAGTAAAATATTAGGCCCAATCACCGTCAGACAATTTGTGATTATGATCGTAGTGATGGGAGCTTTGTTTACTTATTTTAAGACCTTGGATTTTTCCGGATTTTTACTGGCTTCAATTTTTACTGTTGCCCTGGGAGCAGCTTTTGGTTTTTTAAAAGTCAATGGTGCCCCTTTTCATATTTTTTTACTCAATGTTATCCAAACTATCATGCGCCCATCTTTACGGGTGTGGGCCAAAGACAATGCTACTTTAGCAGATAAACAACCAGATACTGACAAAAAAGAAGATGATTTATTGAATACTGTAAAAGTTATCAAATCGCCTGTTAAACAAATAAATTCCACGCGACTATCGGAATTATCTTTAGTAGTAAATACAGGCGGTTATTATAAAGGAGAAAACTAAAATGAAATCAAAAAAATTGGCCAATAAAAAAGTTTCTATTTCAACTCAGCAGTATTTGGACATTGCTGAGATTAAAAATGATTCAGTAGTTTTGAAAGATGGCACCTTGCGAGCAGTGCTTTTGGTTTCTTCAATCAACTTTGCTTTAAAATCAGAGGATGAACAAAACGCTACTATCTCCGCTTATGTTAGTTTTTTAAATGCTTTGGATTTTCCTTTACAGATTGTTATTCAATCAAGAAAACTAAATATTGATATTTATTTAGAGCAACTGGCCCAAAGAGAAAGAATGTTGACCAATGAGTTATTGCGTGCGCAAATTAGTGATTATCGCGAGTATGTTAAAGAATTGGTGGAATTGGGAGAGATTATGAGTAAGCGTTTTTATATTATTGTACCTTATGGTGGTACTGATATTGAAAAACCCAGTTTTTTACAAAGATTGTCAGCGGTTTTTACCCCGGCCCGAGTTATTACCTTACAAAAGAAAAAATATGAACAGTATTTGGAGTTGTTGGATAAAAGAGTCGATTTTGTAATGTCCAATTTAGCTAGCATTGGTTTAACTTCAGTAAAACTTGATACCCAAAGTTTGATTGAGATGTATTACAATACCTACAATATTGATGTTTATGAACAACAAAAATTAGCTGATGTTAATAAATTGAGAACCAATTAATAAAGTTTTTAGTTGTTAGCTTTTAGCTTTTAGATAAATACAATTAAGAAGTCATAAGCTAAAAGCCAAAAGCTATAAGCTAATCCCTAATTACCATGTTTAACCCCAAACAAGCCTTACAAAAGAAGAGACCAGTCAAACAAATACTTTCTCGTCGTGAGCAGGCAGAAGTTGAGGTAGAAAAAACTTTGGATGAAAAACAGTTGTTGGAAGCAGAAAAAGTATTTCGTGAAGGCACCATAAAAATTCGGGATATTATCGCCCCGGCTGCTTTCAAAGTCACTCCATCGTATTTGGAATTGGGATCAAAATTTGTCCGCAGTATTTTTGTGATTAATTATCCTCGATATATTTCAGTAGGTTGGTTTGCGCCAGTAATTAATTATTCTGCCACTATGGATATTGGAATGTTTTTTTATCCCATTCCAGCTGAAGTAGTTTTGAAGCAATTGAAAAATAAAGTCGGTGTGTTGGAAGCACAACTTATTGCGGATGCCGAAAAAGGCGCTCCCCGTGATCCAATCCGAGAAACAGCTTTGCAGGATATTGAAAAATTGCGCGATGATCTTACTCAAGGTATAGAAAAATTTTTCCAATACGCATTGTATGTCACGATGTATGCCAACTCCAAAGATGAGCTGGATAATTTAACAGAAAAAATCGAATCATTATTTGGGGGTAAACTGGTCTATACCAAAAGAACATTGTATCAAGCCGAACAAGGATTCAATTCTACTTTACCTTTGGGTAATGACGAATTGATGATTTCATTTAATATGAATTCTTCACCAGTGGCTTCTTCTTTTCCTTTTATATCTTCAGAGTTAACCAGTGATGAAGGTATACTTTATGGTATCAATCGTCATAATAACAGCCTGATTTTATTTGATCGATTTTCTTTACAAAATGCCAATTCGGTCGTATTTGCCACATCGGGTGCTGGTAAAAGTTATGCTATCAAACTCGAGGTATTGCGCAGTTTGATGATGGGTACTGATGTAATAATTATTGATCCAGAAAAAGAGTATAAGCATTTGTCCGATGCGGTCGGGGGAACTTATATTAACATTTCACTTTCTAGCGATAGTAAAATAAATCCCTTTGACCTACCGCGTAAAGTTGATGATATGAAGCCAGCAGACATTATCCGCAGTGCTGTTATAACCCTCAAGGGTTTAATGAGACTCATGCTTGGCAATCTTACCCATCAGGAAGATTCAATTATTGATCGGGCACTGCTGGAAACTTATGCCAAAAAAGACATTACTCCAAGTTCGGATTTATCTCAGGTTGAACCACCTTTGATGTCTGATTTTGAAGAAGTATTATCCGGTATGGAGGGGGGAGATGATTTGGTCTTGCGTTTGAAAAAATATACGGAAGGTACTTTTTCCGGTCTGTTCAATAGCCCTACCAATATCGATTTAGACAATCAATTAATCACTTTTTCCGTTAGGGATTTGGAAGACGAGTTAAGGCCAATAGCAATTTATACCATTGTCAATTATATTTGGAACATTGTCCGATCAGAGTTGAAAAAAAGAATTTTAGTTATTGATGAAGCTTGGTGGCTGATGCAAAATGATGATAGCGCCAAATTTATTTATGCTTTGGTAAAACGTTGTCGTAAATATTATCTAGGTGTTACCACCATTACCCAGGATGTAAATGACTTTTTACGCAGTCCTTATGGTCAAGCAATTGTAACCAATTCATCTTTGCAACTTTTACTTAAACAATCACCCGCTTCAATCGATGTAGTTAAAAAGACTTTTATGTTGACTGAAGGTGAAAAATATTTGTTACTGGAGTGTGGTGTTGGTGAGGGTATATTTTTTGCCGGCTCTAAGCACGCAGCTATAAAAATTGTGGCTTCCTATACTGAGGATCAGTTGATTACCTCTGATCCTAAACAGTTATTGGAAATCGAAGAAGCTAAAAGAGAATTCAATCGTCAGCAAAAACAAGCTGAAGAGATGGAGATTTAATAAATCAGCTTTTAGCTTATAGCTTTTAGAAGGTTAAAACTACAAGCTATAAGCTACAAGCTATAAGCTAAAATATATGAACCCCCAAATAAAAAAATTACTCATTATATTGTTGGTACTAGTGGTACTTTTTGGATTATTTTTTGGTTGGTGGTGGTGGAAACAGAGAGAACAACCCGTAGTTAGTCAACCACCAATAACAAATCAACCATCAGCTACTACTACTGTGCCTGACGAGCAGGTGCAAGAAACTCTATCCCAACAGATTGTTGGCAAGTCAGAACAGGAAATTGGCGATTATGCTTCTATTGTCAATAACAGTAGATATTTTGTCGAACGATTTGGTAGTTTTTCCACTGGTGCCGCTTGGCAAAATATTGATGATATAAGATCAGTGGTAACTGAACAAGTTTACAATGATTTATCGAGTTTACGCGCCAGTACAGTTGGTGAGCAAATGGATTATTCACTCAGTACCAAAAGTTTATCAGTCAGTGTAGAATCGCAAACAGAAAATTCTGCGGTTGTTTTGGTTAAGACCCAAAAAAGAGAGGTGAGTGAAGGCAATGAGCGCGTTTTTTATCAAGATATAGATTTACAATTGACTAAACAAGGAAATAGTTGGTTGGTATCAGATTTTAATTTAGGTCCAGAGAAAAAATAATATGGTTGATAATGAAACTAATTATAAACGTGAATTAAATAGACAACGGATTAGCAGTTCACGTTCCCAGGGTATGAATGAAATGTTAGCTAGTAATAGATTTAATAAACAAGTTGATAGTAATCAAGATCAAACAGGACTTTTAAAAAAAACTAGTGATTTAGAAAAAAGTGCTAAGAGAATTAGTAAGGGAGCAGCACAAGTTGCAGCGGGCAATAAAGTTGCAGGCGCAGTAAATATTGCCCGAGGAGCCAAAGATATTGGTGGAGAATTTTTAGCAGGTGGTTTTATGCGTGTTGGGGTGATGTGGTATTTTATGATGTTAGTAGCTGGTGTAAAAGACGCTTTTGATGTTGCTTCGTTTGAACTTGTTTGGTGGCTAGATTGGATAATTGATATTGTGGTAGCAGGCCTCTTATGGACTTATTTATTTATGCACGATGCTGGTAAGAAAAAAGTGGTTGGTTTTATTGCTCCGATACTTGAGATATTACCATTTACTGGCATTATACCTTGGTGGTCAATTAGCGTTTTGTATGTTGGTATAGGTAAAATGAATAAGAAATAAATGAAGAAAATAAAAATATACAAAAAATTATTTATAATTATTTTTTTAACTTTACTTGGTTTTGGTGTGGTTGATTTTGTTTATGCACAAAATTTACCTGGTGATTGTTGGACACAAGAACAGTGTTTAGGGCAAGCTGGTAGTGACACAGCAAACTATTTTTTTAAAGAAGGTGATAGTGATTTTCAAAAGTATTGTAAGGCAAGCGATGGAGCTCAGTATGGTAAGTGTTATGTTAAACCTGATGAAGTAAATTTATCGGTTCCTATACCTGATGTGCAAAGCGGCGGATCCTTGCAAAAAGTTTCTCAGTTTCCTGAATATTTAAAAGTAATATATACCTATTTTATATATGTTATTGGTATTATTGCTGTTGCTTATATTGGTTGGGGTGGTTTTGAATGGATGATGGCAGCTGGTAGTGCAGAAAAAATTGCCAAAGCCAAGGATACTATCCAAGGTGCCTTTATTGGTTTGTTATTGGCCGTTGGTTCTTATGTGTTGTTAGGAACTATTAATTCTCGTTTAGTAAATTTTGATTATGTTAGAGTGGAAAGGATTAAACCTCATTTTCTCATGAATTATTGTGTTGATACCGAAAGTGTACAAAAATGGATAAAAGTAGGTGATGAGAGTAAAGTGAAAGTAAATAAAGAAGATACCTGGTGTAATTCTTCATATTATTCTGAAATAAATTCAAATAATACCTGTCAGGGGTTAAAATGTTCAGAAGGTTTATATTGTTTACCTAAATTAAATACCGGCGGTTCATCAGATGCAGGTTTTGAGTGTGTTAATTTAAGTACAATTAGCTCTAGGTGTCAGTCTCAAGACACAGATACCTGTGAATTATTTGATCAATATTTACAAAATGTTCAAAAGACTGTGTTAAATTCTGATTTTTCTAGCAAAGCTTGTCGTTTACAAATTATTGTTACCCAAGCGCTGATTGAAATAGGTGCAGGCAATGCAAATTCTTGTTATTTAGGCCAAATATATCAAGAATCTGATTATAGTTCGGTAGAAGTTTTAGATAATAATAGTAATGTTACCGAGACTTATAGTATGACCAGGATTAATTGTAGCCAGGGTCAGGGTATATGTACTGAAAGTGGTGAACCGCGTGTACTTGAATGGTTTAAATTGCCAACCGTTCAAGTAGAAGTTAGTTGTACTGATTCAAATAGAGCGTCTAGAAATATGGATTCAATTTGTATAAGTTCAGAGCAATCAAAATGTTCCGCCAATAAACCAAGTACCTCAGTATCTGATTATTTTTATGCAACAGGTGATAATATTTATTATGACTGGGTAGAAGTTAATTGTACCACGGTACCACCTTTAGGTGGGTCATGTAGTAATAAATGTTGGGTTATGATTGCGAATTATTATGATTTCGATGCAGGTTAAAAAATTGAAGAAATTTACTTATGAATAGAAAAAAAATTATACAAATTATTATTTTTGCAATCATTGTTGTTGGTTTGGCGTATTTACTTTGGTCAATGTTTTGGCAACCTGAAGGGCCAGTAACTCCTACTGATACTCCGCCTGGTCAAACCGGACAATTACCTGATATTGGTGAAGGTCCGCCTGCGGGAGTAGTAATTGATCCGATTACGGGATTACCTATTTCTGGTGAAGTAGTACAACCTGGCGGGCAAACATCTACTACTACTGGCCAACCTACTACCAATCAACCAACTATTAGTGATCGGGCGATTGGCGGTTTAACCACAGCCAAAACGGTGGTGAATAAAGATATCTTAGGGATTAAACCAATTGGTGATGGTAAAAGTTTCAATTATTATGATACAGCTGACAATAAATTTTATCGTTTAACAGCCAGTGGCGAAGTCCAAGCTTTGTCAGATAAAAGGTTTTTCAATGTCGATTCTGTTGCCTGGTCGCCAGACGGCAATAAGGCAATTTTGGAATACCCTGATAGTACCAATATTTTTTACGATTTTACTCAAGATAAGCAAGTTACCCTGCCACGACAAATGACCGAGTTTAATTTTTCTCGGGGTGGCGAAAATATTGGTTTTAAGTGGCAGTCAGATTTACCCAATGATGACTGGCTAGGTATAGCTACTCCCGATGGTAGCGAAATAAAATTTATTGAACCTATGAACAATGCCGAAGAAGATGTACAGGTTGCTTGGTCGCCGAATAATCAAGTAATTGCTTTTTACAGGGAGGGTAAAGGATTGAATCAGTCCGAAGTATACTTGATTGGACAATATGGTGAAAATTTTAAATCTTTAGCTGTTCAAGGGAGAGGTTTTGAAGGCGAGTGGTTGGCTGATGGTAAGAATGTATTGTATCAAATATATTCAGATGCTTCAGGTTCTAGACCGATGCTGTGGGTTACGCGGGCTGATGGGGATAATATTGGATTAAATAACAATTCTTTAGGTGTACAAACCTGGCTGGATAAATGTGCTATTTCTGGTGCCAGTGCTTATTGTGCAGTGCCAGAATATTTACCGGAGGGAGCAGCTTATGTTCCTGAAGTAGCTGATACGATTCCTGATTTGTTTTACCGGATCGATTTAACCACTGGTGCTAAAACGCTACTGGCTAAACCAGTTGGCGATTTATCACAGTACACCGCTAGTCAAGTGATGGTTTCGCAAGATGAAAGTGAACTTTATTTTGTCGACAAAGCCACTGGTGGACTTTATAGTATAAATCTTTAGAATTTTTAATTTTTAATTTTATAATTTTTCAAATAATTTTTAATTTTTAAATAATAAAATGAAATATGACCTTGAGGAGAGGGTCGCTAAATTTGGAGAAGAAACTATTAAGTTTATAAGATTAGTACAAAAAGATATAGTAGTTTCTCCAATTATTACCCAGTTAATAAAATCAAGTACTAGTATTGGAGCTAACTATATGGAAGCCAATCAAGCTAGTTCAAAAAAAGATTTTAAAAATAAAATAAGAATTTGTCAAAAAGAATCCAACGAAATAAAACATTGGCTGAGAATGCTAGCGGTTGCCACCCCAAATCATAAAGAAAAATGTAAACAGTTATGGCAAGAAGCTCATGAATTAACTCTCATATTTGCCAAGATTTCTAAGAATATTTAAGTTTAAAAATTTTGATTTATTTATAAAATTAAAAATTACAAAATTATAAAATTTATTTATTATGTCTAAAAAATTAAATAAAAAACCAAACAAGACAAATAGCAAAGCATCCACTTCAATTTGGATTTTTTTTGGCGCTGGTGTTGTCTTGTTGTTTATTGGTATTATTTTGTTTGTTTTGGCAGAAGCAGCTGTAAATATTGATAATCGTCCAGCTACTGTTAAATATGCTGCTGGTCCAAAAATAGCCTATGGCGACCCCTTGATAAGAGATGCTAAGATTTTATACCCCAAAGTTTTACCCGATGATGTTAGAAAAGGCGCTGGCTCTGCCAAAGTTACGATTTTTTATTACTGTGATCTTTTTAGTCCGTTGTGTAAAGATCAACAAAATGAAATCTATAAGTTATGGGCGTTATATCCGGAAAACATTTTGCGTATTGTTTGGAAAGGAACCGCTTCAACCAACGAAGGTATGCTAGCTCAGCAAGCAGTATATTGCGCCAATGCGCAAGGTAAATTTTGGGAATATCAATACGAGGTTTTAAAAAATCAAGCCAACATAAATTTAAAATTTTTAGAATCACTAGCCACTACTCTCAATTTATCTTTGGTAGAATTTAATACTTGTTTAAATGAGGGTCAGATGGAACAAAAAGTATATGAGAATAATATTGAGGCCACTGATTTGGAGATAGATGCCGTACCCTATTTTTTCATAGACAATACACCTTATCGAGGATATTTTTCTAGTGAAGAATTAAGTGAAATCATCAATGAGCAGTTATAAAAACAATATTGGATGGTTTAGTTTAGTTTTGCTAGTTGTCTTTTTTAATTTATTTTTTGTTTCTCCAGTTTTAGCTGGCGATTTGGAAGTTTGTCAGGATGCTGGTTATACCGAAGTAGGCAATTGCAATAGTGGATATTGTATTAGTTCTAGTGGAAACAACGTTGAGTGTGCTGGTTGTATTGCCAATCCCAAAACTCACGTCTGTTGTCTTAAACCTCAAGACCCCAACAATCCCAATCCAATTCAAACTATGGTAACTGCTTGTATTGATTATACAATCGGTAATACTTTTTATGGTACCACATCAACCCCCAGTGATACTGTAAAAGAACCAGAGCCAATCACATTTACGCCGCAAGTTACAATTCCTGGATCTGTTCAATTTGGTGGAAAAGTTTTTACTATCAATAAAGGACAAGGAATTGAGGTGAATGGTGAACTTTTATCAAAATACATTGCCCTACTGTTTAATTGGTTAATCGGCGCGATTGGAGTGATAGTAGTTGCTTACATGGCTTTTGGTGGCATGCAGTGGTTAGCAGCGGCTGGTAGTGCGGAAGGAATCAATAAAGCCAAAGAAACTATCCGCGATTCTTTTATTGGACTTTTATTGGTGGTTAGCTCTTATACGGTTTTATATTATATAAATCCAAATTTAGTTGGATTTGATCCATTAAAAATAAATGAAGTTGAAGGCATAACCTTAATTGGTAGTGATGCTTATCAAAAAATTACTGGCACTAGACCGGTTAAAGCTTTTAGTGAAGAGATGAAAAATGCTATGAGACAAGTTTCTCAGGCAAACAATGTTCATTATTGTGTTTTAGCTACGATTTTTACCAAAGAGTCTTCGGGCAGAGTAGATGCTTTGGGTCATGATGAAAATGTTAGAAAAGACGGAATCAAATCACGTCGTGATTTCGTAAATAATGGTTGTTTGATGTATAGTGGTAAAAAATCAACAGCTGTTTGTAGTATTACTGGCGCAGCTGTAAATGATGATGCCGTGAATACAGGAAAAGCTGATCTTGGTTTAGATTGGCGATTTTCTCACGGTATTGGTTTGGGTCAAATTACAATTTTTCCTGATGGCCCAGCTTGCAATGGTGCTTCACACTGTCGACAAATTGGCAATAAATTATATGATCCAAAAAGTTTGTTTAAACTAGATATTAATCTTGATGCAGTAGTTGGTTTATGGAAAAATATTTGTCCAGGAAATGTAACACAAGATTGTTTTCGTAAATACAACGGCAGTGGCGAGGCAGCAGAACAATATGGACGTGAAGCTTGGGGAATATATAATAACTGTTTAACTGAAAATCCCTAAAATATTATGAAACAAATTTTTGCTTGTTCTAAGTGCGGGGCGCAATTTCAAAAATGGGAAGGTAGATGCCGTGAATGTGGAGGTTGGGGAACTCTACAAGAAGAAAATGTAGCTGTCCGCTCTGATAAAAAAGATAATACCAATTTTAATCCGCTCGGGGAGGCGGATATTGTTGATTTTAGCCAAGTGCAAGCTGGTAATATTAGGAGATTACCAGTAGGTGAACTAGAAATAGATAGAGTTTTAGGAGGTGGTTTGGTACCAGGTTCGCTAGTGCTTTTAGGCGGAGATCCGGGGGTAGGAAAATCAACTTTGGTTTTGCAAATTACTGATTATTTAGCCAAACAAAATAAAAATACCTTGTATGTATCCGGTGAAGAATCTGCCGAACAGGTAAAGGGGCGAATTGAACGAATGAAAATAAACACTGCTAATTTGAAATTTATTGCCTCAACTCAAATAGGTGCAATTTGTGCAACTTTAACCAAACTCAAACCAGATTTAGCAGTTATTGATTCTGTGCAAACTATGGTTTATGAAGAGGTAGAGACGGAAGCTGGAGGAGTATCACAAATTAGGGCAGTGGCAGCTAAACTTATGGAAACTGCCAAAAAAAATAATATTTGTATTATTTTAATAGGTCACGTTACTAAACAGGGTCGGGTGGCTGGTCCCAGAACTATGGAACATTTAGTTGATGTAGTATTGTACTTGGAAGGAGATAAACAACAACAATTTCGCATCTTACGATCAGTAAAAAATCGTTTTGGTTCAACGGGTGAAGTAGGGATATTTAAAATGGTTGCCAAAGGTCTAGAACCAGTCAAAGATCCAGCCGGAATTTTTATCCATAGTCAACAGTTTAGCCCCGGAACGATTCATTCGGTCATCTGGGAAGGTAGTCGCGCTTTTATGGTAGAAATTCAAGCTCTAACTTCTAGTACAAAATTTGGTTATCCCAAAAGAACTATCACTGGACTTGATTATAAACGAGTAGAGATGCTATTGGCAGTTTTGCAAAAAAGAGCGCAGATTTATTTAAGTAGTGACGATGTTTTTGTAAATTTAGCCGGAGGAATAACTAGTAAAGACACGGGACTTGACTTAGCTATTATTTTAGCGATTGTATCAGCTAAAAAAAATATCACCACGTCTCAACCAACCCTAGCCTTGGGAGAAGTAAGCTTATCTGGCCAAATCAAAGCACCAGGGCAACTAGAAAAAAGAGTTAGAGAAGCATCTCGCATGGGTTATCAAAAAATTATTATCCCTAAAATTAATATCAAAATTACCAGTAGTAAAGTGGAAATTATCCAAGTAGAAAATATTTTAGACGCAGTACAAAATAGCTTATAGCTGTTAGCTTATAGTTTTTAGGGAAATTATTAACTGTTTTTATCTGAAAGCTAATAGCTACAAGCTAGAAGCTATAAGCTAATTTCTAATCACAGTGCTTTCACAATTTTTTCAAAATCTTTCAGATCTTCCCAAGAGATCTTATTTTGTTTAAAAAGTTTATGAGCTTCCATGCGCATTTTGTATTTGGTATGACCGGAAAATTTACCACCCGGGGGGAGGTAACTGGCGTGCTTGGCTATGATATCTTCAAATTTTTTTAAATCAGTGCTTGATAGATTGGATGTTTGCGAGCCACCTTTGATTTTGGCTTCAGATAATTTTTGATGTAAAGAATCTGGACCATAGCTTTTATTTAGTTGCGAACCAGTTTTTATTTGTCCACCACCAAAGATATTTTTAAATATGCCCATAGGTTTAGAATTAAGAATTGAGAATTAAGTATTAAGTATATTTTTATTTTAACACTATTTTTTTATATAAAAAAGACGGCTATTGGCATAGCCGTCTAACGAATTATTTTGTATGAAGGCGACAGTGTTTGGCCGCAGGGTAAGCATTGAGTCGCTGGTAGGAGATATAGTTTTCGGGATTATTTTTTACTTTTTCCCAATCAGCTTTATCTTTTATAACCCCGTGGTTATTGGCGACACAAATTGGACAAAGTCCATAGGTTCCTTCATTAATTCGCCGGAGTGCATTTAAATTACCTCTAAGGGCTTTATTGGCGTGTTCTGCCAGTCTAACTGACGTGTTTATATTTTCGGTTTGAGAACCAAAACTATAATTATTTCCACTTAAATTGTTTTCATTTGCCAGGCCTTTGCCACTATATATTTCTAGTAAATTTTCTTCATGAAAGCTTGATGTTTCTTTAATCTCATTTTCAATAATTTCTTTAAATTTAGCTATATCATCGGCAGATAAAACACGTTTATCCAATTGTGGAAATTTTTTTTCTTTGGTTTTGGTTAGTACAGCCACTGAAGTATTGGCACTCTTGTTCATTAATTACCTCACTAATATTAGTTTTTATAAGTTATTTAATTTTGCCGAAAAACTAATAAAAGTGTTTAAGGTGATTTGTTGTAATGGCGCATGTTAGCTCCTTTTCTTTTTGTTTATATTTTTGCTATACGAAAATCGTATAGATGAGTTGTAAAAATTTCCGGTCACGGAAAATAAAAGAGAGAGTGAGGTATACTCTCAAATTATTTAAAAGTGACCGGTGGTATGAATGATCTGATTCGGCAGGTCAGATCAAAAATTTTTAAAGAAATAATATTAAACGATAATAAATTTTTTTGTTTTTGTCAAGTTATTCTAGATGTAAAGTTTGATTTATTGTCAAAAATTTCTTTTTCAATACAGGAAACAAATCCAAAGTCGGTGATTGGCTGATTATTATCTGAGCGGCTTGTTTAGTTTTTTTGATCATCGTTAGATCATTTAGTTCAGCAATTTTTAAATTGATAAAGCCGGATTGACGAGTGCCATAGATTTCACCACTACCCCGGGTTTTTAAATCATATTCGGCTAGTTTAATACCATCGTCATAAAGCACCATAGCTTGCAGGCGGTGTAATACTTTTGCGGTTTGGTTATCAGTAAATAGTAAACAGTAAGATTGTTTATTGGAACGACCTACCCTGCCTCTAAATTGGTGTAATTGAGCCAGTCCAAATCTATCAGCCCCTTCAATTATCATCAAATTAGCATTGGGCACATCAACACCAACTTCAATAACCGAAGTAGAAACCAAAATATCAAGCTGTTGGTTTTTGAAATCAGTCATGGTTTTTTCTTTTAGCTTAGCTTTCATTTTGCCATGAAGTAAACCAATTTTGAATTGCGGAAATATTTTGGTTGCCAATTTTTCATATTCTTTGGTTGCCGCTTTGACCCCCAGTTTATCTGATTCATCTATTAGAGGACAAATAACAAAGGCTTGTCCCCCAGTCTGTATTTTACTGGCAATAAATTGGTAAGCTCGATTGCGATTTTGTTCAGACACTATTTTGGTAATAATTTTTTTTCTACCTACTGGCTTAGTTTTGATTAGAGAAATATCCAAATCACCATAAATAGTTAGGGCTAAGGTTCTAGGAATCGGGGTAGCAGTCATTGATAAAAAGTGGGGTAACAAATTTTTGGTTTTATCTTTTAATTTTTTTCTCTGTTCGACACCAAAGCGATGTTGTTCATCAACTACAATTAAACCAATATTTTGGTAATTTATTTTTTCTTGTAGCAAGGCATGCGTACCGATAATGATATTGGCCTCCCCATTGTCAATCATCTTTTTTAGGATAGTTTTTTTGGTATCGCTTTGGTTTATTTTTTGTTGGGTTCTAGTGTAGAGAGCAAGACTAGCTGGAAATTTTTTTAAAGCTTTACTAAAAGTTTCATAATGTTGCAAGGCCAAAATTTCGGTTGGAGCTAAGATAATAGATTGTAAACCGTGGAGAGCGCAATTTAAACAAGCAATTGCCGCCACCACTGTTTTACCAGAGCCCACATCACCCTGAAGTAATCTGTTCATGGGTTTATTTGTACCTATGTTTTTTAGAATTTCCCAAGCAGATTTTTTTTGATCTACTGTCAAAGTAAAAGGAAGGGAAGTTACCAGTTCTAGAGTTTTTTCTTGATTGAAAGGAATTATTGGAGCAGTTTGTTTAATTAGTTCTTGTTTATTTTTTTCACCTTGCAACGAAATAAAAAAAAGTTCGTCAAATTGCAGTCTTTGTTTGGCAGCTAAAAAGTCGTCTTTGTTCTTAGGCCAGTGGATACCATTAAGCGCTTGATTTAGTGGCAGTAGATTAAATTGGTTGGCAATACCATTGGGCAAATAGTCTTGATAATTTGAGAAGAGTGTGGTAATTGATTTTATAATCTGACGAAGCTGTTTTTGTCTCAATCCTTGAGTCAAAGGGTAGATTGGTATAATTCTACCAGTATGAATGTGTTGTTCGGTTTTTTCCCACAGAGGATTGGTAAATTGCAGAGTATGGTAATCATCATCTACTCGACCGGACACATATATTTCCTCACCTCTATTTAAATATTTATTTAGATAAGGTTGGTTGAACCAGATAATTTTTATCGAACCAGTTTCATCACTAAGCAAACATTCAGTCAGATGCAATCTTCTGTGTCTAGCGCGGCGACTGGAGATAAGTTCTACTTTTCCTTTAATCGTGGCATTTTCATTGACCTTTAGTTCAGCTATTGGTTTCAGATTGGAAAAATCTTCATAACGGTAAGGTAAATGCCAAATTAAATCGTCTACAGTTTGCAGGCCAATTTTTTTTAACTTATTAGCTGTAGTCTTGCCTACTTTTGGCAAGTCAGAAAGCTTTGTTTCTTGAGTTAGCATGCATTTATTATAACTAAATAAAAACAAATAAAAAACAGCCCCCGGCTGCAAAATTATTAATAACTAATTATTAATTACTAATCAATTATTTAATTTATTATTTAACTAATTAGAAAATTCATTAGTCATTAGTAATTAGTTTTATTTTTATTTATACTATAACTTCTAATTCTTGGTGGGAAGATAAGCTTGGTGCTCTCAGTAGGAATCGAACCTACATTACGAGATCCGCAATCTCGCGTTCTATCCGTTGAACTATGAGAGCAAGTTGATAAATTAAACTAAAGAAAAAAGCCCAAGTAGAGCTTTTATATCTTAACAAACAAAATAACAGATTTCAAGTTAAAGTTTGAGTTTGCGCCCGATATTATCAGAAATGGGTTCGCCTTCTCTTTCAATATCCTCGTCTATATATTCAAGTAGTAAATTTCTAATCTCCACCGGGTTTTTATCTTGCAAGGGGATTGGTAGCCTAGGTAGCAATAAACCTTTAAATTCAAAATATAAATTTTTTACCTCAGGCGGTTCATAAGTTATCCAAAAATTTTTTATCTCCGGCCATTCATACAGCATTTGATCCAAGATAATACCTTCTTCAGTGATACGAAAACGAATATTTTCTGGTTCGCGCCGTCGGTTGATATATATGATAATAGTTGCGATTATCAAAATAAAAATAAAAAGAATATTGGCGGTAAAAATACTATACAAAAGCAGAGCAGTTAGTACTGCGCCATAACCAATAAACCAACCCCGACTGTAGTCTTGTTTGGAGAATTCAGGAAATTGCCACGCTATTAGTTCTTTACCAGTATCCCTGTTTTCTTTGGTTAAATCTTTTGGCATGACTATATTATATAAAAAAATAGTCAATTTGACAATTTAAAGGTGTTCGTTATAATTAAATAAATTAAATATTATTTAGTGTGCTGCGGTAAAAATATTTTTACCAGAGCACATTAACAAACCGCATACTGATAAAGACCTGCGGTTTTTTGTTATTTTGCCCTTCTAATACTGTTGTCATCTAGACACTAGTATTAGGAGGGCACAGGTAGACAAACTACCGCAAGCACTTAGAGTTGGTCGACTAAGCTGTTAGCACTCCTCATAAAAATTAACGTGTAAATTTATGTACACAGCAATTAGAGGAGCTCTAACTTTAGCTTTGACTATTCTGGTGCTCCAGATATTTATGCCCGAAGTGGCTAGTGGACTGATCGCTCTAGTAGCGAGAATGCTAGAAATCGCTTTGGCGATTTTATCGCAGGTCCCAACCGCTTTGGCGCAATAATAAATTTAAGCTTCTGACAACGTTCAGAAGCTTATTTTTTTTCGTAAAAGATTAGTATCAAAGAGACTATACCAATTATCACTCCCAGTATTTGATATTTATTTAAATTTTCTTTATATAACCAGAGTCCAATTATTACTGCTAAGATAGCACTAGCTACAGAAAATATTATGGCACCTCGAGCCAAACCACTACCTGATTTCAAAGCCCACAGCCAAAAAGCATTGGCCATGACATAACCCAAAATTGCACCAAGCCATCTAATTTTACCACCATGTAGTGAATATTCTTTAGCTATAATATCTGCTATTGATTCGAATACTATAAGTAAGATAAGTCCAATAATCCACATTTTTAAAATATATAATTATAAATAAATCATAATATAAAAAAACACAAACTAAAAGTTTGTATTATCTAGTGGCGGGACACTCGGGTTAAGTACCCCAGAATGTCGATATTATAAGAGTATTATAGGGCTTTTTTGGCTTTCTGAACAGAGGCGGACTTGAGGCATGTGGGTCGGGGTCTGATTTTTGCAAATGGGACAAATGGGACATTTTTTGTGGATGTTGTCCCGAGTCTCATTTGATCAGCTTCAACAGATCCTCCTCGCCCTCGTATCCCCTCAATCTTCCGGACAAAACTCCGAGCCGATAATTTACTCCGTCGGTCATCAGCCGCCAATTGGTATTCTCAAGAACTTTCTTGAGAATCTTTTTTAAATCGTATTCGCTTGTCCGGCTTTCGCGGCCGGTTTTTGAATCCTGAACAGTGAACGGCACGACTACATTTCTGTCTATTTCGGGATTGGCCAACTGCAGATGAATATAGCTTTCTTTTTCCAATGCTGGCGCAAGCAGTTTTTCCAGCTCTATAACAGTTAGTTTCTTTATTTTGGCAACCTTGTCGTAAAGTCCTTTGTTCTTATCTCTTTCCTTCCATTCTTCTACGAGTTTTCCCATTTGTTCCATGTTGTAGAGTTCCTGTCTCCATTTTTCGCCCTCTTCCTTGGAAAGGCAGAATTTTGCGCGGTCGGCCTCAAAATCATGATCGGGTTTTTCTTCTTGGTTTGCCGTACGCTTTAATTCGTCGGTTTTGGCATAACCGCAGGATAGACACTTAAAATTCGTAATAAACTTGGTTTTGGTTGTTTTATCTTTAACTTCTAGGGCCTTGCCACACTTAGGGCAAAGGTCGGGTTTAGATTTCCATTCCTCGCCATTGTCATAGAATGCTCGGCGCGGCAGACAGCCGTTCGGACAGTCAAACATAAAAAGAACTCGATCCGGCTCATTCAGTCCTCCTGTCCAAAGATCTTTATCAAGAAGCTTCATTATGCTTCGGCATTTCAAGCACCGGACTTCCGCCGGAGGCTGCGCCGATTCATATAATCTATCTTTGGCTTCATCTCTGGTCATCCATTCCCGGATCGTTTCTTCCTTGTGCAGATATCTATCGCCTTTTTCAAACATCAAACTCCAATCACGAGCCATGCTGGATACAACTTCTATCATTCTCTGCGACGGTTTCTTGCCCATAATAAGCGGGGAGTGCTTCATTGGCTGAGAATGAAGTTTTACAAGACGGCGGCACCTTTCAACAGTATGGCGATCGTATAAATCGCCATAGTAAGTTGCGTCTTTAAGATTTTTTGTTGGCTCGTTCATTAATGTTTTTGGTTCTTCTTTTGAACTCTTTTTGTATGTCAAAAGAATTGATTGGCTTTCTGAAAAGGAAGCACTTATTCTGATTCTCTTTCGGCACTACATAATCAATCAAGCTTTTGCCGTCTGGTGTGCCGCAGTGAATCTGGTGAACGAATTCTTTGCCGTACTTCTGTGGATCATTGAAATCGCAGTAGTATAAATAGTCCTCGGTATTTAATTGGAAAACATGCGAAGTCCCGTGGCCGAAGAAATATACCTCTTTTATGCTTTTATCACTCATGATCTTTTCTATATCCTTGAAATTAGCGTCCGGATAAAAAGAAAAATCCTGTCCTTTTGCTTTTAAATATTTAACGAGTGATTCTATTTCGCTTTTGAGAAAATTGTGCTTAATCCAAGCCTCCATCTTAAACCAGTCAGACCGCCCTAAAACAACAACTGCTTCTGCCGGAACGTTTTGTTTAAAGCCTTTTAAATACTTTCTCAAAAGATAGTTCTGAATCGGGAAAACTATTGCTGTTATGGGCGAAAGAAAAAACAACAAGAAGTCTTCTCGGAAATAAATAATACCGTAAATGACCACAAAAAAGAGATGAAGAAAGACAACCGAAAGCCAGCCATGCCCTGTTGCCAGCAGGTATATTAAAGCCCCGACATAAAAAAAGAATTGGATAAGACTTGTGTCTGTTCTTCTGAGAAATTTTTTGAGGTCATTCATGCAATTTGCAGTAAAAATTATTATTCTAGGCCGCGCTTCATTAATTCAATTTCTTCGTCGGTTCGTTTCTGCTCATAGGCAATTCTCTGATCTAAATAGTCTTCATATTCCTTAACAAATTTCTTAACTCGCTTATCAGAATCCTTTTTAAGATCTTGAATTTCCTGTTTTTTTGACTGATACGCCCTCACAAAGCCATCTTCGCCGGAAACAACGCCTGTTTGCGATAAAAATCCAAATAAATGACCGCTAACCTCTTTATATTCTTTGGTGCCAGCATATTGCTGAACCAAAGCCTTAACAATAGGCCACAAAAATTTTCCTCCTTGGTATTTGCCAAGAATAGAAAAAACAATATCTCTGCTGTTTTTAGTTCCTTTCTTTATAAGGATAACCAATGATTGCTCGAGGGTGGGACTAAAGCCAGGAAATATTTCCTCAAAGAGATGACTTACCTCCCATTTAAACAGCCAATTGTGTTTTTTGCCGCCATCACCATACCAACTTAGTAATATGGGTACTAATATTTTTTCGTGTTGCCTCAATACCTCTCCAAGCTTATGAAAATTAAACGGAACGCCATCGTATCTGTCATTAATATCTCTTTTTCTTTTTGATTTTGTTTCAACCCTTTTATGAAAAAAATCGATAATCTTTTTTGGATATTTTTCGGCAATAGGCTTCAATATTTCTTCCGCCCGATAATCTATATCTGGAAGCAATAATAAACCATCGAGAATTACATCAAATTCTTTTTGGGTAAGATCTGGAAAAATTGTTGCGCCTTTAAACCATAGGTTATCAACCCACCACGTGTCTTTAAGTTTTGCCAGCTCTTTGATAATTTCTAAAAAAACAGGCTTAAGATTCTTATGTTTTGCGTAATGATGTAAAACAGATCGAAGGATATTATTTAAAGCGCGAGTATCTTTAATATCTTTCGCCTTTTTAACAATCTTATTAAAAAGTTTATCATCGATCTCATCCACTACCACGAATATAAAAGCCAAGACATACAGATACTTTCCTTCGTCCATCCACTTAGAAATTATCTTTTTTGCTTGTTGTTTTTTGCTGCTTTTCCAGAGACCAGATAATAAGCTAAGCAGAAATGGCGCAAGCTCTTTCTCGTTTTTTTCGATTAAAAGTATTCCGAGATTTGGTTTTCTATTGCCGAGTTCCGACAAAAATGTTTCAAAATATCCATAACTACCGGGCTCTGCCGCTGAATAATTTTTTACTACTTTCAAAATTTTTTGCCGCCATTCTTCAAAGTTCTCGTCAGAGATACTGGAAACAAACTCGTTAATTTTTTGAGTACGAGTTTCCCTGTCTCTATTGAAATCATAGTCTGGGTCAAGCCTTCCATCGTATCCCACAAATACTCTAAACATGCTGTAGGCGGAGTTTGATCGGATCGCTTCTTCAAGTTCATTTAATTTTTGGGGTGGTTCTTTTTTAAACCGCCTGACAAACCATATTTTTTGTTCTTCGATATCCTGGATTATTTCATTCTCTGCATTCGGTAAAATTTCAAGATAAAAAGCTATGATATTATTTGTATCTTCTAATACCATCTGTTCCATATCATCGCCATAAACATGACTATGGGGTGTTTGGGTAGCTCCCTGTAGAGTCTGAAGGGTTTTTGTTTTTTGACCCAGATTGCTTGAAAGTGAATAGATTTTCTTGAGCAACGATATAGTACGACTGCGTATTTTTTTAAGATTATCGGAAACAATTAATGGACCCGAATGCAAAGTAAAAGTTCTATAGTCAGGCATTGAATGTCCTTCAAATGTTGGTTCGAGTAATTCTTTTGCTATTACAAACAAAATTTCAAGATTTTTGCTTATTCTTTTATCGCTCCAGCTTTCTACCTCATCCATTATTAAATTTTGTATTTTATATTCTATCTGCTGTAAAACAAATAAATTATACTGCGACAAATGCTCAAATGTTTTTAAAACTTCGGACTGAATAGCTTTGTTACCAGTTTGATATAAACGCTCAAGCAATCCGATAATCTTTTTGGTTTCCAAATATTTAATTTTCCCTAGTATTTTTACGCATTGGATTAAAATATCTTCGTGAGATTTTCCATACAATTTTCCAAACCCCTTTAAATATGAAGCCTTCGCTTTCATCGGCTTTCTACTCACAACCAATTGAACAGCCTTAAATGCTTTATCGGGAGTAATATGGGCATACTCCTCAAGAAGTTCCAAATTATTAAAAATTTCATCGTTATTTTTTGACATAATGGAGTAGCTTATCTGCTTCTTTCTTTACATATTCAAAAACGACCGGATGCCGGACGTCGGCTAAATTCTTATAAATTTGTAATTTCTGTTTATGCTCGGGGAATAAACTTAATAACTTATCGAGGTCAATTTTATTGATAGTTTCATACAGGATCAGTAATCCCACGTCCTGCTTAACCTCATCCTTCACTAACTTAAAAATGTAGGTGTCTTTGTCTTTATAAATTAATTGCTGTGCATGCAGGCTCGAGAGAATATCATTCATCTGGCGATCGGTTAACTTCAACATTTTTGCGATAGCTTTGCGTTCAGATTTTGTCACCCTGCCAACCAGATAAATAATGCTGGCAACAAGGAGTATCTTGTCTTTTAGTTCTACTGCGATATCCAATATTTCCTTCGGTAAATCCAAAAATTCATTTTTCTTCGCAAGGTTTTTAATATGAATATAAAATTGGTCGACGAAATCATTCTTCCCGATCTTTAATGGCCGGAGATTCGGAATACGAATATTATTGCTGTTTGGTTTATTTGTTTTATTTAATATTTCAACATTGACATTGCTAAAGTGATACCACCATATTTGCGAATCGTTTTGTTTTTCTGACTCTTCGGCAATATTAGCCACTACAAATAAAATTGTTGGGAGATTAATTTCTTTACAAAATTCAATTAATTTACGAGAGCTGACATAGGTGCTATTTTCAATTTTTTTCTCGGAACCTTTTAACTGGAAGAAAACCACATTATTTAAATACTTGCCTCGCATTTTCACATTTGGTTCGGGTTCCCTTAAGCGCAAGAATCCATCTGTGTCAGGAGTGTTATCTTTTATGCCGTGAAATTGTAAATCAAACTTATCTCCATGTTTATTCATGAAGTAATCACCAACGATAGATACCGCCTTTTCATCAAGCCGATTTTGTTTATTGTATTTACTCATCGCTTTTTAATTTTTCTGAAATAATTATTTGAATTTCTTTATCCATTTCTGGAGTTCTAGATATTTCTGTTTTTTCTCCGCATCCGAAACAAACCCTGTATGTATGGGCGTTCAACATTCCTGCGCCGGGGTTCATAATAAAGATCTCCTCCCATTTGTGGGAATGTTCATGCTGTTCTGCAGATGGTTTGCCTGAAAAAGCCTTATTTATTTCGGATAACTTATTAAATTCTTGTGGGTATAAATATCGCATATTATTTAGAGGTTTTATTCCGCAATATTAGCGGTAATCATTGGCTGGGGATAACTAAGACTTGCTGTTTAGGTTATCTTTAGGTATTATATATGTGTATGGTAAATAAATCAAGTGTATGGACAAATAAACCATCCAAACGGCAGGCTGAAATTCTTGAGTTCATCTCTAAATTCCAGAAAGATAAGAACTATTCCCCGTCGCTCGCTGAGATAGCCGAGCATTTTGACGTTTCCATACCAACCATCCATCAACATGTTTCTTATCTTCAGAAAAAGAAATTACTCACCGCCCACAAAGGAAAGAAACGATCAATACAACCATTTAATGATCATAAACAGTATCTGGTTGAAATCCCGCTTATGGGAGTTATCTCCGCAGGGGGTCCTATTGAAGCTATCAGCAACCCCGAACCAATCGAGATTCCGCGCAGTATGCTTTCAAAGGGCGCGAATCATTATGCTTTAAAAGTTTCCGGCGTGAGCATGATTGAAGAAGGAATTTCAGATGGAGACATAGTCATAGTCCGCGAACAACCTTACGTTGATGACGGCGAAAAAGCAGTCGCTTATCTTCCGGACGAGAATAAGGTCACCCTCAAAAAACTATATCGAGAAAAAAATCGAGTAAAGTTAGTTCCCGCAAATAAAACCATGAAGCCATTCTATGAAAAGAATGTCGAGGTGCAGGGAAAGGTTATTGGAGTTTTAAGAAAAGAGGTTTAAAAACTGGTATAATTAAAGTAGTATATGGACGAAATTTTCAAAATATACAATTCACTCTGCACTTCATATGCTGATAAAAAGGCTCTTATCAAGAAGCTTTATAGTTTTTTTACGACGAAACCAGAAATTGAAGATTCTAGAGATGACTTCCTGTACAAGAATTTAAAAACCGGAAATAATATAGACCCTTTAAAAATCTTCCAGTTGATTGGGCTTGTTCACCAGAAAAGCAAAGAAACAGAAAAAATAGTTAACACTGACAAAAGAAAACATTTCGGAATTTACTACACGGATTATTCCATAGCTCGATTGATAGCTAAGGAAAGTTTAAGCGGATCGGAAATTGATAAGATTGCAGAATATAAATTTCTTGAGCCGTGTGTTGGGGTAGGAATTTTTATTATTGCCTATTTAGACGAGGTATTAGACAGGTTGAAAACGATTAACAAAAAAGTCGTACAAAAAATAATTAATCAGATATATTTTGCAGATATAGACGATGAAGCGATTGATATTCTTATAAACATAATTCCTCACTATATAAGGTCTAAATACGGTATTAAGATTACTGTACTATCGGAAAATTATTACAAGGGCGATGTCCTTTTCGAGGGTAAAGACAACGAAATTAGTAAGGTTAATTTGAAAGAAGTATTCGGGATTAACGATGGTTTCGATGTTGTTTTAACCAATCCACCATACAAGCTTTTAAAGGCAAATGGAAATAAATATAGAAATGAACTAAATGAGAACAAATATGCGCTTGATATAAAAAAGGTTATCGACTTTGTTAAGAAAAATAAAGTATATCAATTCAACCAAGGCACTCTTAATTATTACAAGATTTTTCTTGAGGAGATACTTGAACAATATACCCATTCTAATAGTAAAATCGGGGCTATTATTCCGATAACTCTTTTAAATGATAAGCAGAGTGAACTTTTGAGAAAAAGGATAATAAATAAATATAAATTACTGAAGATTTATATTATTCCGGAGAAAAATGAGTTTTTCCCAGATATTTCACAAGCTTTTTGTTTCTTTGCTCTTGATAAAAGTAATCCCGGAAATGTTATTAAAATAAACCCCCGAGTAGTTAGCTCCCAGGACTTTAAAAATGAAGGGGTTGAGGTTAGTGTTAGCCATATTGAAAAGATCAGCGATACGGCACCTATTGTTATTGAAAATGAGATCGGTTGGAGGATTCTAAAAAAGTTGAGTGTATTACCGAAATTAGGCACACTAAACTCAATTTGCAATGCAAGGGGTGAACTTGACTTAACACTCGACAAAGATTTTGTAACGAAGAAAAAAACGTCCCTTCCGCTTCTTAGAGGAAACAACGTCAGTGAATTTTCTTACTCTGCTGGCGAGTACTACACTAACGAAAAGTTCATATCAAAATTAAGTGAAAAACAAAAATACATTCTCAGAGAGAGAATCGTATGCCAACAAATCTCTAATATTCACCTGGAGAAACGTCTGAAATTTACAAAGATTCCCGGAAATGTAATTTTAGGAAACTCTTGCAACTTTTTAACTTTTGAAGAATCTCTATTTAAAAATCAGGACGTTAGCTTAGATTATCTGTTGGGTGTGCTGAATTCTTTGCTGTTAAATTGGAGGTTTAAAGTCACAAACTCTAATAACCACATCAGCAATTATGAACTTGCCGAGCTTCCGATTGCAATCCCATCAAAAAACGACAAAAGGGAGATTGAAAAACTCGTACATTCAATAAAAGATAAAGGAAGGACTGAAGACATATATAAATTGAACCAGAAAGTTTTTGATTTATATGGTTTGGATAAAGAGGAGGTCGATTATATTCTCGGCAAGCACAAAAAGGCGTTGGAATCGTTTTTAAGCGTTCGAAGTCCACAATTAGTTTATGGTGCATAATCATACAACATATCCTCTCAGTAAAAATGACCTACGGATGGTCAAATCTGTTCCGGCTGGTGGTAATTGGCAAAATATACCACCGGACATCCCATCAAAAAGATTGGAACAGATTCGAAAATCGGGCGGTAGAACAACTTTGTATGGCCGCCTGTCTTTTGATAAGCCAAGTTATACTATAACGACCTATTTCAATCGTCCGGGTAATGGTACTTACATACACCCCACTCATGATCGCGTTATTAGTGCAAGAGAGGCGGCTAGATTTCAATCATTTCCTGATGATTATATCTTTCTCGGTTCGAAAACATCTTTATGTAAACAAATAGGCAATGCCGTTCCACCCCTGCTCGCATTCGCAATAGCAAAACAAATAAAACAGAAATCTAAAACAAAAAATCTTCTTGATTTATTTTGTGGCGCAGGTGGATTGAGTCTTGGTTTTCAGTGGGCTGGTTATAAGGTAGTAGCGGCTAATGACAATTTTAAACAAGCGTGTGATACGTATAGGCTAAATCACAAAAAAACCCTTCTGATAGAGGGAGATATAACTGATAATGGTGTTCAGAGTAAATTATTGAAGATTTCTAAGGATGCTAAGGTAGATATTATAGTTGGTGGACCACCATGTCAGGGATTTTCGCATGCCGGCAAAAGGATGATAGATGATCCACGTAATTTCTTATACAAAGAATTTGTAAAAATTGTGCGGGAAATAAAGCCGAGAGTCTTTCTAATGGAAAACGTTGAAGGGATATTAACTATAAATAACGGCAAAACATTTAACGAAATTAGGGATAATTTCCAAAAATTGGGTTATAAAGTTGCCGGGCATAAAATGCATGCCGTAAATTTTGGCGTACCCCAGAAAAGAAAGAGAGTGGTCATAATCGGGACACTAAAAGGAAATCCTGAAGATTATTTCCCACTGCCATTAACAAGAGAAGAGCGTGATTTTATCACAGCAAAAGATGCTATAGGAGATTTAGTAGAGATTGAAGCAAACAACGATAACCAAGTTGTGTCGCTGGATGTTAAACCAAAAAGCCTTTTTCAAAAATTTACTAGAGGCTTAATAAGCCCCGGTGAATACATTAGGCTGCTAGCTTAAATTTTGTTGCTAAATTTTCTGCAACGAGCTCAAATAGCTCGTTTAATTTTTTTAACGCGGTTTTTTCGTCCTTAGCTTTTAGGAAACCTATTATCTGGTTTAGGATTTCCTCCATCTCGTCTGTCATCCATTTTTTAAGATGTCTATTTTCCTTTGTTGAATATTGCAATAATGATTCAAAAGAAATTCGGATGTATCGTATTGCGTTATTCTTATATTGTTTCTTATTCCCTTCGGTCTTGATCATTTCCTTATAATAACCTGTCTTAGGATCGAAACCATCAAACTTTATTGAATAATTGGCATACTCGGGATGAAGAAAATTCTTGATAAGAAAATTTTTATAGCCCCGTTTTGCTATATAGGAGAAGATGGAAAGAATAAAATGCATATTCTCTCTCATAAGCTTGCTTAATCTCAAGGCATCATCGTCATTCTTTACACGATTTTTTAACAGATTCCATAAAGCTTTGGAGTGTGCGGAAATAACCTCTTCATCTTTTTCATCTTTAATCAGTAACAAGATATCCTCGTATGTCATTCTGTTATTTCGGGCTGAATTTGCAGATTGAGTTAGAGGTCTAAATTTCGGCCTATGCTTGAAACCTAAAGAAATCGGCCCCAAATGGTCAGGGCTTACACCATGTTTTTGAAATTCTTTCATCAACCAGCTAGCGGCTTTCCAATCGCCGTCTGACCAATTTTCATAGGCGCGTCGGTCTTCGCCGTATCTCGCGAGATTGCTCTTGTGCCTTCCCGTGTCTTGCTTGCTTCTGCAGCACAAATTATAGCTGTGGTAACCATCTAGTCTGTCGGGTGCGTTACTCATCGCACCAGGGCTTAGTCCTCCTTTTTTATTTGGGTAAACATAATCAAGTTTCAAAACCTTACCGCAAATTTGGCAGGGTTTTTCCCCTAGGGGATGTATAGCGCGTGCGGTTTTTGATATCCAAGGACCCTCTTTTTTGATTCCAAGCTCTTTGCGTTTGTTGTCCCACCACTTTAGTCTGGCTAACCCCTTTTCACTACTTCGGGCAACAATCCACCTAATTTCTCCATCCTTTTTATACAAAAAAGGCATCCCTTTATAATTAGGGTGATTTACAATAAATTTCATGTATTCTTTGAATTTGGGATGCCAATCCCTGTGTTCTCTTGCCATAGTATAAGAAAATTATATAAATTTTTTGGGAAAATGACAATAAATTGAGCTGGTTGACAAGGGATATTTGTGCTATACTAGAAATGTAGAACTTTAACAGGAAGAACGGAAACTTATATCTGGGTATAGACCAGTAAAGAATCCGGAAGTGAAATCGCCAAACATTGCATAGCAATGTGCCCTTTTTGGATTTGGTGATTCCACTTTCGGATTTTTTGTTTGAACCAACTAAGGGAGTGCATTGCTATGCGCTCCCTGTTTTTTGTTCTGCAGATTGATGCGGTCTTTTTGCCGCGGTCGATATCAATCGAAATAAATCAATTAATAATTAAAAACTTAAAACTATGCAAAAAGACAAGTTAAACATTGTTTATGTTCCGATAAATCAGCTTAGATTATCGGAATATAACCCGCGAAAGTGGGATAAAGAAGCCATCAAACATCTCAAGGCAAGCATTAAAAAGTACGGCTTCGTAGATCCCGTTATCGCGAACTCCGCTTCCGAAAGGAAAGGAGTTGTGATCGGCGGACACTTCCGTCTGTCGATCGCCAAAGAAATCGGGATTAAAGAAATACCAGTGGTGTATTTGAACATTCCCGATTTGGAGAAGGAGAAGGAATTAAACCTCAGATTAAACAAGAATACCGGAGAATTTGATTTGGATTTGCTGGCTAATTTCGACGAATCGTTTTTGGCAGACATCGGTTTCTCTTCCGAAGAACTGGATGACATATTCGCCATTGATGATATCCCGGAAGAATTCGATCTGGAAAAAGAGCTGGCAAAACTGAACATCAAAAACATCTCGGTCAAAAACGGCGACGTCTATCAGCTTGGACCACACCGTCTTATGTGCGGCGACTCTACCGTCAGAAAAAATATACTGAAGCTGATGGACGGCGAAAAAGCTGACATGTGTTTTACAGATCCTCCGTATATTCTTGATTACCTTCATACAAAGTATAAGGGCAAGGGTACAGGCTTCGGGTTCAAACGCAACAGAAAATATCTCGGTACCGACGTTCTTCCTCCCGACTTTACTGAAAGGTGGATGGCAAATATTGCTAAGATCGCCAAACCTGATTTTCACATCATTGTCTACGAGAACTGGAAAAACATCCGAACTATTTGGGGCGAGATGGAAAAATACTGGAAGGTAAAAAACATGCTGGTCTGGCATTTGCCGAATCGTACGCAGGGGTTTGCTTCCAAATACAGATTTTTCTCCAAGCACGACATTGCCATGGTCGGAACTTCAAAGAAAATACGGTTTAACCTTGAACCGGAAATAGAAGAACTGCAAAACGAATACGAAACCGCGCTTTATGCGATTGCCGGAAAACCTCAATGGGAAGGCTACGAGAAAGGTAAAAGAATCTGTCCTACTGATTTTATTGAATACAAAGCGGCTGATGAGAAAAATTCCGGACAAGGTGTGGTATTCGGCACTAAACCTATTGAGATCCTTATTCCCTACATTAAGGTGCTTACCAAGCGCGGCGACTTAATCGTTGAGCCATTCGGCGGATCAGGAAGCACTCTGATTGCGGCCGAGAAAATGAAGCGAAAGTGCTTTGTCATAGAGAAATCGCCAGTATACACAGAGGTGATCATTCATCGCTGGGAAAAATTAACTGGGATTAAAGCTAAAAAGCTATGAACAATGCCAAAAAGAGAAAGACAATCAAAACGCGTCAGGCAAAAGAAAAAGCGGTTTTGATTGAACAGCTGAAGAAATATCCGATTCAGTTGTTGGCCTGCGAAAAAGCAGGCATAGGAAAAGCCACTTATTATCGATGGCGGAACGAAGATCCGAAATTCGCCAAAGCAATCGAAGAAGCAATGGCTGAGGGTGATGAATTTATCAACGACATGAGCGAACATCAACTGTTGTCATTGATAAAAGAAAAATTCTGGCCGGCAGTTCATTACCGTCTTGAAAAGCGTCATCCGAAGTACAACAAAACAAAGGTCGAAATTAATTTACCGCTGGATGTTGAATTTCAGCATCATCAAAAAAATTAAATCTATGTCTGAAAAATACTTAAGCTTATACAAGCCGAGAACTTGGGCAATCCCGTTCCACGAAACCGACAAGCGTTGGATGGTGCTTGTGGTTCATCGACGGGCCGGAAAAACAACCGCGGCTCTAAATTACCTGATATACGATGCGATAAAGAAACCCGAAACAAAATACGCGTATATAGCCCCGACCTACAAGATGGCTAAAAGCGTTGCCTGGGGTATTTTGAAAAGATACACAAGATTTCCGGGTGTAATATGCAAAGAATCTGAATTGACGGTAAATTTCCCCGGAGGATCAAAGATAACGCTGTATGGCGCGGAAAACCCGGATCGGTTAAGAGGGATAGGGCTAAATGGTGTCGTATTTGACGAATACGGCATGCAACCAGCCAACATATTCACGGAAGTTATCCGTCCGACACTTCTTGAAAACGGCGGATATGGAATCTGGATCGGAACACCGAAAGGCAGGAATGAATTTTATCTGTTGTATGAAATGCGTAAAAACGACAGCGAATGGTTTACCTGTCATTTGACCGTGGATGACACTGGAGTTATTGATCAGAAAGAAATAGAGAACTCAAAAAACACAATGTCGCACGAAGAATTCATGCAGGAACTTTACTGCTCGTTCAACTCTTCCATAAAGGGTGCTGTTTATGCGGCACAGCTTGAGAGGGCAAGGAATGATAACCGGATAGGAACAGTTCCTTGGCAACGCGAGCATAAGGTGTTTACGGTTTGGGATATCGGCGTTGGACCGGCAATGGCTATCGGCTTCTATCAGCGCATTGGCGCAAGAATGCATATGATAGATTACTGGCAAGGAACCGAGAATGACGGAATCGATCAGGCGGTTCAGGCCGTGAAAAGAAAAGAATATATTTATGGATTGCATTTTGCTCCGCACGATATCAACGCCCGGGAAACCAGTACCGGAAAAACAAGAATCGATTTCGCCAAAGACTTGGGATTGCCATTCAGTGTTATTGAACTGAATAAAGTAGATGACGGAATTCAGATGGGGCAATTCATGTTCGACAGATTAATGATCGATAAAGAAAAATGCGCACTTTGGATTGATGCGATTTCCGAGTACAAAAGGGAATGGGACGAGAAAAGAAATATGTTCAGAGAAATTCCGTATCACAACTGGACTTCCCACGCCGCCGATGTTCACCGCTATGCGGCTGTCGTAGAGAACAGAATGGATGATGGCTATGATGATTATCCCGATATACCCGTGAAAGAGATTAGCTATGATCCGTACTGGTAAATAAGGGATTTTGAGGGCAAAAAGTTATCAACTCGGGACGCTCTGGACTCCTGGTGAGGGTTGCGTCATCCATTGTGTTGTATGGAAAATACAACATTTACGGCTGGTTTGGGGAGTATTAAGAGGCAGACTGTCCAACCCCAGCCGACCAAAATCAAATACTGCCTCTATGCAAGGAAATCGACCGAGAGCGAGGAGCGGCAAGTCCTCTCTATTGATAGTCAAGTCAAAGAGATGATGCAGCTCGCCGAACGCGAAGGTCTTGATATCGCCGAAATCAAACGCGAATCGCATTCGGCAAAAGAAACCGGACAAAGGCCGATCTTCAATGAAATCGTTGAAGAAATCAAACAGGGAAAATTCAACGGCATTTTAACTTGGGCGCCTGACCGTATTTCCAGAAACGCCGGGGATCTTGGGAAAATAGTTGACCTGATGGATGCAAAACTTTTGCAGGAAATTCGCACTTACGGTCAGCGGTTTAGCGATTCTCCAAATGAAAAATTTTTGCTGATGATTTTAGGATCGCAGGCAAAACTCGAAAACGACAACCGAGGCATTAACGTAAAACGCGGACTGAGGACAAGAGTTGAAATGGGATTATGGCCGGGCGTAGCACCCCTTGGATATCTCAATCAAAAACTAATGGATAAAAAGTGCCAGATTATTGTTGATCCTGCACGGTCGCCGATGGTAAAGAAAATGTTTGAAAAAGTGGCATACGAACACTACTCAGGCAGAAAGATTTACAACTGGCTCAAATTTGAGCTGAATTTTCATACACGCGGAAACAAACCGTTAACACTGTCCGGGGTTTACCGCATACTCGATAATCCGTTTTATTACGGACCATTTGAATATCCAAAAGACAGCGGTAACTGGTACCAAGGCAAACACCAGCCATTGATTACCCAAGAGCTGTTTGAAAAAGCTCAGGCTCAGTTAAAACGCGACCAAACAGTCAGAGAGAATAAAGAATTTGCTTTTACAAAACTGTTTACCTGCGGCTACTGCGGATCAGGAATCTCGGCAGAAGAAAAATGGAAAGCACTCAAAGATGGGACATCGGCGCATTACATTTACTACGGCTGCAGTCGGGCAAGGGATCGAAACTGCAAAAACAAATACATCCGGGAGGAAGAATTGATTGATGAACTTTTGAAGATTATAGACAAAGTGAATATCAATGAGTTGGGCATGAGGCAGAAGCTTGAGGATGAGATTAGGCGGTTCAACAAATTACAGAAAATCGTAAACGGCAGAACCGGGCAGGCATTAGTCGAGGAAAACGAAGTGAATATACGACAATATGCAAAATATCTTTTGAAAGAAGGCAGCGTGTCAGATAAACGCGAACTGCTGGCGAACTTAAGAAGCAGATTGAATTATAAAGACAAAAAAATAACCTTGATTGAGGAATAGATCAAAACAAAAAAGAGCGATACGAATCGTTCTTTTTTGTTCAACTTTTTATAGGCACTCGGGTCGCTGACCGCTCTCGATTACTCGGGTCATGCCGATAAAAAATTGTCTTGGCGGTGATCTCGGGTTAAGTACCCGTGACCTCAATGTTTATAAGAGTATTTTAGCACGAAAATAGCTAGACTGACTAGGCATGTGGGTCGGGGTCTGATTTAACCAAAATGCGACAAATGCGACAGTACTTAGGACTTCTGCTTTTCGGCCTTTCCAATGGCTCTTGCTTGGGCTGTTAAGCCCAATCTAGTTAGGCGTAATATGGATATTCCAAACTCGTTTGCCTCCTCTTTACTAAGATTTTGGCCATAATCTCGCTTAATAATTCTTTGAAGATCTTGGATCGTTTTCTTTTTTAACCGCATATTATTATTGGTTACTAATAAATTATAAAAATTTCTAACGCCATTTATAGGATCGCGTAAAAGTGATAAAATGTAAATATATGGCCGAGAATTTAATTAAAATAGACGACTTCTCCCAAGAAACACGCAATAAGATTGTGGAGATTTTAGATATCATTTTATACAAACTTGAGTTATTTCTCGTCACCAATAATGATGCTGAAAAAACTGACCACATTGAAACACCTTTCTTTTACAAAGAGTATAAACATCTTAGTTTGCACGATGTTAAAAAAGTAACTGAGATTTTAGAAAAGCATTTTGGAAGGCTTGGCTTTAAATTTCCCTTGAGAGGTATTGATAAAACAAAAGCGACCGCGTCTTGGAAAAACCTTTATGACGAAATTAAAAACTTTCGTGATTCCTTAAAATCCAAGAGGCCGATTCTTTCTGGTGACAATATAGTAGATATTTTAATTGTAAAACCAAACACCGACAGCAATAATTATTTGGTCGTTGTAAATCAAAAATTCAATACACCTATAAAAGCAGATCGCGCTAAACCATCATGGGAATTGTTGTTTCAAATTGCAACCGACAAAGAAGTTACCTATTCCGATAATCATAAAACCAGTTTAGATTTTTTTAACTCAAATAAGAGATGTAAGATCTATACTCAAACTGGTTTATCTCTAACTAAAATATTACAAAGAGAAAGTCGAAATATTGTGCCGGCTGTTAGGATTGGGATCATAACCGAAAAAGCGTACAAACAAAAAATCGCTTAAGCCAACTTAAAAAGTGGATAAATATGAGACCGCTTGAAATAAGCGGTTTTTTCGTATTTAAAAAACATCATTTCGGCCTAAATTAAGCTCTTTTTTCTTGAAATACTAAAGGTATTAATAAGTTAATCAAATAAAATTATGAGCGACACAAAACTCACAATCGTGGAAGTTCCGATCAATGAACTTCGGGCATCGGAGTATAACCCAAGAAAACACTCCAAAGAGCAAGCAGATCAACTTAAAGAATCTATAAAACGATTCGGGATGGTTGATCCAGTAATTTGTAATATTGCGCCAGACCGCAAAAACGTAATCATCGGCGGCCATTTTAGAGTTGAAGTAGCCAAAGAAATGGGCATGGTAAATGTACCAGTGGTCTACGTTCAAATCACTGACCTAGATAAAGAAAAAGAGTTGAATCTTCGCCTAAACAAAAATGTGGGAGAATTTGATCTCGAGTTGCTAGCAGAATTTGACGAAGCATTTTTAAAAGACGTTGGATTTACCAGCGAAGATATTGATAACATATTCCCGACCGAGGAAAGTGTTGAGATATTTGATATACAAGGTGAGCTAACAAAAATAGGAATAGATAATATTACCGTTCAAAAAGGAGACATTTATGAGTTAGATGGATCAAGATTAATGTGTGGTGATTCAACCATAGAATCAGACATGAACACCCTAATGAAAGACGTTAAAGCCGACATGTGCTTTACAGATCCACCATACATTCTAGATTATCTCAAAGGTAAAACCAAACAAAAAGATGGAGTGACTACAGGTTTTGGTGCTAAAAAAAATCGTCGTTACCTTGAGACCGATGTTTTGCCGGACAACTTTACCGAATTATGGATGAAAAATATCAGTAATATAGCCAAAGAAAATTTCGCAATTATCGTATACGAAAACTGGAAAAATATTCGCACCATTTGGAATGAAATGGAAAAGTATTGGCGAGTAAAAAATATGATTGTATGGCATTTGCCTAACAGGGTCCAAGGGTTCTCCTCTAAATATAGATTTTTCAATAAACATGATATTGCAATAACTGGAGCGACTGATAGATTTGTTCTAAATGATGAGGACGAGGACGAATTACTTGAAAACGAATACGAAACAGCCCTTTACGCAATAAGTGGTAAACCACACTGGGAATCATATGAGAAAGGCAAAAAGATTTGCCCGACCGACTTTATTGAGTTCAAGTCGGCTGATGAAAAATCGTCAGGACAAGGAGTAATTTTCGGCACCAAGCCAACCGAGATATTAATTCCATACATTAAAGTACTTACAAAGAGAGATGATTTGATTGTAGAGCCATTCGGCGGAAGCGGATCAACATTAATCGCCTCAATTAAAATGCATCGCCGCTGTTACCTCATGGAGAAGTGTCCTACCTACGCGCAAGTAATACTAAAACGCTGGGAAAAAGAGACTGGCAAAAAACCGATAAAGATAAACTAGTATGATCAGGGGCAAGATTAAACAAAAATTACTCAAAGAAATTGAAAAATTCGGCAATGTATATTTGTCTTGCCAAAAAATTGGAGTTGATAAAGCGACTTACTATCGCTGGAAAGATAATGATGAAGAATTTAAAAAGCGAGCAGAAAGAGCCGAAGAAATTGGTCGGGAAAATATAGGTGAAGTGGCTGAGTATAGCCTTTTGCAAAACATAAAAGAAAAGAACCAACGAGCTATTGAGTTTGCTTTGGTTAATGTTTCAAAGAAATACAAACAAGACAGGACTACTAATGTCATATTCATGCACAAAAAAGATATAATTCCAGACGTACCTCAAAAAACGATCGAGGACATGCTTGATGAGTATGCAGAAAGACGAAGGATTGAATCTATTGGCACTGTGGGCTCAAAACACGAGATGGATAAGCCGCCAGTAATGCTTCAAGAGAATCAAACGCTTTCAGATAATCAGAACTCAAATTCTGCCATTCAGGACATGAAGCTGGATAGTAGTACTTAGAAGTTCGATATGACGAAGTATAATATTTGCCGGTTGTTTGAGAGCTTGCTGAAGTTTGAGACGAAGATGAATCAGTTGCACTTGAAGTCGTGTCGCCATTGCAGGTATCAAGAGACCATAAGCCTCTCAGATTTTCTTGAGCTGATTTCTGAGCCGCCTTAAAGTTTGCTTGATATTTATATGGCGTGTTGTATGTGTATTCGTGAGCATAACCTTGTTCAATCATGTATTTGTTGTAGAACAAACCATCTTCGCGATAAATATATGCAAGGCGACGATTGTATTTATCAAATTCACCTTGAGTTGAATCTTTTTCAATTCTAACTTTCTTGCCGATCAATAATTCTTTAGCTTTATTTGAAGCTTCTTTACCAAAACATTGAACTGGTTTTCTTGGATCGACTACCTCTGGAGTATCCATGCCGATTAAGCGTAATGTCTCAATCGTACCGCCTATATTCACCTTTATAGTGTCGCCATCTACAACGCTTGAAACGGAATAATATTCATATTGTGAATTATTTTGAATTGCTGGAGTCGGAACTGTAGTTGTCTTTTCTGTTTGAGTCGTCTGAACATTTTTAGTTTGTTGAGCTTCTGTCTTGGGTTGCTCCTCTGCTGTTGTAGTAGGATGATTTTCAATGACTACCTCAGGGTTATTGATTTGCGTTGATTCCTTGTTTTCACTTTCAACAGAAGCACTCTCATTGCTGATTGGCTTTTCTGTTTTCGGAGTAGTTATACCGATACCAAAGAAAGAAACAATTATTATTGCAGAACAAACAATCGCAATGGTTTTCCTTTTAGGAATAATTTTAATTGCCCGTTTAAAAACAGACGGCTTAATTAATCCGACAATTAAAGAGATGATTGATAGCAATAATGTTAATAAAAATATGTAGGTCATATGGTTGGAAAACAAAAAACCAGCTGTCTTATAGCTGGCGATAGAGATATGTGTGGATACACAGAACCCCGCGCCAGCTAGACCTTACGGTCCCATACCAGTTTCCCGATATGACCCATGGAAGAGTCGCTGAACGCGGGGTTCAGTATCTTCGTTGGGTTTTCCCGACCATATCCTTTGGGGAAACCAAAGGGGTTAGGTCGCTGGCCTTTCGACCAGTAATATTAAATTGTTAAGTACATTTTACCAGAAAATCCAAAGGATTTAAAGGCCTCTGTACTTTAGCTTAATAACAGGGGTTTGCGAAGTCGAGTTACCAACAGCTAAATTCTGTGAATATTGGAATTTAATATGTCCATATTTTTGATTTTGTGATAAAATAATTATAGAGAAATTCAATCTTATGAAGATAAAAATGTCTTATCAAATTACACCAACAAATGACTCAATGATACGAGTTGTTTTGAGAAAAAAATTAGAGAAAAAACACGCTAAGGATAAACACGTTAGAATTATAGATGAATTAGGATTGCATCATGGTGATGCAAGGGTTGATATTGCCGTGGTGAATGGTGTTATGCATGGATATGAAATAAAAAGTGATCAAGACACTCTATTTAGGTTACCTGAACAAATTCAAGTATATAATTCTGTGTTTGATAAAATGACACTCGTAGTTGGTAAAAGTCATTTATACGAAGCAATAAAGATTGTTCCTGATTGGTGGGGCGTCGTAGTCGCGAAAACAGATACTAATGGAAATGTTATTTTTAACACTATCAGGAAAGAGGAAACCAATAAGGCGCAAAATCAGTTGTCTGTAGCAAGACTTCTTTGGAGAGAGGAAGCCCTTAGAATTCTCGAGGATATTGACGAAGCAAAGGGATTACGTTCCAAGCCTAGAGATTTAATTTATACTAAATTATCTACTGTTTTAGATCAGAAAACTTTAAACAAAAAAGTTAGAGAGACAATTTTCTTTAGGACAGATTGGCGATCTGAGTCGCCGCTACTGTCATATGGTGGTTAATGCCAGCCACTAACCATGTTTCCGTGCTTCCAGTGCCTTTAATATCTACTCCTTTATTTTTTTCTTCCATATATTTAGGAAAATGTTTAGCTTTTTCGGCAATATGTTTATCGCCTGAGCTAAAATCTTCACCATAATATCGATTGTCTTTTATTAATTCAGCGGCACTAGCTAAATATAATTCGAATTTTTGTCTTTTTCCTTTCATTATTAACCAATTTTCATCCAGTGTATATTTTATACTTGAGGTGGGATGAAAGAATTGAGAGATTTCTTCATATATAGGATATTGAATAGTATAATCGGAAAAGGACGGCTTTCTTTGAACACTTGCATTAGAATATAGTTCCTTCCATTTTTTCCATTCAATACGAGGAATCAGGTTCTCTTCATCAATTTTGCATTGCGACAAGTCTTTTGGAAAAGCGCTACCAGAGAAAATAAAAGTTCTCCATTTTAATAAATCAACAATATTTTGACTGAGTTCAAAATATTTTTTATATTTTTCCCCATCTCCCTCAAGCTCTTTTATATCCACCAATAAGTCGATGCTGTTTTTATCTATCTTGTTTTTTGAAATAAAATCGGCAATGTCGCTATTTAATTTAGTTAAATCAGAAAAATCTGAACATACTAATCGTAAGCAAAGACCGCTTTTTATTTCATTGGCCAATGAGCAGACTGTGTCTTTTATCTCAGCATCATCATTTAAATGAACAACTGGAATAAAGATAGCCTGTTTTTTATTACCTGCCATTAAAATTGATTTTATGCTATCAATTTTTAGTTCGGTGGTGAACAATAAACTAAAATCAACAAAAATAGGACTCTTACCCCAAACTTCAATTATTCTATCCGGGATCAAGGGTAGTAGTTTTTTGAATTTTGTTACAACGCTCTCCAAAGTATCCTGGGGTTTTTGTTTCGGCATAACAAATTGGATCAGTGGGGTAATATTTTTTTTATTTTCCTCAGCCAAACTCTCTAAAGCTCCTTGTTCGGCTCGTTTCCATTTCAATATTGGTATGTAGTGTTTCGAATTAAACATATTATTTAGTCCATTTTTCATCAGGAAAGTAATTTCTTACTTTAGCCTCGTTGATAATTTTATTAAGATAAACGTATTTGTTGCCTTTGTGTCTAATTTGACCAGCAATAATGGCAACATGCACCCCCAGTTCTTTAGCGAGGCTATTTGCCGCCATTGAAGACGGAATTAGTCTTGCTGGACTGATTTCCCATTTAGCTTTAGGCAACAACGATTCTTCGGCCAAGAAATCTGCCTCTTTTTCTTTTTCATCCAAATCAACTGGAGTTGTTTCTAATTCGTCATAGAACAAACTAACATCTTGATTGTAGTGCAATGAAATATGAGCCAATTCGTGCATTAATGTAAACCAGAAATTATCTAGGCGGTCATATCTTAAAGTTAATCCAATAATAGGATTTTCTTTGTTGACTAGAATCGCGGCTCCGTCTAAATACGTTTTAGAAAAATGAGGTTCGACCACCAAAATAATACCGATATCCTTAAGGTGTTTTTGCGCTAAAATAACCCCACCTTCTTTAGAACTTAATTTTACAAATTCTTGCATAAAATTAAGATCGACGGTGCCATCTTTGTATTTTTTTGTAGCTTTTATTTTTTTAGCTTTTTGAATTACGCGATTTGACCAAGCGATTAACGCTCTTTTATCTGTAAGAGGAGACGATCTATAGTTTGATTTACGTAGCATTACTGCCATTTGTGGCTGAGCGCCAATTGAAGAAAAGAAATCTTTAAGCAAATCTAGTTTGCTAGATTTTTTAAGTGATTTATCACCAAAGTAGCCACGAGATTCCATTTCTGTGACCAAACGATTATCCCAACCTTGATATTCGGAATTACTTTCTATCTCAGGTTTTCTTATTAAGACTTTTGCTGGAATTCCAAGCCCAACTTCTAAAGCCCTTACCATTTCTAGGGTGAGTGGACGTTTGCCTGAAAGTATTTCGGAGACTCTTCCTCTGCTTCCAATATATGGTATTAAGTCGGCAGGTTTAAGATCAGCTTGCTCCATTCTAAATTTAATTGCATCAATAGGATTAGGAAACGTTTCTGGCAAAGTGCGGGATTCATAGTCTTGAACGAGAGCGCTAAGCAAAGAAAGTTGTTCGCCTTCATCAGAATTAGGATCGGGGTCATGGCTTAATAGCACTTTGATTAAATCAAGCGCTTCTTTGTAGTCTGATTCAGTTTTTATAAATTTAATTTTGCTCATATTTTTTAATTTAAATTCCATTTATCATATTCTTTATGAGTACCAATTTTTTCAACTAAAATTATCTTATTTTTATAATTGACCGTGGTCAGCAACCTATACTTATTCCAACAAAAATTAAATACAACTTGCAGACCACCGACGAAGCTTGCCTTAGGATACCTCGACTTTAATTGGTGGGGAGTATCCCATTGAGCTTCCTCAACTTCCGCTTCCCATGACTCAATACTAGGCTTAGCATCGGCGTGTCTAGCTTTAAAATCGTGCAGTGTTGTTTTTCCTAGTAACTTCATGTTTATTAATAATTACATTATGATATGCTCCCATATTGGGAATGATATACCATGTAATTAAATAAGTCAATAGGTTGCCCCAAAAATACAAAATAACGCCGATACTGGCGTTATTTTGTATAAAATTAACTGAATTTTTAGATTATATAAACTTTATTCCGCTCCTCTTTAACTCATTTCTTATCTCAAGATAATCAGGCATCATCTTGGCGACCAAATTCCAAAACTTTTGTGAATGATTAAACTCTTTCAAGTGACAAAGCTCATGGACGATAATGTAATCGGCCAACCTTTCGGGAAGCAGAGCAATTTTATAGTTAAAATTCAAATTACCTTTTCTTGAACAGCTACCCCAGCGAGTCTTCTGATTTTTAATATTAATCTTGTTGAATTTAAAGCCGTAAGTTTTGTTGAAATATTCAATTCGTTTTTCAGCCAAAGCCAACGCCTGATCTTTATATTCCGCGTAATCTTTTTTTGTACCTTTCGCAAACACCTGTCCAGAAATACTTTTAAAATAATCCAACTTATCAAGTATCCACTGCGATTTTCTAATTATGAATTGCTCAATGATATTCTCATTCATATTCCGCGGAGCAGTTACCACAAAATTACCATCGCAATAGATAGCCAATCTCATTCGTCGAGCTCGCTTGCTCACCTTAAGGGTGTATTCTACTTTCTTTTTATGTAGCTCGATTTTCTTCTTCATAATTAAAATCGCTTAATCACTACATCCACTAATCTATTAAGATATTTGTGGAAATCAGAAACTTTTATTTTATCTTTGTAGTCTTTGAGAATTAATTCTTGCAGAGTTCGTTTTGCTTCTTTCAAAAATTCTTCTCTCTTAGATGAATCTTGCCAGTTTTCATCGAGAACATCTTCAAGTCGTGCGGCCATTTCTTTTACAAATTCCTTAACAATATCCTTATCAGATTCGCTGATAAATTCATCAGAGATTACAAATAGGCCGTATTCGCGGAGAGTGTAGCCCAATTCTTTAGCTTCTTCGGTCTTTGTCTTTATATCGTTTAGAAGTTCATAGTAGCGCTTTATTCTTTCTGCCAAATCAATCTGGTGCTTTTCAAATTCAACACGGATCGCGATAAGTCGCTCACTAAATTTCTTAAATGCCGGATGAGTATCAATGTTAATTGAAATCTCACGCTTTAACATCTTTTCAAGATTAAGAGCCTTCTCTTCTTCGGGAAGTTTATCAAGCTTATTCAAAGTAGCTAAGTCGTGGATATTTAGTTCTCGGAAGTTTTTAGTGATACCTTCGTAGTCAATCTTCTGTTGAATTAAGCTCTTTATTTTCTCTCCGTATTCAGCAAGAGAAAAGGCGTCTACATCATCAATTTGGAATTCTTTGACGAACGCTAAATAAAAACTGGTGATCCATTCAAACTTGCGTAGATATTCCATCAAGAATGGATCGGGTGAAAGAATCTCAAAAAGCATTTTTAGTCTGCCATATTTGTCTTTGAAGTATTGCTGTTTGCTTTGATTTTCAATAAATATCTTCAAGCATCGGCGTAAATTATCGATTGACGGATCTTCAATATTAACCCCGACGAACAATTCCATTATTTCGCCAATAACTTTGGAGAATTCTTCTTTAAGGCGGTTGATATCCACCATCGCACTATCAACCACACTCTCATCAAAATTAAGAGCGTCGTAAAGATTTTTAGTCACGCCGTAGTAATCAATAATCTTGCCGCATCCTTTGTTTGGAAATACTCGATTTGTACGGGCGATCGCTTGAAGTAGGTTGTGATCACGAAGCGGTTTGTCCAAATACATCACTTGTTCAACTGGAGCATCAAAACCAGTTAAAAGCATGTCGCAGACAAGTAAGAATTTAAGTGGATGATTTGGATCTTTGAATTGATCAATAATTTTCTCTCGCTTCTGTTTATTAGTATTATATTTTTTCAAATCGTCGCTTTCGCTGTTCGGATCGCCTGGGGAGTAGACAACCTCTAACCATTCAGCAGGGACAAGCTTATCAAAAAGTTGTTTGTATTTAGCTGTGGCTTCGCGGTCATAACAAACCACTTGAGCCTTGAATCCGTTTGGCAAAACATAAAGCTTGTAATGCTCAATAATATCTTGAGCAACCGCCTCCATTCTTTTATCTAACTTAACAAGAGCTTCTTTTTTGCCGTATTTTTTAGTGAGTAATTCTTTTTGCTTGTCATTCAAGTCAACAGTTAATTCGTTGAATTGCTTGTCTACTTTTTCCTCATCAATAAAAAATTTGGAGAGACGAGCTTCGTATGTAACCGGCAAAGTAGCACCATCATCAATAGCCTGCTGAATAGAATAGTAATCAAGATATCGTTCGCCCTCTTCGCCAAAGTTTCTGTGAGTATTGAGGGTTAGCTTATCAATCGGCGTTCCTGTAAACCCAAAGAAGAATGCATCTTTAAAAGCATTACGCATCTTAATGGCCGAAATGCCTTCGTTATCTCGGTGGGCTTCATCAGAAAGCACAATAACATTGCCATCAATATTTTCTATATCTTCCAATTCGCTAAATTTCTGAATGGTTGAAATAAAGATACCTCGGTCGGCTCCTTTGATTTTCTTTTCAAGGTCTTTGCGTGATTCTATTCTGACGAGATTTTGTCCGCCCCAGCTTTCAAATTCTTCGTACACCTGATCATCAAGATCAATACGGTCAATCAAAATAAACACCTTAGGATTTTTTAGTTCTGGATTATAGCGAAGTTTCCAAGCAGTGAAAAACATTGTTAAGGTTTTACCAGATCCCTGAGTGTGCCAAATCAAACCTTTCTTTCTCTCGCCATCCTGAACACGAGCCACTATTTTATTGGCCGCGTAAAATTGCTGGTATCTAGTGATTTTCTTTGTGACTCCATCTTTCTTTTTCTCAAAAACTATAAAGTTTTTAATAAGATCAAGAATCTGCTTTTGATCCAGCAAAAAGAAAAGCGTGGAATCAAGTTCTTCTTCAAATTTCTTCTCTTTTACCTGAGGGTCTTCACGCCACGCAAGGAAGTACTGTTTTGGGGAATAAGTCGTTCCATAAACGGTTTTAAGGCCATCGGTGGCGATATTTAGACAGTTGGGTAGGAATAACTTAGGTGCTACTTTCTCATATCGCTTTAGCTGGTCAATAGCGTTCTCGAAACTGACACTGCTTGAAGCGGTGGGGCTTTTGGCCTCTATGTCACAAACCGGCAGACCATTAAGGAAAATCATCACATCAGGTCGAATGTTTTCAGTTACCCCTTCAAAATAGAATTGATTGGTAACAACAAAGTGATTATTTTCAGGATTATCAAAATCAACAATCTTATAGTCACGGAAGTTGCCAGTGTTTGGATCTTTCAAATTGATACCATTTCGCGTCGCGAGCAAGAAAGCTTCATTTGTATCAAGCTTCTTAACTTCGCGCACCACACTTTGTGCAACAGTATCATCAACATCGTTTATTTTCTTAACTGCTTCTAAGAGATGGGTGGTGATAATAAACTCGGTTTCAAAAGCGCGAAGTTTGGAAAATTCTTCGGCCGGAATGTATTCATAGCCGAGCTTTTCTCGTATGAATTTTATTATGTGATATTCAATTGTGTATTGTTCGTTAAATTTCATATATTACTAATTCCTTCTAATTTCTTATAATGAAGCGGATCCAAGATTTTTACCAACTGAAATGCTTCTTGAATTCGTTGATGGGCATTCGTTAATATTGAGTCATCAATTGATTCGGGATCGATGAATCCATGGGACCCATGATTGATAAAACGATACATTTCCAGAGGATTAGCGCTAAAGGGGTTAGTCTCTTTTTCAGTAGTTTTAGTGGCTGACGAATATGCGCTTTCAAGAGTAGACCGCAAATCTCCAGTCGTAGAAAATTTGAATTCCAGAAAAGTTTCTAACCAGCGACGTAATAAATTAACAACCAAATGAGCATCTTCTAGATCACATGTATCCTTGTGTTTTGCCAAGACGCTAAAAACATAATAATAATCTGACCTATGATCTCTGAGTAAGGGGTGTATGGCTTCAATAATGCATCCATTGCTTGTAGCCGCGAAACTAAACAATCTAACATCGCCACTTCCTATTTTTGATCTGAAATGCTCTCTTAGGTGGCCTAAAAAGTCTAAGTTGTGTGTTAATACAAAATATTGTCGCCCAGCATGATTTTTTATTTCATTTACAATAATTGAAAAAATTTGAAATATAGCTTGCTTATCTAAACTTGATACAGGATCATCAATCACAACAACACCGTCATCGGGAAGTTTATTTTGAGCATCGTTAATCGAATAAATGAAATAAGCCAGTGCAATAAAATTCTTCTCTCCTTCACTTAAACTAGAAAACGCACAGTTTGTTTCATCTCTTTTTAAGGCATATCCCTTACCATCATCAGCATCGGTAATTTCTATTTTTCTATAGGGGAATACGACTTTAAAGAGACGATTTAATGCTTGAGCTGGTTCAAGTGTATTTTTTACTTTTTGCTTTAATTCTTTAACTTGTGTATCTAATTTAGAAATCTCAAGAGTTATGGCTGACCTTTGATCTGTGGCTTTTGCAAAAAGCTCCTTTGCTCTGGCATATTCTTCGTATTGCTGTGCAACGAAATGTGTCTCAATAGCATAAGCAACAGAGGTAGCATCAGTTGAAGTTGGGTTTGTCATTGGGGTTAATTTTGTTATATCGAGAGTATATGCAGTTTTTATCACGGAGATGGAAGTTCTCTTCTCTTTCAGGATCACTGCTAAGGCATCAAATATAGCTCTAACAAAATCAACATTTTGCTGTTGAGATTTGGATAATGAATCTAATTTAGCAAAACTGGTGGTATATCCTTCAATAATCTTTAAATATTCATCAATTGAGTTTATTGTCTTAACGACTTCGTCTGAAAAATGCTTGATTAGCTCTTCTGTGTTTGAAATATCAGAATTACAAAATAAACATTTCGCGAGTGGTTTTTCTTGATTAAAATGCAAACTGACACCCTGTTTAATCCAGCCAGTTTGGGTTTCATTTAGATCATCTATTCTTTTTGAGTGGACTTGTACTGGTTGTGATCCTAACCCATTATTTATATTTTCAATATTATCGATAAGCCATTTAGCGGCATTAGCTATTTCATTGTCATTTTTCGCCAACCTTTCAGTATTCATTAACTGACCTTTTAATGAATCAACGTCTGCGCGTATTAATTCGGCGTGACTTTTAATTTTTCCATCAGCTATCTTTTTCTCTATATCTGCGATCCGCTTCTCAAAATCAGTTTTTGAATAACTGGCATAAGTACCAGCACCCACGAGTTGTTTCTTTATACTGTTTATTCCACCGACTTCTTTAATTACAACTGCGGTAGCGCTAGCAATGTCATCGTGTTTTGTTGGTAGAATTATTTTATTTAATTCATCCTTTTTATCTTTTAATTTTTGTTCTTCAGCGTCGTAGCTCACCGCTTCTTTGCCAGCAAAAAAGATATAAGGAATTGTTGAACTTCCACGCAACGTTTCTTCAATATAGTTGCCATTAAAAATTCTTATATTGTTTTTTGTTAAATTTAAATCACAGGTATCGGTAATTTGCGAGGATTCAGTTTTAATCTTAAAGGTACAGCTATTTTCAATAATTCCATTTTCAAGACTACGCAACACATTTGAAAAAGTAGTTTTACCTGATCCGTTCCATCCAAAAAGTAAATTAACCCCATCAGCAAAATCAACCAAGGTTGGACCCCAGGAATAATTATGAAATCTTGCATGATTAAGTTTTTCGACTTTTTGAATCTTCATATGCTTTTCTATTTGTTTGGTTTTACCCTAACCTTACCGCTCAACAAATCCTGCATCAGACCTTTTTTTAGCTTTATTAATGTCTCTTTGTACTTGGTATTAACTGAAATTTTTTCATCTGTTGAAGAAAGAATATCAGCAATCTTTTTTTGTTCGTTTTTCGGTGGCACTTTGATCAAAAGTGGATTTAATTTTTCTAGATTTATATTTTTCTGAGCAGATTGGGTGGAAATACTATTCAAGTATTCCTTTTGTGTTCGGAGATAATATTCTAGATATATGGGATCAATTATTTCTGAGGGAGTAATACCTATCAAGCTATCTGGAAAGCATGAATCAAATTGTAATATTCCAGTGTCACCAATATTTGCCGCGATAGTAATAACTATTGTACCTTTCTTAAATAATCTGCTAACAGATAACCCTTTTTCATTTAGAGTTTGAGTATATGAAGAAATTTTGCCATTTGAATTAACAACATCTCCTGTTTGAATAAAAGGAATATTGCCCCCATAAAATTCAGGAGCATTACGTGGTCGATGAGAAAACTTTCCACGCTCTACAGTCGCAATTTCAGATAATTTTAAAATGTTCCATTCCTCGGGAATGGTGCCAATTGCTGTCTTTTTAAAATTTTTATGCCCAATACCCCTTATAAGGAGATCCTGCATCAATCCATTTTTTAACTCTGTTGTTTGTTCTATGATGGAGTCTATTTTTTTAACCTCATCATCAACAGATGTTAATATCTCTACAATTCTCTTTTGCTCAGTCAAAGACGGTTCCAAAACCTCGTACATTTTTCGTATCACACTTGGGTGTGCTTTTGTTTGATAGTCGAACTTAAAAAAAGAGTGCTCCCAGTCCAAAAGAAAAAATAAGTACTTGTATATCAATCTGTCTTTTTTAAGAATACGTAATATTCCACTAACATTGGTCACTGAAAACTTATGTTTTGGTCGGTAAAAAAAATTACCACCTCCATCAACTGACCACGTTATTAACTCTTCATCAAACATGAAAGGGTTGTATCTTCCAAACAAGGCTTCCTTATGAACTGAAGAAGAATATATGGGATTATCACCTGGATTATTCCGAATATCATTTTTTGAAATTACATTTCCACGCGTTAATTCAATAACACCCGATGCAATATAATCATCGAGAAGCGAATGCCTCCAGTCATTGGGTATTGTTTTTTGATCTATTGCTCGCATGTTAATAATTTAATTCAGAAAGAAAACCGTCTAATTTCTTATTTATTGATTCGCGCTCTTTTTCAAGAGATTTCAGTTCCGTCCATACAGTTTTTACGTTTATAAATTCTTTATCTTCTGATGAATCAATATACTGACTTATGTTTAAGTTGTAATCATTTTCAGTGATTTCCTTTATATCAACTACCCGAGTATATTTTTCAATATCGGAATATCCATCGTATGCTTTTACGATTTTATTTATATCTTGTGGTCGTAAAGAATTCTGATTTTTTCCCTCAAGAAAATCTTTTTCTGCATCAATAATCAAAACCTTATTCTTTTTGTTTTCTGGCTTGTTTTTATTGAGGATAAGAATAGCCGCTGGGATGCCCGTGCCATAGAAAAGTTTAGCTGGTAAAGCAATAACAGCTTCAATTAAATCATTCTTAAGAATTTGCTCACGAATACGACCTTCGGCACCACTACGGAATAAAACACCATGCGGAAGAACAATGCCAGCTCGGCCGTTTACATTCATCGATTTAATAATATGCAAAACAAAAGCATAGTCGGCATTTTTTTCTGGAGGCATATCATAACCTTCAAGTCGACCATATTTATTTGTCTTAAATATTTCTGATTCCCAGTCCTTGATCGAGTAGGGTGGATTTGCAACGCAGATATCAAATGTTTGCAAATTGCCATTTTGTGTTAGAAATTGAGGATTCGCGATTGTATCGCCACGACGAATATCAGCACTATCAAGACCGTGCAAAAACATATTAATTTTTGCAATAGCAAAAGTACTGATATTTAATTCTTGTCCGTAGAGATAAAGTGTTTTAGCAATTTTCTCGCCAGATTTTTGCTTTAGATAGTCGTATGCTTCAAGCAGGAAACCGCCTGATCCAGCCGTTGGGTCATAAATGTGATCTTTTTGATGAGGCTTTAAAATTCCGATGATAACTTTTTCAACTTCACGAGGTGTGTAGAACTCTCCACCTTTTTTCCCTGCATCTGCGGCGAATTGTTTAATGAGATATTCATAGGCATCACCTAAAAGATCGGAACTGATATAGGTGTTACCAAAATTATATTGAGAAAAATGATTGATAAGTCTTTGAAGTGTTTCGTTTGGAAAACGATCTCTGTTTGAGAAATCAAGATCATCAAAAATTTTGTCCAGTTTCGGACTATTGGCATTAGCAAGTTTTTCAAAAATATCATTTAACTTTTGACCGATACTTTCCGCTTGTTCGGTAATAACATTCCATCTACAATCTTTTGGAACTTGAAAACGGTGGTTATAGTCAGCGCCGGCAATTGTCTTATCGTTATACTCTTTCATTATCGACTCGTACTCTTCGTCCCACACATCACTCATTCTTTTATAAAACAAAAGCCCGAAGATGTATTTTTTATAATCCGAGCTGTCTATTTTTCCTCGAAGGATGTCGGCACTCTTCCAAAGAAAAGCTTCAAGCTGAGGTAAGGTAAGTTTGCTACCCATTTTATCCACGATCGCTTGAATATCCTGTGGGCGATATTTGCGATCTTTGCGTGGACCAACTCTAAGGGGAACAAGTGTGCCGTCCTTTTCCCAGTTTCTTAAAGTATCTTGGTGGATGCTAAAAATCTCTGCTACCTGACCGATAGAGAGTAACTCTGGCATTCCTTTGAGTTTTTCTTGGATGTCTTTTCTCATATTGTTTAATATAAGTCTATCAGACTCCAAATATAAAGTCAAATGTTCATAGGTTTTCATAGGTCTGTATAGTAGCTTAACCCTGAAAATACGGGTAATTTACTTGTCTACAGGTTATCTACTCGGGACGCTCTGGACTCCTTTGGGGATTGGCGTCATTCATTAGATATATGAAAATAACAGCCCCAAAGGGCTATGAGGTGGCCCAAATACAGCCTCAAACGGTCAAAGTTAGGTATTGCCTGTATGCCCGTAAATCAACAGAATCGGAGGAAAGACAGGTACTTTCCATTGATTCGCAGATAAAAGAGATGCTTCAGCTCGCTGAAAGAGAGAATTTGGAGGTGGTTTGTATGAAGCGTGAGAGTCATTCAGCCAAGGAAACTGGACAAAGACCGGTCTTTAACGAGATCATTGAAGAAATACGAGTCAAGAAGTATAACGCTATCCTCACCTGGGCACCCGATCGTATTTCAAGAAATGCCGGGGACTTAGGAAAGATTGTGGATTTGATGGATGCAGGACTTCTACAAGAAATCAGAACCTACGGACAAAAGTTTTCAAACAATCCAAATGAAAAATTCTTGCTGATGATTCTTGGATCACAGGCAAAACTTGAAAATGATAACAGAGGCGTAAATGTAAAACGCGGACTACGAACAAGAGTGGAAATGGGATTGTGGCCAGGAGTGGCACCGCTCGGATATTTGAATCAAAACTTAATGGATAAGAAATGCCAAGTGATTATTGATCCGCAACGTGCGTCGACAATTAAGAAAATGTTTGAGAAAGTGGCGTATGAACATTACTCAGGTAGAAAACTATATAATTGGTTACGCCATGAACTTAATTTCTATACCCGAGGAAACAAACCATTAACACTGAGTGGAATATATAGAATCTTGGATAATCACTTCTATTACGGAACGTTTGAATCGCCGAAAGGTAGTGGTAATTGGTATCAAGGAAAACACGCACCGATCATAACACAAGAATTATTTGAAAAAGCTCAAGCGCAACTAAAACGAGATAATATACAGCGCGAAAATAAAGAATTTGCCTTTACTAAACTATTCACTTGCGGATACTGTGGAAGTGGAATATCTGCCGAAGAAAAATGGAAACAACTCAAAGATGGAACGCACGCAAAATACATCTACTACTCTTGTAGTAGAGCGAGAGATAGAAACTGTAAAAATCACTATATACGAGAAGAAGATTTAATAACCGAATTACTTAAAATACTGGATAAAGTAAACATTAATGAGTTGGGTATGAGACAAAAATTGGAAGATGAGATAGCGAGATTCAATATTTTTCAAAGATCGGTACTTGGTGCAACGGAAAAGATTAAAAATAACCAAGATACTGATATACGAAACTTCGCCAAGTATATTTTGAAAGAAGGTACAGTTGGCGAGAAAAGAGAGCTACTGGCGAATCTGAGATCGAGAATAATTTACAAAGACAAACAACTTACGCTGATTGAGGAATAATAAAAATACACGAGTTGATCGTGTATTTTATTTAACTATTTAGATATGTATAGCTTGCTTAATAGCTGATTCTAGTTCGCTTGGAACATCTGTTCCTATGCGATAAATTTTTCCATTTCTCATGATTATTTCTACCGCATCAAAACCAGAAACATTGTAAATACATATACGTGGCCAAAACCAAACCCTCAAACCCCAGCCGTAATACCAATGATTCTTTACTTGCTTGACTGATGCAATTTCACTTAATAGAAACTTTTTTCTAAAAAGTCCATAACCAAATTTAATTCCAATATATTTTTCATCAATAGATACCGTTAGCGTTGTAACTGATGAAAGAGTAAACAAAATTAAAACCATTATGGCCGTAACGAGAAAATTTGCGCCAGAATCAGTAGATGGTGGCTCAGATCTTACCGTATACTGAGCCCATGCAAAAAGAACCAGCACAGCTAATGTGACTATTATCATCAGGTATCCAATTTGAGTGTGTTTATATGAAGTCATATTTTAATTAATTGTCTGCACTATCCGATCAACAGTGGAATCAATATCAAAAGCTTCTCTTTCATTGGTGCATGCTTTTCTTGGTTCCTCGTCGTAATTATTACAATTAGGATATTGTAGAGTAAAATTAATTTTTATAAGTTTGCCATTCTTAGCGATAGTGTAAACATAGGAGGAATAAACACTACCGGCCGCACCCTCGTTTTTTATGTTTACACAATAAGTTCTGTCATCAACCATCCTCTCCGAAGTTATATCCGACATACTACTTACTTCCTGTGGTGTAGTTTTACATGAATATGTTCCAGTCTCAATTTTTATACTCGGTGGCCATTCCGTAACGCTTACATATTTCGCCAATAACTCTTTCGGATATTGAAACGTTATGCCCTGATCATTAGTGGTCGTTGTCCATAGATTATGGTTGGAATTATTGTTGTTTTCAGTAATAGTCCAGAGCGAATAATAGCGACTGTAATATCTGTGAGTAGCAACGGCGGTTTGTCCTGTTGTAGACTTAAAAAAATAACCGGAACCCATTTGCTCGGTGAATTCGTATCCCTTGGCTTTCATAAAATCATGTATCACAGTCCCGTTTTTACTTTCGGTCATAAATTTGCTATCCGAACCCGACAACTTCACGATATCACTATCGCTAAATTTTAATTTAACTATGCCCTTAATCTGTGGCCAAGGATTGCCTTCTTGAAAAATTACTGAGGAATATAAAGATAGAAAAATACCTGCAATTAAAATGATTGCGGAGACAAGCAATAATATCTTTTTATTTTTTGAGGAATGTTCAAAAATCATAGTGACTATTTTTTATTCTTGCCTCTGATCACAATAACAACAGTGGCAATAATTAGAATAAGACCTATTCCTTGTAATCCAGGGCTATCGTCAAATTCACCAAATACAATAAAAAATACTCCCAATAATATTGCTAAAACTTTTGGGATCCAATATAAGATCTTGGTTTTTATATTAGAGTTGTTCATTCACTTATATTATATCTCAAAAATTGACTTTATTAAAGAACCACTTTTTTACAAAAATAAAAATAGCGATCACAAAGTCGTTGTTTTTATTTACAATTTATTAGGCACTCGGGTCGCACATTCGTCATAGACAAATGGGTTGACTCCGATAATAAATTGTCTTGGCGGAGAGGGAGGGATTCGAACCCTCGATAGGGATTTAAACTCCTATAACAGGTTAGCAACCTGCCGCCTTCAGCCACTCGGCCACCTCTCCGTAATTAGAATATTGAATCTAGAATAAAGAATATTATTAAAATACCAGGTTATTGTAATGAAAAATATTATTGGTGTCAATTTTTAGCCAATACCAGCCCGATTACTTTGATTGCTCCATTTTGTCGTAAAACTTTAGCTGCTTCATTAAGACTCACCCCAGTCGTAACTACATCATCAACTAAAAGTATTTTTTTGCCAATAATTTTTTGTTTATCTACTATCGTAAAAACACCACTGATATTTTTTAAGCGTTTTATTATATTTAGTTTAGTTTGATGTTTGGTGTATTTTTTTCTGATCAAAGTTTCACCAACCACTGGTATATTTAAGTATTGGCCAATAAATTCGGCCAAAATTTTACTTTGATTGAAACCTCTTTCCAAATAGCGCCGTCGGTGCAGAGGCAGGGGAATAATTATAAAATCAGCTAAAGTGTGGTTTAATTTATTTTTTTTCAAATAGCTAACCGTCAAACTAGCCAAAATTTCTCCCAAGTGTTCTTGGTAGTGAAATTTAAAAAGGTCAATAAGTCTAGCTAAGATTTTATTGGCATAGAAACTAGTTACATGGACTTGATCCAAGTAGTCCTGAAATCTAATTTTTTCCGGAGGCTGACTTGATCTAATGGGAATTTGTTTTAGACAGTGAGGACAGATAAATTCGCCCAAAACTTGACAGCCCAAACATTCTTTTGGGAAGAAAAGAGATTGTAAAAATGAAAAAAAATTTTTCATTAACCTTATTATTTTATTGCCAGTTTTTTGTTACGTAGGGAGATGTGGAAGGTTTTTTTATCAGCATGTTGCAAAAAAGCATCAGCCAACAATTGTCCTAAATATTTTTCTATGTTTCGTCTGATTTCTCTAGCGCCTTTGTTTTCACCCGCACTGATGTTAGCCAAATAATTTATGACCGAGGGAGTAAAATTTATAGTGAGTTGTCGTTGTTGTAAATTGCTGATAAGTTCAGCCATTTGCAATTTAACAATTCTCTTTAAGCTGGTTTGGTCTAAAGGATTGAAAACTAAGATTTTATCTAAGCGATTTAGTAGTTCTGGTTTAAACTCTTGTTCCAATTCTTGAATGACCTGTTGTTTGACTTGTTGGGTAGAAAATTTTTGGCCTTTTTTATCTTGATCAAAGCCAAAAGTTTGGGCTTGATTGAATTTGTCTGAAGCTAAGTTGGACGTCATAACAATAATACTGTGTTTGAAATTTATTTTTCTACCCTCAGCATCAGTCAAATTACCTTCATCCAAAATTTGCAATAGTAGATTGAAGACATCGGGATGTCCTTTTTCTATTTCATCAAAAAGTATGACGGTATAAGGACGACGTCTGACTGCATCAGTTATTTTTCCGCCTTCTTTGTAGCCAACATAGCCAGCTGGAGCACCGATTAGTTTGGATATATTGAAACTTTCGGAAAATTCTGACATATCGATTCTAATCAGCGCTTGTTCACTACCAAAGTATTCACTGGCCAAACGTTTGGCTAATTCAGTTTTACCAACTCCTGATGGACCCAAGAACAGAAAACTACCAATTGGTTTATTTTGTGTAGCTAATCCCAGTTGCGCTCTTTTGATAACCGCACAAACTTCAGCTATTACTTCATTTTGTCCAATAATATATTTGTTGAGATTTTTTTCCAAATTGGCAATTCTTAAATCAGTTTGTTGATTTAAATAGGTTAAAGGGATGTTGGTTATCTGAGTAACTACTTGACTGATATCTAATCCAGTAATTTTCGGTTTTTGTGGTGGGTTGGCAACAAGTTTTTTTTCTATAGTTTGGTATTCTTTTTTAAATTTATATTCCTCATCTTTCAACTTTATCGCCAAGTCATAGTTTTCTTCAGTGATAGCTTGATATTTACGTTGGGTCACGTCTTTGATTTTGTCTGCCAAAGCAAATAATTTTTTTTGTAAATTTGAATGTTTATGTCTGATTTTTGCCCGGCTAGCAGCTTCATCTATCAAATCAATGGCTTTGTCAGGTAAAAATTTTTCTGGTTGATATCTGATAGATAGATCAACCGCCAATCGTAGGGCTTCATCCAGGATTTCTACTTGGTGAAACGATTCATAATATTGTTTTAAGCCTTGTAAAATTGCAATAGTCTGTTCGCGATCAGGCTCATTTACTTGAATGGTTTGAAAGCGACGTTCCAAGGCTGGATCTGATTCGATATATTTTCTATATTCATTCATAGTGGTAGCACCGATACATCTTATTTCGCCGCGGGCTAGGGCGGGTTTAATAATATTGGCCGCATCCATAGTGCCGCCGGTAGTTGAACCAGCGCCAATTATATTGTGCAATTCATCGATAAAGATAATAATGTCCGGATTTTGTTTTATTTCCTCTAAAACGTTTTTTAGTCTGGCTTCAAATTCGCCCCGGTACATGGTACCGGCTAACATCAATCCTAAATCCAAACTAAGAATTTTTTTGTTTTTCAAAATTTCCGGAACATCACCCAAGGATATTTTTTTGGCCAACCCTTCAACTATAGCAGTTTTACCTACGCCGGGATCACCCAAGAGTAAAGGGTTGTTTTTATTGCGTCGTGAGAGAATTTGAATCAGACGATCAATTTCAGTTTGTCGGCCAATCACCGGGTCAATCCGTTCTTGGATTTGCTGATTGGTTAGATCGGTAGAAAATAGTTCCAACAAACTTTTTTCTCTGGTTAGATTTTTTTGTTCAAACATTTTTTCATCTTGCATTGGTCCTCCCATAAGATCGGAAAAAACATCATTAATATCAGAAAAATTTGAAGTTGAATGCAAAACCGCTTCTAAATTGTTTTTTAGTCTGGCAAAAGAAATGTTTTTATTTTTAAATAGTGTCAATATTTTATCATCCGGCATAATTATCAAAGCCATGAGCAAATGTTCAGTGCCCACATAAAGGTGACGATACTCAAAAGCTAAATTTAGCATTTTGGTAATAATTTTTTGAGCATCAGCTGAAAGTTCCAAAGTGATGATGCGATTGTTCAACGGCTGATCAGAAGCCGTGGTGTTTTCTGCCAAGCCGTTTTTGTGTAGTATTTCGGCCGCTAGACTACCGGGTTGTTTGAGAATTCCTTGCAACAGATGAATTGGCTCCACAGCAGTTAGGTTTTCTTGTTTAGCCAAGAATCCCGCAATTTTTAAGACGTTTTTTAGATGTTTGGTAAATTTGTTGAATATATCGGAAGTAAGCATATAAATAAATTAGTTTTGGTATAAAGATTATAGAAAAATATAGCTATTTTGGCAATCAATATAAAAAAACCCTGAAATGTATCAGGGTTTTATGCCATGTTTCGTAAAGCTTTTATACGGTCTTCAATAGGCGGATGAGTTGAAAATAGTTTAGTTATAGCTGCCTTATTACTAAATGGATTAGCAATATACAGATGAGCAGTAGCTTTGTTGGCGCGTTTGATGTCTGGTTGGTAAGAGATTTTTTCTAGCGCCCTAGCTAAACCTTCTGGGTATCTAGTTAGTAGTGCTCCCGAAGCATCAGCTAGAAATTCTCTTTTTCTGGAAATGGCCAATTTTATCAATTCAGCAAATAGGGGAGAAAGTATTGCTAGCACTAGTCCAACCAAAGCAAAAATTGCCCCGTTGTTTTGTCTATTGTTAGAGCTGCGAAAAAAATTGAAACGTAAAAACCAATCAGCCAGCAAAGTCACGACGCCCACCAAAACAATCACTAGCATCATTAGTCTAATATCATAATTTTTTATGTGTGATAATTCGTGAGCAATTACTCCTTCCAGCTCTTCATTTTCTAAAGCTTGGATAATACCAGTAGTCAAAGCAATTGAGGCGTGTTCTGGGTCTCGGCCAGTAGCAAAAGCATTTAAAGCAGAATCATTGATGATGTAAACTTTAGGTATAGGAACCCCGGCAGTGATTGCCAGGTTTTCTACCAAGCGATAAACATAAGGATTGTCGTTTTGCGCGATGGGTCCAACGGCACCAGCTGTTTTTAGAGCTATAGTATCACCTTTATAATAGCTAGTTAAAGTCATCACAATTGATACAACCACTGCTACAATCAAGCCATTGTAACCATAACCAGTCGCTTGACCGATTACATAACCCAAAAAGATTACCAAAATAGTAAAAATGGTAACTAAGAGTAGACTTTTTCTTTTATTGGTATCAATTTGGGAATACACAAAAAATTATAAATTTTAAATTATCCCGCCACTTCAATATATTATAATAAAGCGGGATCCCGCCAAGGCGGTGATAAATTTTACAACAGATAAATTAGAATTGGACTTTGACGTTGTCGCGCTCTTTAGCTTCAGCCACTTCAAAAAATTCGCGTGATTTGAAACCCAAAGTACCAGCTATGATATTGTTGGGAAAAACTTGAATTTTGGTGTTGAAATCTCTGACCATGCCATTATAAAAACGTCTAGCTGCTTGGATTTTATTTTCGGTGTCAGATAGTTCATCTTGCAGTTTGGCAAAATTTTCACTAGCTCTGAGCTGTGGGTAGTTTTCCGCCACCGCAAATAGTGACTTCAAAGTGTCTGAGAGCATATTTTCTGCCTCGGCTTTATCTTTTAGAGAACCAGCTTGCATAGCTTTGGATCTGGCTTCAGTTACTTTGGTAAACAATTCTTTTTCATGAGTAGCATAACCTTTGACTGTTTCTACCAAATTGGGAATCAAGTCATAACGCCGTTTAAGTTGGACATCAATATCACTCCAAGCTTCATCGACGCGATTTTTTAGTCTGATTAAACTGTTGTAGATGCCAATTAGCCACAGAACTATGGCTACTAAGACACCAACGAGAATAAATGTTGTTTGCATATGTTTTTAATTATTAATTATTTTACTTTGATAATGGGTGGTCTCAACATAAAGGGCGGCGTAAGAATCGCTATTGATCATCTGTTGCGCTCGGACATTGATATTGTCATCTATTTTTAGATCACTTAGCTTACCTTTACTATTTGAGGTTTTAACATCAACCGGATCGGGCGAATTGGCATCAGCATAGGTTTGACTGATAGTAGTAATTTGGATATCAGTTTTTTCATCAACATAAACTTTGTAAAGTTTTTCTTCAAAAGTCATGTCCAGAAAAGAGAAACTAGAGTCAGTCAAATTTATCTCAGTAATTCTACCCGAACGATTGTAGGCCGGAGAAATATCAGGATTAGTAATAATCTTTTCATTAATCAGCGGTTCTGGTAAATCAAATTGTGCTAGGTCAGTATTGGGAGCTATTTGTTCAATCAGTTTTTGTTTATCAGTTTTTTGCGTATCAGTGTCAAATTCCAGTTGATTGGTAGTAGTTGTTGGGTTGGCAGATTGATTGTTACTGGGCTTATTTAGCAGATTGTTTTTTTGCCAAGTTAAAAACAAAATCAGCACAACTAGTATTACCACCAAAGCAGTAGTCATATAAATTATTTTTTTTTGTTGACTTTCCAGGGGCATTGATTTTATTTTTTTACGATTTTATTGTATAATTTATATAGCTTTAAGTCAATTAAAAAACATGAAAAAAATATATTTTTTAATCACTTTATTGTTTGGTTTTAGTATTGGTTTATTTATTTTTTCATATCAAGAAGTAAAAGCTCAAGTAGGTACAGGCAATCAGTGTTATGCGGGTACTTGGATGCAACCGACCTGCAATCCGGTTACTTCGGATCCAAGTTCTTGCAATATTCTGCCACCACTTTTTTCTGGGGCAGCTTGTGATCAACACACTGGCTATTTGCGTGTGCAAGATGAAGCCAATGGAACTGCTCAAGCTAATTGGACCCAATTATTTCCGGGAAAGATTTTAGTTGGTGATGTTGCTGGTGGTTGGGTTACACCCGGAGGTAGTATTGAAATTTATGGCCCAGTGGTATCGGGAAATTTTGCTCTGGCTACTGATGTACCAGTTGGTTTCAAAGAATCTGGTGATTTTGCTGCTCAGCGTGACATTTATGCCGGTGGTTCATTACGGGTAGCTGGGAATTCAAGTTTTTATGGCTCGATCAATGCTTACAATAGAGTAAATATTACTGCTTCAGCCAATACTGGTAATTTGATGACGATTACCAATTCAGCTGGTATAGGAACCAATGCTACTACTGTGGCAATTATTCAAACACCTGGAAGTGTTGGTAATATTTTAAGTTTGGATACAGCCGACAATAACAGAGTTTATGTAGATCAGCTTGGTTATCTCAATGCCACCAAGGATTTTCAAATCAGGATAGATACTGACAATAATTTCACCCAAAATTATTTTCGTATCAATGACGGTGCCAATGCTACTGTGTTTCAAGTTGCCGAAGATGGTAGCGCGCAAATTGCTGGTGATGCTAGTGTAGCTAAAAATTTGTCGGCTGGTTCAATAGTAGCCAATAGCCCTAGTGCTGGTAGGGGAAAAATTTGGGGAAACTTTACTGATTTGAATAACAACAACTGCTCAGCTGATCAGCTGTTGGTTTATCGGGGAGCGCCTTTTACGCCTGGTTGGTACTGTGTTTCAGCTACCAATGTTGGTACCACTACGGTGGGAAATTTATTGCAGACCTTGCAAGCTGGCGCTGATGCTTCAAGTTTTGCTGGTGCCGTTTCTATAGGTACTGATTCCAATGGGTTTACATTAGTTGGTCCAGAAGTTGGCGTATCAGGGCCAGTAAATTTTATTATAAAAAATCGGGAAAATGTTAATTTGAATAATCAATTGATGGGTGCAATATACTTTAGTGACGCTTATAATTTTATTTCGCAAGCAAAAATAGAAGTAGCAAGAGGTGCTTCTGGTAGTGGCGGTGATTATCCCACTAAAATGTCTTTTTGGACTACACCAGATGGATCTTCCGTTGCTCAAGAAAGATTAACAATTTTAGCCAATGGTAATGTTGGTATTGGTAACACCTTCCCAAATTCAAAGTTGAATATTAATGTGCCGGTTAATACAGAAGGCATTAAAATAGTAAATAACAATTATTCTCCTTTGGTGATTAGAAATAATGCTGATGTATTTGACTTATTTCGTGTTAATGAAACAGGCAATGTAACAGCTTATGGTACTATCAGAGGTCGTTTTACTGATGGCGATGGTAATCTTTGTGCTAACAACCAAATATTGGTTTACAATAGCGGTACTAGTAAGTGGGTTTGTAGCAACAGTATTCCTGGAGGATCGCAAGATTTATTATCAGTTTTAGGTGCAGGTTCCAATGCTTCAACTTATACCGCCAATACCAGCATCGGTGGAAATTTAGGACTAGGTGGTATTTCCAATCCAACTTACTCAATACATCTAAGTAAAAGTGCCACTTCTAACGGTTATGGCTCATTGGCTCTGGAAACTGCCGCTACAGGACGTAATTCATATATTGAAATAAGGAATTCCGACACCAGTCAGATACCATACATTGATTTAACCAAAGGTTGGACTGGTGGCAATACACCTGACTTTAGCGGTCGCATTGCTTATTGGAGTGATAATGATTTTCAAATTATCCAGGCCAACAACAATCCTTTAAGTTTTTGGACAAACAATACTAAACGCATGACTATTGCTGGCAATGGTTTCGTTGGTATTGGTATAGACCCAACCAGCATGTTCCAGATAAATGGTGCGGCTGGTACGGGATGGAACTCAGGACTGAAAATTACTCGCGCTGACCAAATAGGTGCTGATTTTCGTATCAATGTTACTACTGGAGACACCTTGTTTAGGAATTTTTCAGCTGGGACGGGTTATGCATTTAGAAATTCAGCTGATGCGAGCTTATTGAATATTTTAAGTGATGGTAAAGTAGGCATCGGTTATAATCCACCAACATCTAAATTAACCGTTGGGCCTACAAACAATGTAGAAGGGGTTAGAATTATCAGTAGTAATTACTCACCATTAATTATAAGAAATACAGCCAATGATAAAGATATATTTAGAATTAAACAAAATGGTGAGCTTACTCATTTTATAAATGGTTCTCCCGCTATGAGTATGGATACAAATTTAGTTTTATCCGTAAACAATAAAGTTAAAACAAATATTGTCGAGACGCAATTATTAACCCATTATGAGGACACTGGTACTAATTCAACTTACTATACTTGGGGTGATGATGGTTTGGATTTTTGTGGTTCAGGCCCAGCTTATTTGGATTGTCAGGACACGAAATTAGCCAGAGTTATTTTTGATTATATTAGTAATTTTTTTAAAATTTCACAAGCTTTAGCTGAACCAGTAAGAGAGTTTGAAAATAGTGCTCCAACTAATGCCGCGCCATGTAATGTTGGTGATGTTACGTTATATACTGCTCCATCACAACCAAAAATTTATTTTAACTGTAGTGATAATTGGGATCAGACCGCTCCTTATATTTCATATCGTTTATGTCAAGCCACCACTTCTACACCAAGTGAAGTAACTAAAATTCAGTTTGAAGGCACGCCAGGACTAGCAAAACCTGGTTTAACCAAAGTTAAAGACAATTTAGTGGTAGAGCAAAATTTATGGGGTAACGGTATAACAAGTGGTTGTCATAATGTAGGAACGAGTGGCGTTCCTACAAAACAATGTCCTGATGGAGAATTTATGGCTGGTATCAATATAGTTACTAATATGTATGATAGTACAATTATTTGTTGTCCGTTATAGATTTTGATTAATAATAAACCCTTTTCTAAATGAAAAGGGTTTTTTATTTATCTAAGAAGTGTCATTTTTTTGGTCAGTTTTTGACCGTTAGCAGAGAGGATATAGAAATAATTACCGCTAGGTAATTGTAAAGAGTTGAACTCATATTCATATGTACCATAAGGTAATTCTTGATTGACCAAAGTGGCTACAGGTTGTCCCAATATATTATAGACAGTGAGATTAGTGAAATTTGAGATAGGAATAGTGAATCTTATTTTAGTACTGGGGTTGAAAGGATTAGGATAGTTTTGTAACAACGAATAGTTGTCAGGTATGGGATTTTCTATATTTTCCAATCCAGAAAGTATATCGCCAAATCCACAATACAGAATGGGTGTGCCACCATAGTTTTGATAGTACCACGTATCTAGTAAAATCGTATTGTTTTGTTGAGCGTAAAGTAGTTGGAGTACGCAAGTATCTATTGTTGCACTATCGGCGGGAAATGGTTGTCCAGTAGTTACACTAGTCCATGAATGGTTTTCAATTTTTAACCAGTTATTAAAAATATTTGTTGAACTATAAATTGGATAATACCATTCATTTTCGTGTTTTATTATTAATACTACATACGTAAAAGGAACGTTTGATTTAATAATAAAATGACAATTTACTAATTGCATAGTTATCGGCTGGGGTAAGATACAATTGAGAAAATGGTAACCCGATCCATTATAAGAAATATCTGCTTGTAAGCTATATTGGTTGTTATAACCTGGTATGATCGGTATATTTGTATTTACATCTGAGCATGCAGATAAAGTAGAATTGTCATTGGTAGAAAACGGTGTAATATTAGATGATTGCCAGCCAAAAATTCCTTGAGCATTTAATTGGAATGAAATTATACTTAAAAGTATAATTATTGATGTAATTATTATTTTTTTCATGACAAGCCTCCTTTGGGCAATTATTTGAAAATACTTTATTTAATTTTGAAAGTTCATAATGTAATTAAATAATACCATATTAAGCAAGAAAAATTAATGTTTGTCAATATTTAAAAATATAAATTATTTATTAAAAACCGCCATAGTTATGGCGGTTTATTTTAGGAATTTAATATCCCTAAGACGAGTTCGTCTATCAGTTCTTGAACTGAAAGAATTTTATTGACTCGGTGCACATTGGCACCAGCAAAAATTAAACCTTCATCTATTTTCCCTTTGAAAGAGTCAACGAGTTTTACAGCTATACAATAGCCAGCTTGATCTCTTTCACAAGAGTCGATGCAGTGATAAGGACAAATAGTTTTGGTAGGTTTGTCTTCGTTTAATTTTTTCAAGAAGGGATTCATAATCGCGCGTCCCGGCATACCCACTGGGCTTTTGATAATCATAATATCTTCTGGTTTGGCATTAATATAGGCTTGTTTAAATTCTTCTGCTACTGGGCATTCACGGGTGGCTACAAAACGAGTTGCCAGTTGTGCTCCACTAGCACCAAGAGAAAGAAAATGAGCAATATCATTGCCAGTATAAATTCCCCCAGCTACGATAAGGGGGATTTTTCTGCCAATTTTTTGTTCATAAGGCTCAATGATTTTTATGGTGTCTAGTAAAATTTTTTCCAAATTATAATTAACCGGATCAGCCAGTTGTTCCAAAGAGAAGCCTAAATGCCCACCAGCTAGAGGGCCTTCTATAATGAAAGCATCAGGAGTTCGCTTATATCTTTCCCAGTAAGTGATAATAATTTTGGCAAGGCGTGCAGAACTAATGATTGGCACTAAAGCCACGTCTGGGTCGGGTACAATTTCCGGTAGGGTTTTAGGAATACCCGCACCATAAACAATTATATGAGCACCAGCCGCAACGGCGGTTTTGATAAGTTCATTTCTATTGGATAGTACTCCCATAACATTGATCGCAAACGGTTGCGAGGTGAGACTTTGTAGAGTGGTAATATTTTTTAGCAATGAATCATTGGAAATTCTGATATAATCAGCGGCTTTGACGCCTTTATAAAGGTCCATCAGACCAATAGTAGTTAATGTACCCAAACAATCAGCCTGGGCCACAGCTGCTACCAGTGTTGGTCCGGTAATCCGAACACCCATTGAACCCATAACAATTGGCAACCGAAAAGTATGTTGCCCAATAGTAAGTTTTGGTATTTTCATGATATAACTTCCTTGTATTTTGATGTTTTTAATGTAAAATTGCCTTTAGTTTGTCATTAATTAAATTACTGGTCAAGCAGTAGATTTGACATTATTTTAAAAAATGTTAAACTGGTTTTACAATTTTATATACCTTTAGTATGTGTATCGATAAGTTTATTTTTGCCTTTGGAACGATACGCAGAAGCAATAAGGAATCTCTAAGCCCTTATTGGGCTTTTTTTGATAAATTTTTAAAGTTTGGTTTTTGATTTTTATTTACAATTATTTAAAAATTAAAAATTAAAAATTAAAAATTGTAATTTATGCCCACAATTCACCAATTGATTAGAAAGCCGAGAAAAACTCAAAAAGTAAAATCAAAGTCTCCGGCTTTGCAATCAACTTTCAATGTTTTACGTCGTCATCGTACCAAACTGCCTAAAGGTAGTGCTTTTAAGCGCGGAGTTTGTGTTAAAGTGACCACGACTACACCAAAGAAACCAAATTCAGCTTTGCGCAAAATTGCCAGAGTTAGATTGTCCAATGGGATGGAAGTAACAGCTTATATACCAGGCGAAGGACACAATTTACAAGAACACAGTGTGGTGATGATTCGCGGTGGTCGTGTCAAAGATTTGCCAGGTGTGCGTTATAAAGTTGTACGCGGTGTGTTTGATACTCAAGGTGTACAAAATCGTAAACAGAGCCGATCTCGTTATGGCGCCAAACGCCCCAAAGAGGCTAAAAAATAGTTAACTACTTCTAATTTTTATTCTTAATTCTAAATTCAAATATTATGCGTGGAAAAAGAGCACCCAAAAGAAAAATTGATCCAGATCCAAAGTATCATTCTTTGGAAGTGGCAAAATTTATCAATCATATTATGTTGGGCGGTAAAAAAACGGTTGCGCAAAAAATTATTTATGACTGTTTTGATTTAATGGCAGCCAAGACCAAACAAAAACCCTTAGATTTATTTGAAAAAGCTGTGCGCAGTGTGGCGCCAGTGGTGGAAGTAAAAGGAAGACGGGTTGGTGGCGCCAACTATCAAGTACCAATTCCTGTAACTGGAGAGCGAAAAAACAATCTAGCTTTTCGCTGGTTAATCGAAGCCGCTCGCAATAAAAAAGGTCGCTCAATGTCAGCTAAGCTAGCTGAAGAAATGTTAGCTGCCATCAACAACGAAGGCGATGCTATCAAGAAAAAACAGGATGTTCAAAGGATGGCCGAAGCTAACCGAGCTTTTGCTCATTTTGCCAATTTTATCAAACGATAAATTAATTTAAATTATAAATTATAAAAAAATATGGCTAGGGAATACAGTTTAGAAAAAACCAGAAATATCGGGATTATCGCCCATATTGATGCGGGTAAAACCACCGTGTCAGAAAGAGTTTTGTATTATACTGGTAAAAAACATAAAATTGGTGAGGTGCACGAGGGTCAAGCAGAAATGGATTGGATGGAACAAGAGCGCGAACGTGGCATCACTATTACTTCAGCAGCCACTACTTGTTTTTGGAAAGACTGTCGGATCAATATCATCGACACTCCGGGACACGTGGATTTTACAGCTGAAGTTGAGCGGAGTTTGCGAGTATTGGATGGTGGTGTCGTCGTCTTTGATGGCGTCGCCGGTGTGGAATCACAATCAGAAACTGTTTGGCGCCAAGCGGATAAGTACAATGTTCCGCGCATTGCTTTTATCAATAAAATGGATAGAATGGGTGCGGATTTTTATTATGATCTAAAAACCATTCATGAACGTTTAACCAAACATGCTCATCCCATTCAGTTGCCTATAGGTGCAGCCGAAACTTTTCAAGGATTAATAGATTTATTGGAGCAAAAAGCTTTTTACTACCGTGATGATTTGGGTGTAAATATTGATGAAGCTGAAATTCCGGCTGACATGCAGGACAAAGTTGTCGAATTCCGAGCTCAGTTGATTGAAGCGATTGTAGAAAATGATGAAGAATTAATGCACCAGTATTTGGAAGGTAAAGAAATTTCGATTGAGGATTTACGCCGAGTTTTAAGACAGGCAACAATTGAAAGTAAAATCGTCCCAGTACTTTGTGGTAGTGCTTTAAAAAACAAAGGAGTCCAACGCATGTTGGATGCCGTGATTTATTATTTGCCATCACCATTGGATGTTGATTCCCCCTTGGCCCATGATGTTGATGATACTACTAAAGAAGTGCCAATTGTTATTGGAGATGATAAACCGTTGGCGGGTTTGGCTTTCAAAATTGCGACTGACCCTTATGTTGGCAGACTTACTTTTTATCGTATTTATAGTGGTACTATCAAATCTGGTAGTTATGTTTTAAACAATACCACCGGTGATAAGGAAAGAATTAGTCGTCTGTTACGAATGCATGCCAATCACCGAGAAGAAATCGACGAAGCTTATGCCGGTGAAATAGCGGCTATTGTCGGATTGAAAAATACGACTACTGGCGATACTTTGACTGATGTTGATCATCCATTGTTGTTAGAAAAAATCGAGTTTCCTGAGCCAGTTATTTCTATTGCCGTGGAACCGAAAACTAAACAGGATCAAGAAAAAATGGGTATTGCTTTGCAAAGATTAGCTGAAGAAGATCCGACCTTCAGGGTCAAAACCGATGAAGAAACTGGTCAGATGATTATTTCTGGTATGGGAGAACTTCATCTTGATATTATTGTGGACCGCATGAAGCGTGAATTTAAGGTTGAAGCCAATATTGGTAAACCCCAAGTGGCTTACAAAGAAACAATTAAAACTCAAGCTGAAGCCGAAGGTAAATATATTAGACAATCAGGTGGACGTGGTCAGTATGGTCATTGTTGGGTTAGAGTGGAGCCCAATGAAGCTGGTAAAGGTTATGAATTTATTGATCAGATTAAAGGTGGTGTCATCCCCAGAGAATATATCCCCGCGATTGATAAAGGTATCAAAGAGGCTTTGGAAAACGGAGTCTTGGCAGGATATCCAGTTATTGATGTCAAAGCCACGGTTTATGATGGATCTTATCATGAAGTTGACTCTTCGGAAGCGGCTTTCAAAATCGCTGGTAGTAAAGCTTTTCAAGATGCATTTAAAAAAGCCAGTCCAATTTTATTGGAGCCAATTGAAAAAATTGAAGTGGTTGTTCCCGAAGAATATATGGGTGATGTTATTGGTGATTTAAATGCCAAGCGTGGTCAAATTTTGGAAATGATTGATCGTGGTAACAACAAAGTAATCTATGCTAATGTCCCGTTGGCTTCAATGTTTGGTTATGTCACTACTTTACGTTCGATGACCCAAGGACGTGGTACTTCTACTATGGAGTTTGCCCATTATGCTGAAGTGCCCAGCAATGTAGCCAAAGAGATTATTGAGGGTAATTCCACCAAGATTAAAAAAGACGCTTAATTATTTATTAAATAATATTCTATGGATTGGCATAATATTATTACTACACTAAAAAAAATTGGTCGGGAGTTGGTGGTGATGGATCAATCTGATACCTATGTCTTGATGACTCTCGAACGATTCAATGAGCTAGTCGATCAGGGTAAAGATGTACGCCATCTCAGTGAGGAAGAATTGATTCAGCAAATAAACCAACAAGTGGCTGATTGGCGAGCTAACCAGGACCAGTGGTCAGATGCTGTCAAGTCAGAAAAGCCTTTGAAAACTGACCTTGATGACGATACTTTCTATATCGAACCAGTTGAATAAGTTTCCACATGTTTTCAATAGATTATGCAAAATTGATTAATTTTGCCTAATATTAGATAAAAAAATATTATTTAGGGCAGTATTTTTGAGTCCAGCTAAAATACTTGCCAAATAAAAATAAGTTTGTTATAATCACCAAGCGTATTTATAAAATTTAATCATTTAATTATTAAGTTTTTCAATTAACGGCTGGGTAAAACCCACAACTAATATTTACAGTTTGGGGCCGTTAATAAGGTAATAAACAATATGGCAGAAATGTTTGATCGTTCCAAGGAACACGTCAATGTTGGTACTATTGGTCACGTTGACCATGGTAAAACAACTTTAACCGCTGCAATGTTGACTGTACTTGGTGCCAAGGGTTTTGCAGCCCAAACAAAAACCGTAGACCAAATTGACAACGCTCCCGAAGAAAAAGAGCGTGGTATTACTATTGCTACTGCTCACGTTGAATATCAAAGTGAGAAAAGACATTATGCACACGTTGACTGTCCCGGACACGCTGACTACGTAAAAAATATGATTACCGGAGCGGCTCAAATGGATGGTGCTATTTTGGTAGTAGCAGCCACTGATGGTCCAATGCCTCAGACTCGTGAACACATCTTACTTGCCAAGCAAGTCGGTGTGCCTTATATTGTCGTATTTTTAAACAAAACTGATCAAGTTGACGATCCTGAGTTGGTTGATTTGGTAGAAGAAGAGGTAAGAGATTTATTGAAAAAATATGAATTCCCTGGTGACAAAACTCCTATCATTAGAGGTAGTGCTTTGAAAGCTTTGGAAAATCCCAATGATGAAGCGGCTTCCAAGCCAATTATGGATTTGGTCAAAGCTTTGGATGAATATATTCCTACCCCGGTGAGAGAAATTGATAAACCATTTTTGATGCCAATTGAAGATATTTTCTCCATTGAAGGAAGAGGTACAGTTGTCACTGGTAGAATTGAACGTGGTATTGTTAAAGTCAATGAAGAAGTTGAAATCGTCGGACTCAGAGACACTCAAAAGACCACTGTCACTGGCGTGGAAATGTTTAACAAGACCTTAGACCAAGGTCAAGCTGGTGATAATGCCGGTATTTTGTTACGCGGTGTCAAAAAAGAAGATGTTGAAAGAGGCCAAGTTTTATGCAAACCCGGTTCAATTACTCCTCATACTGAATTTGAAGCTGAAGTTTATATTTTATCCAAAGAAGAAGGTGGTAGACACACTCCTTTCTTCAAAGGTTATAAACCACAGTTTTATATCAGAACTACTGATGTAACCGGTGATGTTATTTTGCCTGAAGGTACTGAGATGGTAATGCCCGGTGATACTGTCAATTTAAAGGTCACTTTGATTTCACCAGTTGCTATGGAAGAAAAAATGAGATTTGCTATTCGTGAAGGTGGTCGAACAGTAGGAGCTGGAGCAGTGACTAAGATTATAAAATAATTGATTACACTAATTCCCGCCAAGTTATTTGGCGGGATTAACGTGGAATTAATAATAAAGAAATTGTTAAAAGTATGACCGAACAAAAAACTAAGAAAGCCACACTGACCGGTGAAGAAGAGGTAAAACCCCGTATTCGTATCAAGATCAAGGCTTATGATCACAAAATTATTGATCAAGCGGCCAAGAAAATTATTGAAACTGCGGAAAGAAATGGTTCGAGTGTAGTCGGCCCAGTACCATTGCCTACTGCCAAGAGAAAATTTACGGTACTAAATTCCACATTTGTTCATAAAGATTCCCGTGACCAGTATGAAATGCGTATTCATAAGAGATTGATTGATATTAGTCAACCCAACGCTAAAACAGTTGAAGCACTGTCCAGTCTAAATTTACCAGCGGGAGTTGATATTGAAATAAAAATGTAACCCTATTGTCTGGTAAAGGTCCAACTTTGGAAACCTATCAGACCAATAGTTAGTTATATAAGAAAGGATTAACATTTTAAAAAAATTTGAGAACAATCAGGGTTTGTTTCTCAAAACCGATTCCGCGTTTACTTCTAAATTTTTTGGAATTAGACGTGGGAGCGGTTTTTACTTATCCCAAGAAATAGCAAACATATGCAAGACAAATCAGAAAAATTTATTATCGGTCTAAAGCGTGGTATGACCCAGCTATTTTTAGATAATGGTGAAGCTGTACCAGTGACGATGGTTGAGGCTGGTCCTTGCCAAGTAGTGCAAGTAAAGACCAAAGCCAATGACGGCTACAGCGCCGTGCAGTTAAGTTTTGGTCAAAAACGTAAGTTGACCAAATCTTTATTGGGACATCTAAAAGGTTTATTGCCTGGCCGTTATTTAACTGAATTTAAAATAACTAGTGAAGAATTGGCAGCTAAACTCCAACGGGGTTTAGAAATCAAAACCGATAGTTTTAGTGAAGGTGATTTGGTTAAAGTTGTAGGTACCAGTAAGGGTAAAGGTTTTCAAGGTGTAGTTAGACGACACGGCTTTCACGGAAGTCCAGCAACTCATGGTCATAAAGATCAATTACGGATGCCTGGTTCTATTGGTGCTGGCGGTGTGCAACATGTCTTTAAAGGTACTAAAATGGGCGGACGCATGGGTCATGATCAAGTAACCGTAGCCAATTTGCAGATTGTAAAAATTGATTCAGAGAATAATTTATTATATCTTAAGGGAGCTGTACCGGGAATTCGGGGTGGTATGATCAAGATAATTGGTAGTGGTGAATTAAAATTACATCAACCAAACACTACCCAAATAGCTGATCAACCAGCTGCGGCTGCTACAACTGATACCAAAGTTGCTGAAGAAAAACCAGTTGTTGATTCAGCGACTATAACCGCTGATACCAAAGTTGAATCAACCCCAACTCCAGAGGTCAATCAACCAAGTGATAAACCGGAAGTTGTTACCAATACCGAATCAATTGAAAAATAGTTTATGACAGATATTAAAATATACAATCAATCTGGAAAAGAAATTAAAAGCGCAACTTTGTCAGTGCAAGTTTTTGGAGTAGAAGTAAAACCAGCTTTGGTAGCTGAAGTGGCTGTTGCCCTGTCAGCTAACCAACGACAGCCCTTGGCTCATACCAAAGGTAGGAGCGAGGTAAGAGGTGGCGGTCGCAAGCCGTGGAAACAAAAAGGGACTGGACGGGCCAGACACGGTTCAATCAGATCACCTTTGTGGATTGGCGGTGGTGTTACTTTTGGACCAACTAATAATCAAAATTTTACCAAAAAAATAAATAAAAAAGTTAAAGCCCAAGCTATCCGAATGGTACTAACCGATCGGGCTAAACAGAACAATTTAATAATTTTTGATGATTTAAAATTTTCCGATATAAAAACCAAAGCTGTGGCTGATTGGTTGCAAATAAAACCATTGGCCAATAAAAAAGTTTTGTTGGTTTTAGAGCGTTTTGATAAAAATATTGATAGATCTGCCCGCAATTTGCCCCAGGTCCAGGTTACCACTTTAGACAGTTTGAATTTATTGTCTTTGCTGGCTTATCCTTATTTGGTTATGACCGAGTCTACTTTGGAAAAATTAGTCAAAAAGTATAGCAATTCCATATGAGTATAAAAGATTTATTTACTAAACAAGATCAAACTCAGCAGTCAAAGGTTAAACCAGTAACTGCTAAGTCAGCTAATGTACCGGCCAAAAAATCTGAGTCAGCTGGGGAAGTTGCTATGTCTAAAAAGATAGCCGCTATGTCTCATCGGGTTTTAATTAAACCATTGGTTACAGAAAAAGGAGCTAAACAAACTGAACAGAATAAATATTTTTTTATGGTAGCACCGCAAGCCAATAAAGTTATGATTAAACAAGCCATGATGGAAACTTATGGTATCAAACCGCAAACCGTAAATATTTTACAGGTAAAGGGTAAAAAGGTTAAATTTGGTCGTCGCGAAGGTATGCGCAAAGATTGGAAAAAAGCGATTATCACCCTACCTGCCGGCAAGAGTATTGATGTATATAAAGGAGTATAATATGGCAATAATTAAATACAAACCAACTTCAGCAGGTCGTCGTATTTCCTCGGTTAATAAACAGGTATTAGTTAAAGCTGATTTAAAAAAGTTGAAAGTTAAAAAAATCAGAACTACTGGTCGCAACAACCAAGGAAAAATTACTATTCGTCATCGGGGTGGTGGAGTTAAGCAGCATTATCGGGTAGTTGATTTCAAGCGAGATAAGTTTGATATACCAGCCAGAGTTATTGAATTGTGTTATGATCCGAATCGCAGCGCCAATTTGGCACTCTTGCAGTATGCTGATGGAGTAAAAACTTATATTGTAGCTCCAGATGGTTTACAAGCTGGTCAAAAAGTAATAGCAAGTCAAAATAGTGTGGAAATAAAGATTGGCAATAACCTGCCGTTACGATTTATTCCTGATGGACAAGCTATCAACAATGTTGAACTTTATACTGGAGGTGGTGCCAAACTAGGACGATCGGCTGGAAATATGATTGTTTTGATGGCCAAAGAAAACGGCTTTGCTCAATTGAAGATGCCTTCGGGCGAAGTTCGTTTAGTACCTGATAATTGTCGTGCTACAATTGGTTCAGTAAGTAATACCGAACATCGTAATGTGCGTTGGGGAAAAGCCGGCCGGACACGTTATCGCAATATTAAACCAACTGTCAGAGGTAAAGCGATGAATCCGGTTGATCATCCTCATGGTGGTGGTGAAGGTAATCAACCAATTGGCTTGAAACATCCTAAGACTCCTTGGGGTAAACCAGCTTTGGGAGTTAAGACCAGGAAACAAAAACACAGTGATCGTTTAATTATCAAAAGAAGAGTAGCTAAGAAAAAATAATAAATTATATGAGTAGAAGTTTAAAAAAAGGACCATTTATTGATGATAAGCTATTGAAAAAGATAGCCAAAGCAAAACAGAGCGGTGATAAAAAACCGATCAAGACTTGGTCAAGAGATTCAATGATTGTACCAGAAATGGTAGGTTTTAATTTAGCCGTTCACAATGGTAAAAATCACTTACCAGTTTTTATAGTAGAAAATATGGTTGGTCATAAGCTAGGTGAATTTGCTCCAACCAGAAAATTTTATAAACACGGTGGTAAAATGCAAAAAGAACAAGAGAAGGCCGCCACTGAAACCAAATAATATATGAGTCAAACAACCGTTAAAGCAGTATTAAAATATTCTCGTTTATCTCCTCGTAAAGCCCGGATGATAGCTACTTTAGTGCGCGGTAAAAAAGCCACTGTAGCTGAAGCCCAACTCAAATGGCGCGCCGGAAAAGTTGCTCCGATATTGTTGAAGTTGTTACAAAGCGCTATGGCCAATGCTGTTCACAATTTTAAATTGGAAAAAGAAGGTTTGGTTATTAAATCACTGACCGTGGATAGTGGCCCAGTTTTAAAAAGATATACCCCCAAGGCTTTTGGTCGAGCAACACCGATTAGAAAACCAACTAGCCATATTAATATTGTTTTAATTAGTACCAAAGAACCGGTTAAAAAAGATAAAGTCACAGCGGAACAAGACAAGTCAAAGCAGGTAGGTGAAAAAAAAGCAGATAATCAAACGGTAACAAATAAAAAAGTAGATAAAAAAATAAGCAAAAAAGATAAACCAGTAACGACAGCACCAGCTGGCAAAAAATTAACTGCCAACAAACCAATTAGCAAAACTACTAAGCAAAAAGTTTAAAGTAATATTATATGGGACAGAAAGTAAATCCAAAAATATTTCGTACTAATATCATTTTTTCCTGGTCATCTAAATGGTTTAGTCAACACAATTATGCTGAAAATCTGCAGCAGGATATTAAGTTGCGAAAATTTTTACGTAATAAATTGAAAGAAGCAGCTTTAGCTAAAATCGAAATTGAGCGTTCAGTAGGCAAGTTGGATATAAATTTATATACCGCTAAACCAGGTTTAATTATTGGTAAAGGCGGTAAAGCAGTGGAGGATTTGAAAAAAGAGCTACAGCAAAAGATAATTCATAACCCTAAATTGCAGATTAATATCAATATCAAAGAAGTAGATAAGCCCAACTTATCGGCGGAAATAATGGTTCAACAGATGGCTCAAGAAATTGAAAAGCGGGTTCCATTTAGACGAGTAATGAAACGTACTATTGATATGATTTTGAAAGCTGGAGCTAAAGGTGTGAAAGTGCAGGTATCCGGTCGATTGAACGGTGCTGAAATTGCTCGTACGGAAACATTAGCGGAGGGAAAAATTCCTTTACATACCATGCGTGCCAATATTGATTATTCTCGCGGTGTCGCAGTTACTACTTATGGTACTATTGGTATTAAAGTTTGGATTTATACCGGCGAAGTATTTAAAGCCAAAGAACAAGAAATAAACAATAATTAATATGTTAGCACCAAAAAAAGTAAAACATAGAAAATGGCAACGAGGACGTATCCGGGGTAATGCTACTAGCGGTGACCGTTTACATTTTGGTAGTTTTGGTTTAAAATCTCAGGAACCACGTTGGGTTAGTTCTAGACAAATTGAAGCTGCTAGACGAGCGATGACTAGATATGTACAAAGAGGAGCAAAAATTTGGATTAGAATTTTTCCTGATAAACCTATTACCAGCAAAGGCAATGAAATTCCTATGGGTAAAGGTAAAGGGGCACCTGATCATTTTGTAGCCGTAGTTAAGCCCGGCACTATGATTTTTGAAATGGAAGGCATTGATGAAAAGACCGCTCGAGAAGCGATGAGATTGGCTGCTCATAAATTGCCTTGTAAAACCAAGTTTGTGACCAAGAATTTATAAAAATATGGATTTAAAAGAATTAAAAACTAAAAGCATAGCAGAATTGCAAAAGTTATTGTCCGAAGAACGGGCCCGATGGCGAGATTTGCGTTTTCAGGTAGCCGCCGAGCAGCATAAACAAGTTCACGAACTGAAACAGAGTCGCTTGACTATTGCTCGGATTTTGACTTTATTGAAACAGTTGCATAAAGATTCATCTCAAGTTAAAACTGAGTCCAATAAAACGGAAAAATAATTTAACTATAATTAATCAATATGGTAGAAGAAAAAAATACAAATGAGAAAAAGATGGTTAGAAGTTTTACTGGTACCGTAGTTTCAGCGGCAATGGATAAAACCGTAGTAGTGCAGGTAGCTGATATTAAGATTCATCCCAAATATCGCAAACGTTATCAAGTTTCCAAAAAATATCACGCTCATGATGCAAAGAATGAATATCAAGTTGGTGACGAGGTTGTGATTGTAGAAGTTAGGCCAATGGCCAAAACCAAAAAATGGCGAGTAGTAAGTAAAATAAATAAACAAGTATGATTCAAGTCGGAACAAGATTAAAAGTAGCTGATAATTCTGGTGCCCGCGAGGTCCAGTGTATTAGAATTTTAGGCGCCTCTTATCGACGTTATGCCGGTATTGGTGATTTGATAATTGTGGCGACTAAAAATGCCCAACCCCATTCACAAGTTAAAAAAGGCGAAGTCCTAACAGCAGTAGTGGTGAGAACTAAACAAAGTATTAAACGCAAAGATGGTTCTGCCTTGCGCTTTGATGAAAACGCCGTGGTGATTATTGATAAAAAATCCAAGGAACCCAAAGCGTCACGTATTTTTGGACCAGTGGCTAGAGAATTACGCAATAAAGGTTTTATGAAAATTATATCATTAGCACCTGAAGTATTATAAATATATGAAATTCAAAAAGAATGACAATGTCAAAGTAATAGTCGGTAAAGATAAGGGTAAACAAGGTAAAATTACCCAGGTCTTTCCGGTGGAGAAAAAAGTTGTCGTAGAAGGTGTAAATGTGGCCAAAAAACATCTGCGTCCTCGTAAACAAGGCGAAGGCGGTCAGGTAATAGAATTTTTTGCTCCGTTATTGATCAATAAAGTTCAATTAGTTTGTCCCAAGTGTGGTAAGTTAACCAGAATTGGAATCAATATCACACCAGAAGGCAAAAAAACCAGAGTTTGTAAAAAATGTAAAGCTAGTATTTAAATATGAATAAATTACAACAAGAATTTAATAAAACCATCAGACCAGCTTTGTTTAAAGAATTGGGTTTAAAAAGTATTATGGCTGTACCACGTTTGCAAAAAGTTATCTTGAACGTGGGTGTGGGCAAAGGATTGAAAGATGAAAAATATGTTGACGCAGTTGAATCGACCATTGTACGTATCACTGGTCAAAAACCAGTTCGTACCAAAGCCAAAAAATCAATTGCCGCTTTCAAAATTAGAGAAGGCAATACCGTTGGTTTAAAAGTAACTTTACGAGGTCGGAGAATGTACGATTTTGTTGAAAAATTGATCAATGTTAGTTTACCTCGGGTACGTGATTTTCAGGGATTGAAAACCAACAGTTTTGATGGACAGGGTAATTATACTTTGGGTATTAAGGAACACATAATTTTTCCTGAGATAAAAGCTGATGAGGTAGAAAATTTACATGGTTTAGAAATAATTATTGTTACTTCTACTGACCAGGATGAATTAGCTAAAAAATTGTTGACAGCATTACATTTTCCTTTTAATAAAAAATAAATTTATGGCTACGAAAGCACAAATTGCTAAATCAAATAGATCAATTACTAAACCAAAATTTTCCACCCGAGTGGTTCGACGTTGTTGGCGTTGCGGTCGTAAACGTTCTTATATGCGTGATTTTAAGATATGCCGCATTTGTTTTAGAGAGTTAGCCGCCAAAGGTGATTTACCAGGAGTTACTAAAAGTAGTTGGTAGTTTATAAATTAAAGAATAAATTAAATTTAAAAGATTCAATATGACAGATCCTATCGCAGATATGCTTACCAGAATTAGAAACGCTTTGCGCGTAAATAAAAGCGAAGTAACTATCCCTTACTCAAAATTGAAGGTAAGAATTGCCGAAATTTTGAAAAACGAAGGGTATATTAGTAGTTACAGTGAACAGATAGAAAATCGTCAATTAAAGTTAAAATTGAAATATCAATCTGATGGTCGATCAGCTATAAATTCGTTGCGCCGAATTTCCAAACCAGGCAGACGAGTTTATTGTCAGGCTGACAAATTACCTAGAGTATTGAATAATTTAGGTATTGCTATCATATCTACTCCTGCCGGTTTAATGACTGTTGCTGATGCGAAAAAGAATAAAATTGGCGGAGAAATTATTTGTGAAATATATTAATTATGAGCAGATTAGCCAAAAAACCAATTATTATACCCAGCGGAGTAACAGTTGCAATTTCCGATAAGTTATACGTGGTCAAAGGTCCCAAAGGTGAGCTATCCAAACCTAAGGTACCTAAAGTTAAAATAGAACAAACTGAGCAACAGCTTGTTTTACAAGTTGCTAATTTGGAAAAAAGTGAAGAACGCGCTTTCTTGGGCACAGCGGTGCGGGTGATACAAAATATGATTATCGGTGTTACCCAAGGTTATACTAAAAAGTTAGAAATAAATGGTGTTGGTTATCGAGCAGAAATGAAGGGAAAAAATTTAGTATTGAATGTTGGTTATTCGCACCCGGTTGAGTTTAAGGAAACACCAGGTATTACTTTGCAAGTTGAAAAAAATGTTATTACCGTTAGTGGTATTGATAAGGTATTAGTCGGTCAAGTGGCTGCCAATATTAGAAAAATAAGAAAACCCGAGCCTTATAAAGGAAAAGGTATTAAATATAGTGATGAGGTTATTATTCGTAAAGAAGGCAAACAAGTTAAAGCTCAAGCTTAAATAAAATTTTATGTTAAAGAAACAATTATTAAGAAAACATCGACACAATCGAGTACGAGCCAAAGTTAAGGGTACAAACCAAAGACCTAGGTTGGTGGTTTTTCGTAGCTTAAAGCACATCGAAGTTCAAGTTATTGATGACACTAAAGGCGTGACTATTTTGTCTAGCCGTGATTTAAAAATGAAAGGAGCTAAGTTATTAAGGGCGGAAAAAATTGGTACCGAAATTGCCAAAGCTTGTTTAGCTAAAAAAATAACCACAGTAGTTTTTGATCGCAATGGTTATAAATTTCAAGGCAGAGTCAAAGCGTTAGCTGAAGCTGCTCGTAAGGAAGGATTAATTTTTTAATATTTATGGTGAATAAAACTGACAACAAAAAAAATAATAAACCGGTTGAGATAGTTAAATCAGCTGAAGAGTTTGAGCAAAAAATTATTGATCTAGCCAGAGTCACTAGAGTAATGGCTGGTGGTAAGCGTATGCGTTTTCGCGCTTGTGTAGTTATTGGCAACAAACGCGGTCAAATTGGTTATGCTATTGCTAAGGGAGCCGATGTTACTTTAGCGGTCAATAAAGCCGTGGCCAAAGCTAAAAAGCATTTGTTGACAGTCAATATCTATCAGGAAACTATTCCTCATGAAGTTAGGTTGAAATACAAAGCGGCTAACATCATTTTAAAACCAGCACCATTGGGAACCGGAGTAAAAGCCGGTGGAGCTGTTCGAGAAGTTTTGGCTTTATCAGGTATTCCCAATGTCGTGGCCAAAATTTTAGGTTCAAACAACAAAATCAATAACGTCAAAGCTACCTTTTTGGCATTACAAAGTTTGAAAAAATCTTCTGGCAATAGACAACTAACAGATAAATAATTTTTATGTTGACTTTAAATAATTTAGTAAAAACTACTCCCAAAAAATCCAAACGTTTAGGCCGTGGAAACGCTAGTCGGGGCAATTATTCGGGTCGCGGTATGAAAGGACAAAAGGCAAGAAGCGGTGTGGGTGGTTTGAAACAGAAAGGTATTAAATCTTGGTTGATGAAAGTACCAAAGAATCGAGGTTTTGCCAGTCCCAATTTAGCCAAAGAAAATGTATCATTACAACAGTTAGAAATTCATTTTTCTGACGGTGATAAGGTAACTCCATTTATCCTTAAACGTAAAGGCTTAATCGATAATCATAAGGCTGGGATCAAGATAATAGGTAATGGCAAGTTAACAAAAAAATTGACTGTCCAGGTACACGCACTAAGTGCCAATGCCAAACAGGTCATTACCAAAGCCGGAGGTAGTGTTGAATTGATAGTTAAGAAAAAAATTGAAAAAAAATCTAAATAATTTCTTATGAATTGGTGGCAAAGAATTCAACAGGTATGGCAGACAAAAGAGGTTCGCAATGACATCTTATTTGTTTTATTGATCTTAGTTATTTTTAGAGTTGGTGCGCATATACCAATTCCTGGCATAGATACCGGAAATTTGCGAGATTTTTTTGCTTCCAATCAAATATTGGGATTGTTGAATCTTTTTTCTGGCGGTGGTTTGGAAAATTTTTCTATCATGATGTTAGGCGTTGGTCCTTACATTACTTCCTCAATCATCTTTCAACTATTGGTCATGATTGTACCCAAGCTTGAAGAACTATCCAAAGAAGGTGAGAACGGGCAAAGAAAAATCAATCAGTACACTCGTTGGGCAACTATTCCCTTAGCTGTTTTACAAGCCTATGGTTTTATAACCTTGATGCAGCGCCAGGGTGGTAGTATTGGTTTATTGGGTGAATTAACTTTATTTCAATACGTAACTGCGATTGTGACCGTTACTGCTGGGACCATGCTATTAACTTGGTTGGGTGATTTGATTTCCGAACGGCATATTGGCAATGGCGTGTCATTACTTATTTTTGCTGGTATTGTTGCTGGTTTACCCACTGCTCTACAGCAAACATTATTGGCTTTTGATATTTCTCAATTGACCACCATGATTTTATTTGGTGTTATAGCTTTGATTACGGTGGTGGGCGTGGTGTTTATTACTGAGGGACAAAGACAAATACCAGTGACTTATGCTAGACGAGTACGCGGCATGAAGCAGTATGGTGGTACAAATACTCATTTACCCTTACGGGTCAATCAAGGGGGAGTAATTCCAATTATTTTTGCAATTTCAGTAATCATATTTCCTTCCATGATTGCCCAATTTTTTGTACAAGCTAAAAGCGCTTGGCTAGCAAATGGAGCGGAAAATATTATTCAACTATTCAATAATCAAATTTTTTACGGAGTTTTTTATTTTATTTTGGTTGTAGCTTTTACTTATTTTTATTCAGCGGTGGTATTTAAACCAGACCAAGTTGCTGAAAATTTACAAAAACAAGGTGGCTTCATCCCGGGTATTAGACCAGGTCGCCCGACCGCCGAGTATTTACAAGCTACGGTCAATCGTATCAATTTAACTGGATCAGCTTTTTTGGGTATTATTGCTGTTTTACCTCTCATCTTGAAGGCTTACTCCGGTTTGAATACCCTGGTAGTCGGTGGTACCTCATTGTTGATCGTAGTTTCGGTGGTTATTGAGTCGGTCAAGAAAGTTGAGGCCCAACTGGAAATGCATGATTATGATGCTTATTAAGTTCTTTTATTTTGCCCCGACGTTAGGTCGGGGCGTTTTTTATTTTTAGTAAAATTAGTTACAATATAATAAGATAAATTAATCATCCAAAAAAATGTATAATATCGTTATTATTGGACCGCAAGGTTCAGGAAAAGGCACTCAAGCTGATTTAATTGCGGCTAAGTATTATCTAGCCAACATTTCCACTGGAGTGATGTTTCGCGAGGCAGTAAAAAACCAAACAGATTTAGGTCAGGCGGTTAAGGCGATTATTGATCGGGGTGATTTGGTACCTGATGACTTAACCAACGAATTGGTAAAAGAACGCTTACACAAACCAGATTGTGACAGCGGTTTTATTCTTGATGGTTATCCGAGAAATTTATTGCAAGCGGAGTATTTGTTAACCCATCAAACTATTACTCATGTTTTGGAAATATGGATTTCTGATGAAGAAGCTATTAAAAGGATTTCTGGTCGTCGTGTTTGTAATTGTGGAGCTACTTATCATATTTTATACAATCCACCTAAACAAAATGGTATTTGTGATCGTTGTGGCGGTAAATTAATGCAACGAGATGATGATGTAGAAAAGTCAGTTAAACAAAGATTAAAAATTTATCATCAACAAACCGAATCTATTATCAGCTTTTTTCAAAAAAAAGGTTTACATTATCGTATAAATGGTGAGCAAAGAATACCTGATGTCGCTGATGATGTTTATTCAATATTAGATAAGTCCCATGATAGTTAAATCAGATTCAGATTTAAAAAAATTGCAAGCGGGTGGTAAAATACTGTCTCAAGTTTTACAACTAGTATCAACTCAAGTAGCAGTAGGTATAACTACCAGAGAATTGGACGAGATAGCTAGAAAAGCCATTAAAAGTTTTGCGGCGCAGCCATCATTTTTGGATTTTGAAGGTTATCCAGCCGCACTTTGTACTTCAGTTAATGATCAGTTGGTTCACGGTATACCCAGTGATTATCAATTGCAAACAGGGGATATTATTGGCATTGATTGTGGGGTGTGGTATGAAGGTTTTTGTACCGATATGGCTCTAACTGTGGGCGTGGGTAAAATAGACTCAGTATCACAAAAGTTGATAACCGTTACTAAACAATCACTAAGTGAAGGTTTAAAAAAAATTAAAGCCCAGCGCACGACTGGTGATTATGGAGCTGCTGTGCAGCAATATGTCGAACAACAAGGTTTTAGTGTGATTAGAGGGCTAGTTGGTCATGGTGTTGGTCTGGCTGTGCACGAAGAGCCCCGGATACCAAATTTTGGTTCTAAAGGTAAAGGAGAAGTTCTAACTGAAGGATTGGTGATAGCCTTGGAGCCCATGGTAGCCATTGGTTCTTATCAAGTTGAGACATTGACTGATGGTTGGACTATAGTTATGAGTGATGGCAGTCGCTCGGCTCATTTTGAGTTAACTGTTATGGTAACACCTGCTGGTTACGAGCTGATAACCCCACCAATTTGGTAATTCTAAATTTATTACATGAAAATATTGGGAATTGATTATGGGACAAAAAAAATTGGTTTGAGCTTAGCCGCTGGTAAATTAGCTTTACCTTGGAAAATTTTGGATAATTTTTCTTCCCCAGCTGAAGTTGTTACCAGAATTACTGAAATAATTGCACAAGAGAAAATTGACACTGTAGTCATTGGTTGGCCTGTATCCTTGTCAGGTAAAATAGCCAAACAAGCAACTACCGTCCAAAATTTTATTACACTATTGCAACAGTCAGTTGATATTCCAATTTTACAAATGGATGAAAGATATTCGAGTCAAATGGCCCAGAAGCAAAACAGTGGTAAATTTGATGATGCGCAAGCCGCTGCCAATATCTTACAAACTTTTTTAGACAAGCAATAATTTATGTGGCGTGATACTATTTGGTTTTATATTATACCTTTTCTGACTGCTGTGTTGGTAGTTCAGCCCTTAGTTTGGTTGGTTCGAAAATTTGCTTATCGGTTCAAGATTTTGGACTGGCCAGATAGTGGTCGAAAATTACACCAACGGCCAATTCCGTTAATGGGTGGGGTGGCTTTGGGATTAGGTTTTATTTTTTGTCTTGGTTTATTTTTACGTTTTAATTTTTTACTGGATGGAAGATTACAGTGGCCATACATTTTAGCCCTAGTAATTGCTACTTTTCTGCTAATATTAGGCGGAATTTTAGATGATAAATATCGTCTTTTACCTTGGCAACAATTTGTTTGGCCACTACTTGCTGTAGTGGTTATTTTGCTTAGCGGCATCCAGGTTCATTTTATAACCAATCCTTTAGGCGGTATTTTACCTCTTGATGCTTGGCAGATTGACTGGGGAAATTTTAAATTTGCTCCCATATCTTTGGGTTTATCTTTTATCTGGTTGCTGGGAATGATTTATACCACCAAATTTTTAGATGGCCTTGATGGTTTGGTTTCTGGTATGACTTTTTTGGGTGCTACTTTTATATTTTTTGTTTCTTTGGCTTGGGATATTCCTTATTCGGGAACATCTGTTTTAGCTTTACTGGTAGCTGGTTTGATGTTTGGTTTTTTATGGTGGAATTTTTTTCCAGCAAAAATATTTTTGGGTGAAACAGGCTCTACTTTAGCCGGTTTATGGTTGGGGGTGTTGGCAATCATTTCGGGAGGTAAAATTGCTACCGCTTTATTGGTAATGGGTTTACCTATTTTGGATGTAGTCTGGGTAATTATGCGTCGTATTTGGGAAAAAACTTCTCCGACCAAAGGCGATCGTAAACATCTCCATTTTAGATTACTTGATGTTGGTTTTTCTCACCGCCAGGCGGTTTTGTTTTTGTATTTATTGGCCACTTTATTTGGATCAGTGGCTCTATTTCAAAATTCCAAAGGTAAATTAATTTTATTTTTGATTTTACTTGCCGTTATGGCCATTATTGGCTCTGTGTTGGTTTTGGTTTATAAAAAAAATGAGACAAAGTAAATTTATAATTTTTATATTTTTATTTTTTATCCTAACCGGTTGTTTTGCTAAACCAGCAGCTGACTCGACTGCTCTACCTAAGCCAACAGAGATTAAGTCAGTAGTGATAGGTGGACAAACTATCAGTGTTGAATTAGCTATTACCAAAGAAGAACAAGTCCAAGGTTTAGCCAATAGAGAAGCAATACCGGAAAATCATGGCATGTTATTTGTTTATCCCAATTATCAAATGTCTGGTTTTTGGATGAAGGGTATGCAGTTTCCTTTGGATATTATTTGGATTAAAGATGAACGTATCGTTGGTTGGGTAAGCGCTCAACCAGTGTCCGCCTCTGAGGAATTAGAAATTTATTATCCGCCAGAACCAGTTGATAAAGTATTGGAATTAAATTTTAGTTTAGTAGAAAAAAATAATTGGCAAATAGGAGAAAAAGTTATTTTTAATTATTGACAAAATCTTTATAATATGATATAATTATATAATATTTAATTATATTTATGGAAAAAAATTTTTCTAGTTTAGAAAAAATTAAAAAATTAAAGAAAGAATCAGCAGAGAAAAAAGATTTAATTGAGCAAACAAAAAAAATTCAAACCGAAAAAGAAGAAAGCGCAAAATTTGATTTGTATAATACAGCAAAAGATAAATTGGAATTTTTAAAAACTAGAAAACTTGATATTGAAAAGCGTTTAGAAGAAATTTCTCATCGTCGTAATGAGATTATGAATATTGGTCATCAAGCTCGTGTTGAAGCAGCAGCAGATCCAGAAGTAGAAGCAGTATTGCACACCCCAGAAGGATTTAATGAAGTATTTGCTACAGAAAAAGATGAGTGGCAAGTTTTGCGTAGCGAAGTAGATAATCTCAATCAAGAGTTGAAAGAATTATCGTTAAATATTTCTGAGCAAGAAGTATTAGTCAGTAACTTATATACAGACACCAAGGAAGGTAGAGAATTATTGGCTCAACAGGCGGCTGAGGAAAAAAATGAGAAATTAACCAATCTTAAAAAACAACTAGCGCCAGAATTAAAAGATTCAATTTATTATTACAATAATAACTTATCTCAATCCACTCGTTGGTCCCAAGGATTACATGATACTTTTACTTCCACAGATGATTGGCGCCACAATATAGATTCTTTGGCCTATATACATTTACGGGGTATTCCTCGAATTTTAGCATCAGACCAAGCCGAAGCAAAAGCAGCTAATACCAATACTAATATTGGTTACGAAGCATTTGCTGATTTAATGTATGAAAAGTTGGGCACAATAAAAAGTGAATATGAGTCCAAAAATGTTGTTACTGAAGTTAAACAAGAAATGGCTAGTCGTTTAGAACGTTCTCTATTTAAAAATAAATACAATGATGAATTGGATAAAATAACATCTATGCAAAGAGTAAATAATTTTATTGAAAAGAATAAAGATGATATTCAATTAGCACAAGAAAAATTACAAACTTCTTTGCAGGCATTAAAAGATCAGTTAAACAGTATATTCACCCAAGCTGAACAAAGTGAGGAATATAAAAATAAATTTTCTGATTTGAATTTAGAACAATATAGACAACTTATTCCTGAAGCTGAAAAAATAGAAATTAATTTATATAACTACAGTTCTCATCGTATTGAAGTGCCAATGGTGAAACAGTTAGCAGAAAAATTAGCCATTGCCAGGAATAAATTGGACAAAGATATTGAGATGATCAATAAGGAAATATTTGAAAAAAATAATAAATTGATTAAATTTGGCTTAGATAAATTACGTAAAGAGAAAGAAAATCTTGAAAACAAACGTGAATTTTTATCACAACTTGTAAGTAAAGTAGTTGAGAGTGAATATAATATTCCTGATTTTTATCCTCACGGAAAAGAAAAAAATTTAGCCTTGCTAAACAAATTAGGAAATTTGATTCACAGTTTTAATATGACCTATCCTCATAAAGATTTGTTTAATAAAAACGCAATCCCTGATTTTAATGTGAATTTAACCAAAGAAAGAATATTTGGCCAGATGAAAATGATAGATTTTTCAGAGGAACAACGGGAAGTTTTACTAAAAAAAGAAGAGTTGGATAAGGCAGTAAAAACCGCTTCCCAGCTTTGGGAAGAAAAATTAAAATCATAAGCAAAATCATTAGTATTGACAGTAATATTAATTTTGTTATAATTTCTATACTATTTTTAAATTATTAAAATATGAATTTAGCAGTTATCAAGACCGGTGGTAAACAATACGTGGTTACTCAAGGTCAAAAATTGAAAGTTGAAAAATTGCCAGTCAATGTTAAAGACAAAGTTGAATTGGCCGAAGTTTTATTGTTGGGTGATGAAAAAAAATTACAAATTGGTACACCGTTTTTAGCTAATGCCAAGGTTACTGCCACAGTTTTAGCACAAGGCAAGTCAGACAAAGTAGTTGGCCATCATTATAAACCCAAAACTCGAAATAAGAAAAAATTTGGTCATCGTCAACCTTATAGCGAGCTGGAAATTACTAAACTAGGTTAATAATACAATTTTAAAAGCCCCAATCTATGGGGCTTTTTTATTTTTTAAATTTTGATTATTTTAATTGTTGCCGATTGTCTAAAGCTTCAGCCAGTGTAATATCGTCAGTGTATTCTAAATCAGCTCCAACCGGCAGACCTCTAGCAAGCTTGGTCATTTTCATCTGCAAGGGTGAGAGTATTTTTTGTAGATAGAGAGCAGTAGTTTCGCCACTGATATCTGGATTGAAAGCCAAGATAATTTCTTTAAATTTAGGATTAGCAGCTTTAATTCGTTCTAGAAGTTCAGGGATTTTAATTTCTTGGGGCCCCAAATTTTGCAATGGTTCTAAACAACCATCCAGAATAAAATACAAACCTCGGTAGTGACCAGTTTTTTCTATCGAACGTTGTTCAGTATAACCGCTCACAATACACAACATATGCTTATCGCGATCCGTAGCCTGGCAAATATTACAGGGTGACTGTTCGGTAAAATTGCGACAGAATTGACAACGTGTTAAGTTGGTTTGTAAATTTATTAGATTATCTCCCAAATCAGCTAATAAGCTATTGGGCTGTTGTAACAAATAAAAAACTATTCTAGCCGCTGTGCGCGGGCCGACTGAGGGTAGCTTAGCAAAAGCATCAATAACTTTTTGAATAATAGCCGGATAATCTGCCATATTTTATTTTAGATTAGGCAGGCTGTAGCCAGAGTCTTTTATTTTTTTGGCCATGACACGATGAATTTTTTTTATCAACTCTTCGTGTGCTTTGATAATGTTTTTTTCCAATTGTTGTTTCTTATCGCGACTTAAGAGTTCACTATCTATTTCACAGGCGGTCAGATTTTGGTTGCCATCCATTTTCAATTTAACACCACCATAATTTACCTCTTCACTTTCTTGGCCAAGAGTTTTTTGCATCTCTTTGGCTTGAGAACGTAGTTCTTTAATTTGATTTAGTTTGGAGAACATTGACATATAAATTTTAGAATTATGAATTATGAACTATGAATTATGATATTAACAACATAATTCATATTTCACTATTCATTATTCAAAATCTGGTTGGGGAGTGTCCGAGCGGGCTTTGTTTTCAAATCTAACTTTTTCTTCATTGAAGACCAGTTCTAACCAACCAGTAGGACCATTGCGATGTTTGGCAATAATTATTTCGGCAATATTTCTTTTATCCGGATCTGTTTCGTCTCGTTTGTACATATATTCGCGATAAATAAATAATACCACATCAGCATCTTGTTCAATGGAACCAGATTCACGTAAATGAGCCAGTTTTGGTTTGGGTGGGCGTTCGGTTTCCACTGCCCGTGATAATTGCGACAGAGCTAGTACTGGTACATTTAATTCTCTAGCTAAGGCCTTGAGTGCCCGAGAAATTTCACTAACTTCTTGTACGCGATTGTCAGAATTTTTACTTCGTCCTTCCATAAGTTGTAAATAATCAATCATAATCAATTCCAATCCGTGCTCAGCTTTTAACCTTCTCGCTTTGGTACGAAGCTCCATAATATTGGCAGTAGCACTATCATCAATAAAAATTGGTGCTTCTGATAAAACTGACATAGCGTGACCAATTCTAGGAAAGTCATCATCTTCTTCGCGGTCCGACAGACGGCCGGTACGCATACGCCATAAATCAACCCCAGCTTCAGCACAGAGCATACGATCAACTAATTGTTCCTTACTCATTTCCAAGGAAAAAATACCCACGGGATGTCCAGCTTTGCCAATTTGTCTGGCAATATCAAGGGCAAGTGTAGTTTTTCCCATTGAAGGACGAGCAGCCAGTATAATAAGATCTGACTTTTGTAAACCAGCCAACTTACTATCCAAATCATAGTAGCCAGTTGGTAGTCCTCTAATACGTCCACCTTCACGATGCATTTCGTCAATTCGTTCAAAAGTGTCATCCAATATTGATCTTACTGGAATAAAGTTTTGTTTCAGGTGTTTCTGAGAAATTTGAAATATTTTTTGTTCAGCTTCATCTAGTAGTGCATCAACTTTTTCTTCTTCACTAAAACCAAGTGCTGTAATTTCTTGTGCGGCTCTAATTAATTTGCGCAGGGCCGCTTTTTTTTGCACAATCTGGGCGTAAGATAAAATATTACTGGAGGTAACTACTGAGTTAGTAAGTTCAGCCAAGTAAGCACGACCACCAATTTTTTCTAAAATTTGTTTTTCTTGCAAACGATTGGTCAAGCTCAACAAATCAATTGGTTCCCGTTCGCTATAAAGCTCTAACATGGTTTCAAAAATTTGTTGATGAGATTCTTTATAAAAATCATCACTCGATATAGTATCAGCGATTTTGGAGATAGCTTCTTGATCAATCAAAATTGATCCCAAAACATTGGTTTCCGCTTCTAGATTTTGGGGTGGAAGTTTGTTTAAGTCATCAGACATAGTAGTATCTTACTGGAAAAAAACCAATTTTTCAAGACAATATTTTACAGAGGAAATCCACTTGTCATTCACATTTTTAATGCTAAGATATATTCAAAGATCATTAAAAAACAATAAACAAAGGAGTCAGTCATGAAAAAAACCTATTTTTTAATTCGTTTATGGTTATTGGCCTTGAGTGTTGTGGTAGTCGGGCAAAGTATCGTGCTGTTTAATTTATCTAAAACCAATCAAACCCTTGAGTCTACCAGTAGCGAACGTTTTACCTCTATGGAAAATTTAATCGATACCTTGTGGTCAGATTTTTATCTGCAGAATATTAATATTCCGGAAAAAATTGTTTTTGCCGATAAGGAAATTTATTTGGATGAAGTAATTAGAGAAGAATTATGGCAGCGAGTTATGCGTTTTCAAAGTGAACGTTGGCGGTGGCCAATGTTGAATTATCGTTTAGATAAATATGCTTTTGTCTTTGATACTTTGCAAGCGATGTCAGCTCCGGCTGATTTGAAATATGTGGCTATTCAAGAAAGCTTTTTAAATCCCAGAGCAATTTCTTGGGCGCAAGCTGCTGGTTTTTGGCAATTTATTCAATCAACCGGGAGAAAATTTGGTTTAAAAATCGATTGGTATATTGACCAACGTTATAATCCTGGTTATGCCACTATAGCCGCAGTCAAATTTTTCAATTATTTATTGCAACGATTTGATGGCGATTGGGCTTTATCAGCTGCTGCTTATAACGCTGGTGAAAGTAGAATTTTGCAAAGTATAAAATTGCAAGGCACGGATAACTATTTTGGTTTGATTTTAAATAAAGAAACAACCGATTACTTTATAAATATTTTGACTTGGAAGATTGTTATGGAAAAAGCAGATAATTTTGTCCGCAGATTTAAACCGCAGGTGGATTTTTCCATACCTACTGTCGAGGTTAAATTAACTTTATTACATCCCCTTAAAGCCAAGGATATGTTGGTAGTTTTTAAAAATAGTTATCGAGTATGGCGAAGTTTAAACCCTATGTATGTTAGAGACCAAGTGCCCACAGGCAGTCATTTAATTCGTGTTCCTAAAGAAAATTTAACTATTTTCAATCAGATATTGGCAAGCAAAAAAGCATTTTATGTAGTGGTTGATGCTGAACAAAACACACGAGATTTAGGTGGTTAAAAACCATTCATTATTTCATCAACCCAAGACAAATTGTCTTGGGTTTTTCTCTTGCCAAAATTATCTAAGTTTGATATATTATGTTTTGTTATCAAGTTAGGATACAGGATATAGGAGATAGGGTTTTAGGATTAATTACAAAATTAAAATAAATTAGTAATTAATAATTAGTAATTAGTCATTTTACTTTTATGGGTCGTTAGCTCAGTTGGTAGAGCGCCAGGCTTTTAACCTGGGCGTCACAGGTTCGAATCCTGTACGACCCACCACTGTTTACTCCACCCTAATTATCAGGGTGTTTTTTTATTGACAAAATTAATATTTTTGCTAGCATAAGTAAATTGCGATCTTTTATAATTAACAAAAATAAACACAAATTGACGGAGGTCATTCTTGGAAAATCTATCTTTTTCTTGGTTGGTTATTTTGCCTTTTGCTTTTATGCTCGGCATAATTGCCATTTTTCCTTTATGGAAAAAAACTACCCACAGTTGGGAAAAAAATTTATTTAAGCTATCACTAGCTTTAGTATTAGGTATCCCGGTAGCTATTTGGATGTTAGTAATTGGTCAAAGCCAAGCGGTTATTCATGCGCTAGTTGAATACGGTCAGTTTATTATCTTACTTACAACTTTATTTGTTATTTCTGGCAATGTTTTTTTGCAAGGCGATATTGAGGCCACACCAATAACCAATGTAAAATTTTTAGCTGTCGGCGGAATCCTAGCTTCTTTTATTGGTACTACTGGAGCAGCCATGATACTAATTAGACCCTTGCTCAATACCAACAAAGAAAGAAAGTATGTAGTTCATACGGTGGTATTTTTTATTTTTATTGTGGCTAATTGTGGTGGACTACTTACTCCTTTGGGTGATCCACCTTTGTTTTTGGGTATGCTCAGAGGCGTGCCTTTTAGTTGGACGTTTAATCTATGGTTAGAATGGTTATTTGTAGTCGGAATATTGTTGTTATTGTATTTTTTAATGGACGGTTATTATTATCAACATGAACCAACAAGCAATATCATCAGAGATCAAACTAATATCTTACCAATCAAGTTGATTGGAAAAAGAAATTTATTGCTGTTGTTTGGAGTAGTTTTAGCCGTTGCTTTTGCTCCATCAATTGATTTGACTGCTTATCATCATAGCCATGATATGGCCAAGCTTATACCAGTTAGAGAAATAGTTATGGGACTTCTGATATTATTATCTCTACGTGGTCCCCAGGTAGCTCGCCGACAAAATGAATTCAATTATCACGCCATTCAAGAGGTAGCCGCTTTGTTTATTGGTATATTCCTTACCATGATTCCCGCCCTGATGTTTTTACGGCAAATTGCTCCCACTTTACCATTAAACGAAATAACTTTTTTTATTTTTACTGGCGGTTTGAGTTCAGTACTTGATAACGCCCCAACTTATTTAACTTTTTTTGAAATGGCTCAAGCAATGGGCGGTGAACCAGCGGTAGCTGGTGTTTACGAACCGTATTTGATTTCCATTTCTTTGGGAGCAGTATTTTGTGGAGCGATGACCTATATTGGCAATGGTCCAAATTTTATGGTTAAAGCCATAGCTGAAGAAAGAAATATTAATATGCCTTCTTTTGTAGGTTATTTAAAGTGGTCACTAACTATTTTAGTTCCTTTGTTTACTGCGCTGGTAATGATATTTATTGCTGGTGGTTGGTGGATGGTGATTGGCTCTAGTTTTTTGACACTTTATATTTTGTTCTTTTTTTATTTGAGTTATCAAAAAAAACGCGTATAGTGAAATCTCAGCCCTGATCAATCAGGGCTTTTTTATTTGTTTTTAAATTATATGTTATACTTTATTTAGAAAATATTATGGATAAAACAATTTTACAAAAAGATTTTCATAGTTTGGAAACTGACCAAGTCATAGAAATTTTGGCTAGTTCAATATATGGTTTAGCAAATGATGAAGTTGCTGCCAGGTTGAAGAATTTTGGAACCAATGTTTTACCAGAGCAAAAAAAGACGTCGAAGTTGCTGATGTTTTTTTCCCAATTCAATAGCTTGTTAGTTTATTTATTGTTGGGAGCGGCGGTTTTGTCATTTTATTTTGATCATCTGGTTGATGCAGTAGTTATTTTTATTGTGGTGATATTTAATGCTGTTTTTGGTTTTGTACAAGAGTATCGTTCGGCCAAAGCAATTGCTGCTTTGAAAAAATTAGTCAAAGATACAATCCGAGTTTTACGCAATGGCCAACAGATTGAGATTGAGGTGGCCCAGTTAGTTCCCGGCGATATTATGCTGGTGGCAGAAGGTGATAAATTACCGGCTGATGGGCGGGTAATTGAAGCTAAGAATTTACTTATCAATGAAGCTTCACTGACTGGGGAATCTTTGCCACAAAGAAAGTCAGCGGCTGAGGTTAAACCCAAAACCGCCCTGCAAGAAAGAACCAATATGATTTATAGCGGCACAGTAGTGGTAGCCGGTGAGGGTAAAGTTATAGTTACTGCCACTGGGATGTATACTGAGTTAGGAAAAATAGCTACGCAAGTACAAAGTTCCAAAAAAGGTAAAAGTCATTTTATGGACAAAGTTGATCACTTGGGTAAACAATTGGCAATTATTGCTATAATTGGTTCTTTATTGGTAGTTTTAATCGGCTGGTTCAATGATTTTGCTTGGTTTGATTTATTGTTATTTGGTATTGCCTCAGCCGTATCCGGTATTCCTGAGGGTTTGCCAGTAGTATTGGTAGTAGTTTTGGCAATTGGTGTACAAAGGATGGCTAAGCGTCAAGCTATTGTTAAACATCTGGCCTCGGTAGAACCATTGGGAATGGTCGATGTCATCTGTACTGACAAGACCGGTACGTTGACTAAAAATGTTATGACGGTGACGAATATTTTTTATGGTGGTAAGGATGTAGCTGTCAGCGGCACGGGTTATAAATTGGTGGGAGATTTTTGGTTGGATAAAAATAAAATTGTACCCCTGACTGATCCTTGGTTATCACGTATCTTGCTGGCTGGTTCAATCGTACATCATTCTTCTTTGGTATTGAAATCAGATGAAGACAATAAAGAAGAAGCGGCAGCGGTGGTGGGCGATCCCACTGAGGTAGCTTTGATGATTGCTGCTCACAAGGCCGGACTTAGTAAGGAACAATTGTTGGTTGATAATAAAGTAATAGATAATTTGCCCTTCAATTCTGATTATAAATTTCAATCAGCTCTGGTAAGTAGTAAATTACCCGATGATTCTTGGGAAAACAATTTATATACCATTGGTGCTTTGGAGTCGTTATGGCCACGTTGTAAAAAAATTTTATGGCAGGGTGAAGAAAAAAAGCTAAGCAAAGATTTAGCTGAACAATATAATAAAAAACATAAAGAATTGGCTCAAGCCGGCCATCGACTGATTGCCATTGGTTATAAAAAAGTTAGCATTAAACAAAGTGAAATCAATCATGAAGATGTCGATAGTTTAACTCTACTTGGCTTATTTGCCATTATTGATCCGCCCAGGGAGGAGGTAAAAGTTGCTATTGAATTATGTCAACGAGCTGGCATCAGAGTGGTGATGATTACTGGTGACAACATCGATACGGCTACTGCCATTGGCAATCAAATTGGTTTGCTGCAAAAAAAGGATAACCCAGGGCAAGTTTATACTGATATGGAAATAGCTGATTTCAACGACAAACAGTTTGCTGAGATGGCTAGTAAGGTAAAAATTTTAGCTAGAGTATCGCCGACAACCAAAATGCGTCTTGTCAAAGCCCTTCAGGCTACAGGACACACTGTGGCAATGACCGGTGATGGAGTTAATGACGCCCCGGCTTTACAACAAGCTGATATAGGTGTAGCTATGGGTAAGGTAGGTACTGACGTTGCTCGAGAAGCAGCAGAGATTATATTGGCCGATGATAATTTTGCCACCTTAGTTAAAGCAGTTGAAGAAGGCAGAGCAGTATTCAATAACGTCAGAAGAACCTCGGCTTTTTTGGTAACTACCAACGTGGCTGAGTTTTTAACATTGATAGTCATGTTGTTATTGGGCGTTGGTATGCCACTGTTACCAATTCAAATTTTGTGGCTGAATTTGGTGACCGATGGGTTTGCCGGCATTTCACTGGCTACGGAAAAAACTCACGGAGATGTATTGTACCGAGAACCGTTTCCTCGGGGTACAAAAATTTTAAATAAAGAGGTATTTGATTTGATTTTTATTGTTGGTTTGTTGATGGTTATGTGTGCGATAGTAATTGGTTATCCTATCCTCAAAGCCGGTTTGCCTGAGTATGGTCGCAGTTTGATTTTTGCCAGTATGTCACTGTTGCAGTTGTGGAATGTCTATAACTTGCGATCAATGAATAAATCTATTTGGCGAGTCGGTTGGTTCAACAACAATTATATTAATATCGGTATCCTAGCATCATTGTTTATGATGTTGGTAGTAATGTATGTTCCATTTTTACAAGACGTATTTTCTTTTGTGCCTTTAACCTTTAAGGATTGGTTGATGATTGTACCTCTGACTTTCTCGGTGGTCATCGGAGTGGAGATTTATAAATATTTTAAATTTTATGATAAACGTTTATTTAAAAAGACAGATGCTTGACCAAGTAAAAAATTTTTGCTATAATTAATATATGGTGAGACAAATATTAAATAATAATAACAATTTCTGACACGACCTTAGGGGTACGGAAATTTTTATTATTTTGAAAAACCGGCTTCCTAAGAGCCGGATGTTTTATTTGTAACTGGTTATAATTGTAATTGAAATAAATTCTATCCAGTTGGCTGCTAAGATTAATGCTAGGTAGTTCAGTGGTAGAACGCCGCGCTGTTAACGCGGATGTCGCTGGCCCGCCCCGCCACTTTTTTTGCCGAGTAGTTCAAAGGTAGAACGCTACGCTGTTAACGTAGATGTTGCAGGTTCGAGTCCTGCCTCGGCAGCCAAAGTAGCGGGGTGAAATCCCAGCCCTAGCAGCCAATTGTGTAGAATAATATATTATTTGCAGGCCTGTCCCGCCTTTCGCGAAAGGCGGGATGAAAGTCCTGTCTCGGCGGCCATAATATTTTGCTTAAAGTATTAACAGCGCGTATAGTGAAGATATGAAGTTAACCATTACCAAATATTTACAGCCATTATTTTGGACCAGCATAATTATCAGCGCGGTATTGTTGTTTATGCCCGGTGGCACTGAGCCAGGACTACCTTATGTTGATAAGGTAGCTCATTTTTTGTTGTTTGGCTGGCTGAGTTTGGTGGGGTTAAAAACTTATAAACGAGTATTTATTATTATCAGCAGTTTGATAATTTATACTGTAGTAGCTGAGTTTATTCAGTATTATTTTGTAGTTAATCGGGGATTGGAATTTATGGACGCAGTGATGGGAATTATAGGAATCGGGGTGGGATGGATTTTTTATAAAAGTAAGTTTTTTAATCATAATTAATTTACTTAGAACAAATTATTAATTACTAATTTTAAATTACTAATCAATGATTTAATTTTATAATTATATAATTAGTAATTTATTAATAATTAATAATTAGTTATTAGTCATTAAAAAACTCCCTTGATATTTTTCAGGGGAGTTTTTTTATATCCTCTATCCTAATTCCTATATCCTATTAAACTAATGTCCATGAGGAGCAATGATGGTAACTAAATAGATAATAATTACTCCTGACAATAACCAGACTGATTGCCAAGCAATATATTTTTTGTTGGTTTCATGATGTAACTCGGGCATAATGTCAGCCATGGCTAAGTATAAAAATCCACCCCCGGCAATTGCTAGTAAATAGGGTATTACTCCTTCAACCGCCACAGCAAAAAAATAAGTTGCTAATCCTCCAATGACAGCGGTTACACCGGAAAAAAAGTTCCACCATAAAGCTTTGTTGGTACTAAAGCCGGAATAAATCAGTATGCCAAAATCAGCTATCTCTTGAGGTATTTCGTGCATGGCAATTACTAGCGCACTGATTACTCCTAGGGTGGGGTCAATCAGGAAGCTGGTGGCAATCAAAGCGCCATCAACAAAATTGTGTATGCCATCACCGATTAAATTTATATAACCAACTGATTTATTACCGTGGGTATGATGAGGTCCGTGACAATGACAATGGTGCCAATGTAAATATTTTTCAATCATAAAAAATACCAAAATAGCCAGTAAAATAATGATTGAAATCAGATTGGGAGAAAGATTGTGTTCATGTTGATCAAATAGTTCGGGAAAAATACCAAAAAAGACCGCTCCCAGTAAGGCTCCAGCGGCTATACTAATAGTCACCCGGGTAAACAGCTCGTGTTTTACTTTGGATAGCAGTAATACGCCAACAAACGAGATGGCACTGACTCCTAGGGTTGCCAGGATAATTTGGAGGATAATAGTCATAACTACAATTTAACACAAAAATAAATATTCAGGCAATTAATATTTTTTTGAAGATTTGTTATAATATAAGTATATGAAAAAAAATAAAAATAACCACGCTCATGTAGTCGCGGTCGATATGGGCTATGGGCATTTGCGGGCAGCTTACAATTTAAATGGACTAGCTGGTGGACAAGTGTATAGCGTCAACCGTTACCGGGGCATTCCCAGGTCTGATAAACAAATTTGGGAGCAAAGCCGCAAATTTTATGAATTTGTTTCCAAGTTCAAAAATGTTCCCTTGGTAGGTAATAAAGCATTTTCTTATTTTGATAAATTTCAACAGATTGAAAATTTTTATCCTATTAGGGATATGACCAAACCAACTCTGCAATTGTCGCAAAGTTTACAGTTGATCAGGAAAAAGAAATGGGGTCAAAATTTTATTTCTATGTTAAACAAAGACCCCAGGCCCCTGGTTTCCACTTTTTTTGTTACCGCTTTTATGGCCGAAGAGCTTGGTTATAAAGGTGATATTTATCTAGTGGTTTGTGATGCTGATATTAGCCGGGCTTGGGCAACTGACAAAGCTAATGTCAGTCGAATAAAATATTTTGTACCCACCGAGCGAGCACGGACACGTCTGAAAATGTATGGCGTGCGAGAAGAAAACATTTATCTTACCGGTTTTCCATTACCCAAAGCCAATACCGGTTCCAAAAGATTGACTGTATTGAAAAAAGATTTAGGCGCCAGACTTGCTAACCTCGATCCCAACGGTAAATATATAAAAACATACGAACGGACTTTGCATAAATATTTGGATGGTCATGTTAGACGTACTTCTACCAGGCCACTGACTATTATGTTTGCTGTGGGTGGGGCTGGGGCGCAGCGAGAAATTGGTGTTGGTATCGTCAAGGCTTTACAAAAAAAATTGGTTGCCGATAAAGTCAAACTCATCTTAGTAGCCGGTATTCACAATGATGTGAGTAAGTATTTTCGTGAAGAAATAATTGCGCTGGGTTTACGAGCGGAAATTGGTAAAAGCATAGAGATAATTTATGCTCCCAACAAACCGGCTTATTTTGAAGCTTTCAATCAAGCTTTGCACCAGACTGATATTATTTGGACTAAACCATCGGAATTGTCATTTTATACAGCTTTGGGGTTACCTTTTATTTTGACCGAACCAATTGGCAGTCAGGAAATTTGCAACCGTGGTTGGCTGGAAAAAATCGGATCTTGTCTAAGGCAAAAACCAGTCGAGTATACGGCTGAGTGGTTATTTGATTTGGTTGATTCTGGTTGGCTGGCGGAAGCAGCAGTGGAGGGATTTTTAGAAGCTCCCAATTTAGGAACTTACAATATAGAAGAGATAATACAGAAGAATTATAAATTGTAAATTTTAAATTATAAATAAAATTAAAAAAACTCCTGGCTTGTTTAGCGGGAGTTTTTTTAATGACTAATAACTAATTAAAAATTATTAATGAATTACTAATTATATAATTACTAAATTAAATCATTGCTTAGTAATTAGTTATTAATAATTAGTAATTAATAATTATAATTAACTATCATAGTATCCAAGCTCTACTTGCCCGGTATCTGAAATGATTAGATAGGTGCAATGCCCTGGCTCAATCCAATCACCGGAGTTGTAAAAATATTTTTTAACTTTGGCTTTGGGTAGATTTTTAAAAGATAAGTATTCACTAACATCCATCAGATTGATTGGCAGTTTCAAAGGTGTTTTTTGTTTTAAAACCCATTCTAAAATTTTAGGTTCATGAGTATGACCAAGGATAAGTCCTTGGTATTTTCTTTTTTTCAAATAACGCTGACAGCGTTTTTCATAGAGATTGGACCAGTTGGTATAACGGCGAAAAATACGGACAATATTTTCTGTCAAACCGATACCTAAAAAATTATCAAAAGCAATGGTTACTCGGTAACCGATGTCGGACCAGTCTGAGGCCAATTTGTGTTCAGCAATAAAAGTATCAAACATATGGCCATGATTGACCAATAAAGAAAAATTCTCAAAGTTGAGCTGATAGGCAGGTAAAATTTTAATATTATTTAAACCAATATCATTGCAAGTATTGTAAAAATGGTTAATTTGTTTGGTAGTTAGAGGATCGTGGTTTCCTAAAATATAAATTATTTTTGTACCACGTTGGTTTAGTTTTACCAGTTTAACCAACAGCTCATGATAGATGGTGATAATTTTTTCAAAGGATCGCCAGTTAAGGTCAAAAATATCTCCATTTAGTATCAATTTTTCAATTGGATTTGTTGCTAAGAGTTCGTCCAGAAGTTGACTGATTTTTTTGACTTGTGTGCCGGGAAAGCCCAAATGCCAGTCCGACACGACTAAACTTGAAGTAGGATTGATATTAATCATAAATATATTTTAGCACTTTTTGAGTAATGATTAAATTTTTGACTTTTTAGCTAAAAATAAGTAGAATTTAGATAATAATTATAAATTTTCAATTATTAATTATAAATGGAATTTAAAATTTATAATTAATAATTTTTGTTTTATGAACATTTTTCTTAAAGACATAGCCAAATCCAAAGATCAAACCGTTACCATCAAAGGATGGGTTTTTAATTTGCGTTCCAGTGGCAAAATAGCCTTTTTGCAAGTGCGTGATGGCGGTGGTTTTATCCAAGCAATCGTGGAATTAGGCAATTTAAAAAAATTAAATGGTGAACAAAAGGGGGAACAAATTTGGGAGCAGGTAAAAAAAATTACCATTGAATCAAGTGTAATCATCACTGGTCAAGTTACCGCTCACCCTAAACAAGCTGGTGTTTTTGAATTGCAGGTTAGTGATTTACAATTGGTAAATATTGCCGCTGAGTGGCCAATTGGTAAAAAGGAACACGGACCCGAATTTTTATTGGACCAACGGCATTTGTGGTTGCGCAGTCAAAAACAGTGGGCTATTCAGCGAGTAAGAAATACAGTAATAAATGCTATTTATGAATATTTAAATAAAGATGGTTTTATCAAAATCGATGCGCCGATTTTAACCCCAACTTCTTGTGAAGGCACTACTACTCTTTTTGAAGTGCCTTATTTTGATTTAGGTAGCGCTTATTTGTCCCAATCCGGACAGTTGTATATTGAGGCGGCTATTTTTGCTCACGGTAGAGTATTTGATTTTGGTCCAGTCTTTAGAGCTGAAAAATCAAAAACCAGACGGCATCTAACTGAATTTTGGATGATGGATGCTGAAGCTGCTTTTGTTGAACATGAAGACAATCTGAAAATTCAAGAACAGCTGATCAGCTATGTTGCCCAGAAAGTCTTGTCAGAAAATTTAGTTGAATTACAAATTTTAGAGCGTGATATTGAACCACTAAAAAAAATAAAACCACCTTTTATCAGAATAACTCATGCTGAGGCGGTTAAAAAATTACAAGCTTTGGGTAGTGATATCAAGGCTGGTGATGATTTAGGTGGTGATGATGAGACCTTACTAACCAAAGATAGTGCGGTACCAGTATTTGTTGAAAAGTGGCCCAAAAGTATCAAAGCATTTTATATGAAAAGGGACCCGAAAAATCCTGACGTAGTGTTGGGTGCTGATATGATAGCGCCGGAAGGTTTTGGCGAAGTTATTGGTGGCTCGGAACGTGAAACTGATTATGAGGTACTAGTTAAAAGAATGCAAGAAGAGAATTTAGCGATTGAACCGTTTAAGTGGTATTTGGATTTAAGACAATACGGTTCAGTTCCTCACGCTGGTTTTGGTATCGGTTTGGAACGTTTAGTCGGTTGGATGTGTGGCACTCATCATATTCGTGAAACTATTCCTTTTCCTCGCCTGATCAATAGGTTGACACCTTAGTGAAAAATTAAATTACGTATCGTCATGTATTATTTTTACTTAAGCTTGATTCTCTTGGTTTTATTTTATTTTTTAGGCAAATTTGCTGATTTGGTAGTTGTCAATGCGAGAAAATTGGGCGAAGAGTTAGATATTAAGGTATTTTTTTTAGGGATAATTTTAGGTTTTTTTACCACTTTGCCAGAATTGTCTTTAGGAATAAATGCTTTCGTAGATAATTTCCAAGAAATTTCACTGGGCAATTTATTGGGCGGGGTTATTATTTTATTTACTTTGATTTTGGGTGGCAGTATTATGATTAATCGCAAAATTTCCACTCACGAAATATTAAGTGACATTGGTCCTATTTTATTTTTTTTACTACTTCCGATTGCTTTGGGTCTGAAAGGCAGTTTAGGTTTGGGCGATGGAATTTTGATAATCATCGGTTATCTAATTTTGGTTATTTATTTATTTAAAAAAAACAACAAGATAACTACCTTTGGTATTCATATAGTCAGTAAGAAAGCTACAATTAAGCGAGTAATTTACATAGTGATTGGTTTAGTATTGATTATGCTGTCTTCGAATTTAATTATTGATGTTTCTGAAAAATTATTATCTCACTTTGCTTTACCAGGTTTTTTGGTAGGATTAATATTTTTTGCTATTGGTACCAACTTGCCAGAAATCACATTGGTAGTCAGATCTTGGCGTAGAGGAGCGGAAGATTTATCCCTAAGCAATCTATTCGGATCAGCCATGGCCAATGTTTTATTGATTGGCATCTTAATTTCTATGCGTAAGGTTTTGATTGCGGTGGATATTTCTTATTTTATTTTAGTGATTACTTATGCGGTTTTATTTGTCCTACTCATGGTATTTGCTAGAACTGATAAAGAATACAAAAGATCAGAAGGATTGGTTTTACTGGTTGTTTACGTTTTGTTTTTGTTTATGCAAACATTTTTGTTTTTAAGATAAATTGATGTTAAAAAAAATTTGGCACGTTTTATTATCGTTGGTTTTGGCTGGTTGTTTATTGTTGTTTATTTATTTAATCTTTGCCAGTTTTGAAGGTCAGTCCCTTGATCAAAAATCACCTGTGGTTACACCGCCAACCACCAATCAAACCGCCCAAAAATTATTGGTGGGTGATTATGCAATTTTTACTACAGTTTCCAAAACCGACAGTGGTTATCAGTTAGGTTGTTGGCGCTATTTGCTGGGTTTGGATAGTTTGGTGGAATTTTATAAAATGGATTTTCCCAATCTCAACGAGGTTCCAATAGTTGAACAATTTAGCAATGAAAGTATTAGTATTCATTGGCGAGATGACCATACTTTAGTCCATATCAATGGTGAAGTAATTGGTCCAGCCGAAAGTCACCAAGCTATCATCTCTCCCGATCGCAATTGGTTGGCTTATAGTGATTTTACTCCCATCAATCAAGCCAGTATTTTTTTGAAAAATATAGTTGATAATCAAAGTTTAGTTGTAATAACCAACGGTTCAGAAAATAAAGAGCCTAACAGAGATAATTTTTCCGTATTAGCCTGGTCGGCTGACAGTCAAGTATTGTATGTCAAAGATAAGCAGAAGTTGTATAAATTTTTTCCCGCCCAATTGGATATTGAAGAGTTAACTAGTTTAACTGCTTTGCAAACTGAAAATTATTTTATTCAACCAGGGGAAAAATTTGTTACCGCTATCACTGCCGACAATAATCAAAATAATTTGTATATGATTGATATTGATCGTGATAGTAGTAGTTATGTTTTGTCCAACTCAAACGAACCGATGGTAAATGCTTTTTACAATCAACCAACCAATAAGATTAGTTTTACCTTAGGCAGTCTAAACCCCCGAGTTTGGCAAATAAATAACAGTCATCCTCAAGTTTTAGATCAAAAGTTTCTGTTTCATGGTTTGTTATTGGCTTGGCCAGAGAAAGATCAATTTATTTTTCAAAGAAATCAAGATATCTACTTTTATTCAACTCAGGCAGGTAATGAGCAAATGATTTTTGCTGCTGACAATCTGCCCAGCTTGGTAGAAATTGATTTTCTTGATATGTTTAAAATACAATAATATTTATTTATATTTATGTTATTTTTATGGTTAGGTATTTTTGTAGTAAGCTTGGCGGTTTTGATAAAATCAGCTGACTGGTTTACGGAAGCCGCTGAAAAAATAGGGGAAGCTTTTTGTATCTCACCTTTTGTTATTGGGGTTACCATAGTCAGTATCGGTACTTCCTTGCCAGAACTGGCCACCTCCATTATTGGTTTGTGGCGCGGGGATAGTACTATTGCTATTGCCAACGCTGTGGGTTCAAATATTGCTAATATTTTTTTAGTGGTGGGAATTGCCGCTATTGTTGGTGGCACACTGAAAGTCACCAGAAGTTTGATAGATATTGATTTACCCTTGTTATTGGGTGTTACTTTGTTGGTTACTTTTATGTTGTGGGATGGCGATATGGTGTGGCAAGAAGGCCTAGTAGCCATCTTTTTTTATGTAATTTATTGTATCTACACAATCAGGGTTTCGGAAAAAAGAGATTTTATACCTTTTGTTAATCGTTTTCATTTGGAGCGCAAAATGCATCAGATAAAAATTCCGTGGTCAGCTATGGGTATTTTGTCACTAGGAGTAATTGGAGTATATTTTGGAGCTGATTGGACGGTGAAAGCAACTTTGAAACTGGCTGAAATTTTGCAAGTAAATTCTTCAGCTGTGGTTATGTCGGCTCTAGCAGTTGGTACCTCACTACCAGAATTGATTGTATCAGCAACCGCCGCTTTCAAAGGTAAGCACGAAATTGCCTTGGGCAATGTTTTTGGATCAAATATATTTAATCTATTGATGGTTTTAGGCATCCCAGCTTTGTTTGCTCCCTTGGTAGTTGATCAAAATAGTTTACTGATTGGTTTACCCGTGATGGTACTAGCTACTATTTTATATACTTTTTCGGGTATTTCACAAAAAATCAATAAATGGGAAGGGATGATTTATATTTCTCTTTATTTTATATTTGTAGTAAAGTTATTTAAACTATTTTAAATTATATGAAAATATCAAATCTTAAAACCGTAGACAATATTGGCCAAGAAGTGCAGCTAGCTGGTTGGGTTCATACCCTGCGTAAGATGGGTAAAATTGTTTTTGTTGATTTACGCGACCGCAGTGGTTTGGTGCAAGTAGTTTTAGTACCCAGTGAACTTGATCAAGAATCGCAAGAATTGATGAAACAATTAAAACCCGAGTCGGTTGTTGGTGTAGTTGGGTTAGTACAACCGCGGGGAGAGAAACAAATCAATCAGCAATTACCCACCGGAACAGTAGAGGTACTGGCTAAGAGATTAAATATTTTTAGCCAAGCTTTGACACCACCATTTGAAATTGTCAATGAAGACCGGCAAGCCAATGAAGAGTTAAGATTAAAATATCGTTATCTTGATTTGCGTCATGAACGGATGAAAAAAAATATTGTTTTACGACATGAGTTGATAAAATTTATGCGTCGCTATTTTTATGAACGTGATTTTATTGAAGTGGAGACACCATTTATTTCCAAATCAACTCCGGAGGGAGCGCGAGATTTTTTGATTCCTTCAAGAAATTTTCCGGGTAAATTTTATGCCTTACCCCAATCACCCCAACAATATAAGCAATTGTTGATGGTGGCAGGTATGGAAAAATATTTTCAAATAGTCAGATGTTTTCGAGACGAAGATCAGCGCGGGGATAGACAAGCCGAATTCACACAGTTGGATATTGAAATGAGTTTTACTACCCAGGAAGAAATTATTCAACTGACTGAGGAGTTGTTTGTGCAAATGGTCAAATCAATTTTGCCTGATAAAAAATTAACCAGTCAGCCATTTACTCGCTTGACCTATCAACAAGCTATGGAACAATACGGTTCAGATCGACCTGATTTAAGGCATGATAAAAACGATCCCACTGAGTTAGCCTTTGTTTGGGTGACAGATTTTCCGATGTTTGAATACAAAAGTGGCGATCAGCGTTGGGGAGCGGCCCATCATCCTTTTACAGCTATCAATCCCCAAGATCTAACTAAACTCCAAGATCCCAATAAAATGGGGGAAATCAAAGCTTTGCAATATGATTTGGTTTTAAATGGTTATGAAATTGCCGGTGGTTCAATCAGAACTCATGATTCCGATATACTACATCGCGTTTTTGAGTTGTTAGGACATACCAATACAGAAATACAAGCCAAATTTGGTCATTTATTGGAAGCTTTTAAATACGGTGTACCACCACACGGAGGTATAGCTTCTGGTTTGGATCGAGTAGTTATGGTATTGGCCAATGAACCATCTATTCGCGAAGTAATTGCCTTTCCCAAAACATCAGATAATCGCGATCCGTTGATGGATTCACCCAGTGAAGTTACCCTAGACCAACTTAATGAGTTAGGATTAAGTTTAAAAAATAAAGATTAAAATTATCAATTATATAAATAAAATACTCCGACTAAAAAGTCGGAGTTTTTTTAAAATATAAAATCATCAATTATTTTTTGGCAGGCTGTTTTCAATTGTTCACAAATTGGAGAAATTGTTTTTAAGGGCAGAATTAAAGATTTATTTTCTAACATAGAAAAAATTTTTGGACCGCGATATTGTTGGGGATGATTTTTAGTAATGGGAATGATATGCCAATGAACATGTTCATAACCAAATTTTTCTGCAAAATGAGTGACATATATTTTTTCTGCCAGACAAGTAGTTTTTAATATTTGGATAATATTTGGTAATAGCAAATTAAATTCATTCCACTCTTCTAGAGTTAACTCCACCAGTGATTGGCGATGATGATTTAAGGTAAGAACTAACCAGCCGGAAATAGGTGATTCTCGTTTGTGTTCCAAATACCAATATTTGGTTTTTAGTAAGTCCCGACACAGAGTCAATCTTTTACTATTGGTTAATTTGGCACAGCTAAGACAGTTGTTATTATACATATTTTATTCCTTTTTTAAGTTACGAAATTAAATCAGCTTAACAATTACCACCTATTTTTGTCAATATGACTTTTTACTTACTTTTGTTTATAATTAAGTTATGAAACTGTCCAAATTACAGCGTTTTATCTTAAGAAAAGCCTACTTAAGTGGAAAAAGTAAGGTAATAAGACAGGTATTTATGGTTTATTATGAGCATTTAAAAAATGCTCCTAAAACAAAAATTCAAGTCAACATCATCACTCAAAGTTTAGAAAGGTTGATTGATAAAGGTTTGGTAATTGGTTATGGCAAAAAAACACAAGAAAAATTATTTATCGAATCTATCCAATTGACGGCTAAAGGTAAAAAGATTGCCAAAGCGATTATTAACCAACAAACACCCTTACCCTTTCCTAAAACTACCAAAAAATATTAATTATTAATTTTCAATATATGATCCCAGCCAAAGTTATAAGTTATTTAGAAAAAAATAAAATAAAATATGAAGTTATTAGCCATCGTCAAGTTTTTACTGCTCATGATCTGGCTATGACTTTGCATTTACAGCACGGTCAAATTGCTAAAAGTTTATTGATGAAAGCTGATAATGATTATATTTTGGCAATTTTGTCGGCGGATAAAAATTTAGACATGAAAAAATTGGCTAAACTAATTAAGGCCAAAAAAATTGTTATGCCCAAAGAAAAAGTTATGACGGAAAAGTTCAAAGTTAAACCGGGTGCCTTACCAGCTTTTGGTGGATTGTATAAATTGCCAGTTTATGTTGATAAATTGATTTTAAAACAAAAGAAAATATTATTATCTCCCGGTAGTTTTGTTGATAGTCTATTACTCAATCCTAAAGATTACGTCATATTGGAAGGGGCCATTGTAGGCAGTTTTTCCGTAAATAAAAAGATTAAGAAACCAACTATTGCTAAACCAGGTAGAAAAGTAAAAGTAAAAAAGGTAGGCAAAAAGCCAGCCAAAAAAAAGAAAAAATAGTTTGTAAATTTTAAATGAAAAAGCGGTTCAGTGTGAACCGCTTTTGTATAAATATGATTTATTTTTTAATATTTTGCCAATAGTTATGGCAAAAATCAAATAGGCAAGAACAATGAAACATATATCCATTTTTGACTCCAGATTAAGTGAAAAAAATTACTATATATTTTATTATATCATATTTTCAATTTTTTGTCAATATGATATCTTTTATAATTATCTTAAATATGGTAAAATAGTTTCAGCTTCCCCATGCTAGAATTAGTGATAATTGGCTAATTTTAGCCAATTTTATTTATGATTGATAAAAAAATAAAATTAGAACACTTTGAAGGCCCTTTGGGGTTATTGTTGGAATTGATTGAACAAGAACAGTTAGATATTACTGATTTATCTTTGGCCAGAGTTACTGATCAATATATTGCCATTTTAGAAGCGCAAACTGATCTTGACCCCGAAGAAATTGCTGATTTTTTATTGGTAGCAGCTAAGTTGCTTTATCTCAAGTCAAAAGTTTTGTCACCTGATTATTTTTCCGAAGAACCAGTTGAAGAGACTGATTTGGCTAGACAACTTAGGTTGTACCAAACTTATCTTCAGGTAGCGAAAAAAATTCAACAGCGTTGGCGTAGTGATAATTATTTTTATTCGCGTCTAAAGCCTTGGCGTTTACCAAAACCAAAATTTATTCCCCCCCAAAATATCAGCACCACTATTTTGCAAGAACTAATAACCGAAGTAATCTCACAATTGGAGCCAATTGCCAAATTGAAAATTAAGAAAATGAAAAACACGGTAAGTATTAAAGAACGGATTGAGTTTATTAAGCAATATATTAGCACCAAAGCTTCCTTCGCCTGGCATGATATTGTTTCACAGTCGGTCAGTAAAACTGAAAGGATTGTCAGTTTTTTAGCAGTGTTGGAATTGGTTAAACAACGCGAAGTAGAAGTATATCAAGAAACAATTTTTGCCAATTTTATAGTTAAAAAAAATAATAAAATCTAATTATGTCTGCCGATCATTTACTAAAAATTCAAACTTTATTGTTACTATCGCATAAGCCAATTAAATTTAAAGAGTTAGCCACAGTTTTATCAGTAGAGATAAAGGAAGTTAAAAAATATATTACTACACTTAGAGATCAGTTCAATCAACCCGAATCTGGTTGGTGGGTAGTGGAAACCAATGACGCTGTGCAATTGGTAACCAACCCTTCCCAAGCTGATTTTATCGAATCGTATTTGGAGGTAGAACAAATGGCCGAATTGACCAGGCCCTCACTAGAGGCATTAACCATAATTTCTTACAATGGTCCAATTGCTAAATCAGTACTTGATCGTATTAGAGGAGTGAACTGTGCTTTGATTTTACGTAATTTGATGATTAAAGGTTTAATTGAGGAAATAAATGACCAGGGAGAAAGAAAATACCAAGTCACAATGGATTTTTTGAAACATTTAGGTTTGTCAGATATAAACGAACTGCCCGAATACGATAAATTTAATCAGCATGAATTTATTGCTACCCTTGCTCAACAAGATAAAATTGACAACGATTCAATGGTCTAAAAATTATGTTACCAGTTATTCTATCATTTTTTTTAAGTAGTGTTTTGTCGGGTAATTTGTTTTTACCAACTACCAACAATCAGGTTAGTATAGAACCAGTTAGAAATTATACCAGTCGTAGTATTGGTGTAGAAGTAAGCGCCAAAGCCGCATTGGTGGTTGATAGTAAGACAGATAAAATTTTGTATACCAAAAATATCAACTCTGCCCTGCCTATAGCCAGCATCAGTAAATTGATGACGGCTTTAGTATTACTTGATACCAATCCTGATTGGCAGGCCGAAGTTATTATGCAACCGAGTGACGAGGTTTATCGAGCTAAGTATGTTTATCGAGGTGAGAGTTGGTCGGTTCGGGATTTATTTTGGACAATGTTAGTTGGCTCTGATAATAACGCTACTATAGCCTTAGTGCGGTCTACGGGTTTGAGTTTACCTGAATTTGTTGAACGGATGAATAAAAAAGCCCTAGCTTTACAAATGACTAATACGGTTTTTTTTGATCCCACTGGTTTGACGGAAAAAAACACTGCTTCAGCTCATGATGTTTGGCAAATGGCCAAGGCTGCTTGGCAATCAGATTTAATAAGACAACCTACTTCCCAGTCAAATTTTTATTTAACAACCTCAGACCAAAAAACCCGGCGAGTTGTTAATACCAATTTATTATTTCAGAGTTTTTTAGAAGTTAGGGCTGGTAAGACCGGTTTTATTGATGAAGCGGGATACTGTATTACCACTTTGTTGACCAACAAAGACAATCACGAAGTTTTTTTGGTAGTTTTGGGTAGTGCCACTGAAGATGATCGTTGGCAAGATGCCAAAGCTTTGGCCTGGTGGACTTACAATAATTGGCTTTGGCCCTAGGTTGCCTTTTATTGTTTAATTTATTAAACTATCATTGTTTATAAAATTACATGAAACATCTTATTGCCAATTGGAAAATGAATCTGACCGCTGCTGATAGTCAGGTCCATGTCAAAAATATTATAAAAAATATTACTCCGTATCTGGCCGGGGTACATGCTGTTATTTGTCCAGCATTTACAGCCCTAGCAACCGTCGGAGAAATTTTAAACAATACGCAAGTAAGTCTAGGAGCGCAAGATTGTTTTTGGGAAGAAAGTGGTAGTTTTACTGGCGAAGTTTCACCGGGTATGCTGAAGGATTTGGGAGTTAGCCATATCATCGTGGGTCACTCGGAAAGAAGACAACAACTAAATGAAACAGAAGAAATGATCAATAAAAAAATGCAGGCCGTGTTACGTGCCGGTTTAGTACCGATATTATGTGTCGGAGAAACTTTTTCGGAAAGACAGCTGGGTCGGAAAGATTTTGTTATTGCCGGGCAAGTGGAGAGTGCTTTGAAAAATATTCAATTGGTCAATAAAAATATTTTAATTGCCTACGAACCAGTCTGGGTAATTGGCAGCGGGCAAGCAGTAAAAATTGATGAAGCTGAGCATGCAGCCAGGGTAATTAAACAAGTTTTGATTGATTTGTATCCCAATTTAGATTTGAAAAAAGAAGTGGGTATTTTGTATGGTGGTAGTGTGGATGCCAAAAATATTTCTTATTTTACATCGTCCCATGTCTTGGATGGTGTTTTAGTTGGTGGAGCTAGTTTAGATGCTGATGAGTTTAGTCAAATGGCGGAAATAATATTTAACAATTCTACCAAATAATTTATGTTGGTACATATCAAAGAATTAGTTACTGCTGCTCAAGCTAAGAATTATTGTTTAGGAGCTTTCAATATTCATAATTTAGAAACAGCCATCGCCGTGGCTTCAGCAGCGGCTGAAAAAAAATCACCAGCTATTATACAAGTTTCACCCAGCGCAGCTAAATATATGGGTATAGCAACGGTGGTAAATATTGTCAGTGCTTTGGCCAGCGAAACTGCCAAAGATGTACCGATTGCTTTACATTTGGATCATGGTAAAGATATAGAGTTTTTACAAAGTTGTATTCAGGCTGGTTTTCAATCTGTACATATGGACGGATCGGATTTACCTTTGTCAGAAAATATTGCTATTACCAAAGCAGCGGTTGCTTTAGCAAAACAACAAGGTATTTGGGTACAAGGCGAAGTCGGTGCTTTACTGGGCGGTCATGGTAGTGAGGGTAAATTAAATCAAGTGATACCGTTGGCTGATCCCGATGAGGTGAGTGAATTTGTTTTGGCTACTGGCGTTGATACCATAGCAGCAGCAGTGGGTACCGCCCACGGTAATTTTCAAGATGAAAATATTGATTTCGAATTGTTAACTACAATCAAAAATAAAATTGGTAATGTGCCTTTAGTGTTACATGGTGGTAGTGGAAATGATCAAAAAATTTCCCAGGCAATTGCACTGGGGGTAAATATTGTAAATATTGGCACCGATATAAAGGTTGGTTTTACTAAAGCAGTGATAAATCAAGCACAAATAAATCCTACTGAGACAGATCCGCGTAAATTACTAACTCCTGGTATAGTTGCGGTTAAAGATTTAGTTATGAAAAAAATGGAATTATTTGGTAGCGCCAATCAGGCTTGAGTTGATAATAATAATTTTATATATGGTTTGGTACGAGATATTTTTTTTATTGTTAGCTATTGGATCCGGTTTAGGAATAGTTTATTTTTTTGTAAAAAAATTTCCTTTAGCAGCTCGAATTGACCCCAGTCAATTAATCGAAACAAAGCAACAAGCTATCAAAAAAAGCATGTTGGAGCAACGCTTGCGTCGAATTTTATTGGATAGTACCAAAATCTGGCGAGCCAAGTCCAAAGTTTTATTGAAAGCTTTGAAAAATATTTTAATCAGTTTGTATCACGATTTATTGGAAAAAGAAAAACAGCTAATCAATAAGCGTCGTCAGGCTAAGTCAGCAGCAGTAGTTGGCATGAATTCTTTACAACAAAGATTGGAAAGTTTGTTAATACAAGCCGAAGAACATATTAAAAAAGATGAGTGGTCAGAAGCAGAGAAAAAATATTTGGAAATTATTTCCTTGGATCCAAAAAATATCAAAGCTTTTGAAGGTTTAGGTGATATTTATTTAGAATTGAAAAAGTATGATGAAGCCAAAGAAGTTTATGAATATTTACTTAAATTAAGTACCGCCGAAGCATATTTCCACGATAAGTTAGGTCAAGTAGCCAAAGCTCAAGGTCATTTACAAGAAGCCGAATCGCAATTTCGTTTGTCAGTTGAAACCAACAATCAAAATGCCAATTATTTATACAATTTAGCCGAAGTATTTGTGTTGGAAGGGGAGTACGATCAGGCAGTGGTTTATTTTGAAAAGGCTCTTGGTTTGGAGCCAAAAAATCCTAAATATCTTGACGCCCTGTTAAATATAAGTATAATAAGAAAAGACAAAGTTAGAGCGGGTCAAATTTTGAATATTTTAGCCGAAGTTAATCCGGAAAATAAAAAAATTCCCGAATGGCAAGAGCAGATTGAAAGTATTTAAGAATTGAATCTAGAATCTAGAATTTTGAATCAAGAATTAAGTAAAAGAAAAAATGTTTATATAATTATTATTATAAATTCTTAATTCTTAATTCTAAATACTTTATTCTATTTACGCCGTTGTAGCTCAGTTGGTAGAGCAACTCCATGGTAAGGAGTAGGTCTGCGGTTCAAATCCGCACAACGGCTCCACTTAGTTAGTAGTAGTCAAGATAAGCAAGATAAGATTTTTGCGAATTGCGGTTTCCGCCTCGGCTACGCCATCCGGCGAGACGGGCAAATCCGCACAACGGCTCCACTTAGTTAGTAGTAGTCAAGATAAGCAAGATAAG
>CAZBLW010000002.1:223838-249998 GCA_964493305.1 uncultured Gammaproteobacteria bacterium
ATTTTTGCGAATTGCGGTTTCCGCCTCGGCTACACCATCCGGCGAGACGGTCAAATCCGCACAACGTCATATTATATTAATTTGGTAATTTTTAAACATTGGTTGTTTATAAGTTTACCCCGCTTTTTTAGGCGGGGTTTACACTTGAAATTTAGTTCAAATAGTGTTATATTATGAGGGCTTTTTAAAAATTGTTAATTCTCGGGTGGATACCGAAGTGGTCAAACGGGGCAGACTGTAAATCTGCTGGCTTACGCCTTCGTAGGTTCGATCCCTACTCCACCCACCAATTAATAAGAACTGTGAATAGAGAATAAAGAATTAAGTAAAAGAAAAAAATTTTATATAATCATTATTATAAATTCTTAATTCTTAATTCTAAATACTATATTCTATTTACGCCGAGATAGCTCAATGGTAGAGCAACGGTTTTGTAAACCGTAGGTTGGGGGTTCAATTCCTCTTCTCGGCTCCATTATAAAAATTCCAATTAACACGTTAAATAAAAAATAATTGGTAACTTGGAATTTGGTTATTATTAACAATTAATTTATGTCGCAGGACAATTTGATCAAATTGGAATGTACACAGTGTCATCATGTTAATTACCATTCGCACAAGAATAAAAAAATCTTGAAAGCGCGATTGGAAATAAAAAAATATTGTCGCTGGTGCAAACAACATGTTTTACATAAAGAAACTAAATAATTTTTTATGAATAAATATTTAGTTTTATTAGCCGTTTTAATTACTTTGAGTTTAACCGGCTGTTTTTCTATAAAACAATTGGATGAGCAAGTAATGGAGAAAAACCAGCAGTTGTCTGACAAATTACAACAAGAACATGGCCAAGAAATTTTGGACAAACAGACAGAATTAAAAGATCAGGCCAAAGAAACAGCTGGTGCGGTGGCAGAAAAAACTTTCAATTTTATTGCCAAATCTTTGACTGACAGTGTAAAAAAAGAGATTGATCAATGGTTAGAAAAGAAAGGTTTAAATCAGTACGGTGATCCAGCTGATACTGTTTATGCGGGCGGTAGTCCTTTGTTTGATGAAAGTACTGGCGAGAGTAAGGATAAATACGAATATATTTTAGAAAAAAATCCGGAAATAGTTGAAGAATTAAATTTATAATATTAAATTAAGAGGAGAGAAAAATGTATTATGTTTATATTTTAAAAGCCAATAATAAATTATACATTGGTTATTCAAATAATTTAAAAAGAAGATTAAGTGAACATCATAAAGGTAAAGTGTATTCTACTAGGAGAGTAGATAATCTGGAATTGATTTACTATGAGTCTTATAACGATATTGATTTAGCTAAAAATAGAGAAAAGAAATTAAAACAACATGGCTCAGCTTATCAGGGGTTGTTAAAAAGATTAGGTCTTAACAAATAAATGGTGGGGGAGTAGTTCAGTGGTAGAATGCGGGTCTCCAAAACCTGAGACGAGGGTTCGATTCCTTCCTCCCCTGCCATTTATTTGTTAAGGGTCTCCACCCAGCTCTTCGCGAAGGGCTGGGTCCAAAACCTTTAGTCTGGGTTCGAATCCTAGCGCCCCTGCCATGAAAATAACCTCACCTTTGGGTGGGGCTATTTTCATAGTAACGGAAGTTACAGGATTTGAACGGATACGAATGAGCTAGGCACAGAATGTGCCGTAGCGAGTGACAAACAATCCGAGCGGGCGTAGGATTGTTTGGTACCCAGGACAAGGAGCTGAAAGCTCCACGAAAATTAAATTCACCCCTGCCAAGGTAATTAATTTTTATCTGATTTCTCGGTATGTGTCGGTTTCAATTTGACAATAAGCTAATAAGCAGTTAATTTTTATAAATCAAGTAAATTTAAAATAAAAACTGGAGGAAATATTATGTCAGATAATAGTAAATTAAAATTAAACCCAAACGAGCAAGAAATTTTTACAAAAGCTATCAAGGCTGCCTATCAAGCCGGTAGAAAAGACGGTGAAAAATTTTGTAATTATACCCCTCAATTAGCCCAAGGCGAAACTGCTACTATAACAGATTTAGTAAAAAAATATATTATTGTTAAAACTAACTAATCATAAGCCCATCTAAATAGATGGGCTTTTATATTTTTATATTGACTAACTTATAAATATATATTAAGGTAGGTTTGCACATTGGCAATTTAAAATAGGAGTTCAAAATGAAAAAAACACTTTTTGTGATCACTATGTTAGCAATAGCTGGCGTAATATATTTTGTTGATACCGGTCTTGGTCAAGGTTGGGCAGCTGTGCCCGCATTTATCGCTATAATAGCGATGATTCATTCAAAAAAATAAAGGCAGAAAAATCTCTGCCTTTTTTACTTGCCAAAAATTTTTGCTTATGGTTAAATGTTTTAATTCATAAATATAGGAGGAACTGTGAAAAAAATAATTGTTCTTTTAGTAATTGTTTTAAGTGTTATCATTTTTGGCCAACCGCAGTTGGAAAACAATTTAGACAATGATTTTCGTACTGTTAGCTATTTAGCTAAACAAATAGTTGGTTGGTTTTTTATCATTATAATAGTAATTTTTAGTATTGGTGCCACGGTTATGAACTTAAGTCGTAAAGACAAAAAAGATAAACAGACAGAGCCATAAACATGGCTCTTTTTTATTTACTAAATTATAATATGATTATGTACAAACAAATTAGTCAAGAATTAAATAGTTTGAAAAATATCAGCAAAGCCAAAGTTTTACAAAGATTTTTCAAGACCGCTCCAGGAGAATATGGTGAGGGGGATAAATTTTTAGGCATTGTAGTTCCACTGCAAAGGCAAGTGGCAAAAAAGTATTATCAAACTGCTAGTTTAGTGGATATTAAAAAATTATTAGCAAGTTCCTGGCACGAGTATCGGTTGGTAGGGTTGTTGCTTTTAACTTATCAGTATCCAGAGGCAAGTGAACCAACTCAAGAAAAAATTTACCAATTTTATTTACAACATACTAGACATATAAATAATTGGGATTTGGTTGACTTGTCCGCTTATAAAATAATGGGACCATGGTTGTTTGCTAGACAAGATAAAAAAATATTATATAAACTAGCTAAGTCAAAAAATATTTGGGAGAGGAGGATTGCGGTGCTAGCAACATTTTATTTTATAAAACAAAATCAATTTCAACCTACCTTGCGACTAGCTGAGTTGTTACTTAATGACAAACACGATCTGATGCACAAAGCTGTCGGTTGGATGCTTCGGGAAATAGGTAAGCGTGATAAAAAAATACTAGTTAAGTTTTTAGATAAATACTATAAACATATGCCTCGGACTATGTTGCGTTACTCAATTGAAAGGCTATCTAATAAAGAAAAAAAGCATTATCTGATAAAAAAATAGGGATTTAAAAAATCCCTATTCGTATGATTATCAAAAAATAAATTAGTAGCACAATTATTTGTGCTAAGGCAAAAGAACAGATTCCGCTATGCGGGTTGGTATACAAATTGCCATTGCTATCACGCCAGCCGCGGCCAAAATTACTGATTATCAGTTCTATAACTGAGTAAATAAATCCCAAGGACAAATAATAGACGCTGACAGCTTTTAGCCACCACCAAGGACTGATAAAGTAAATTACTAAACAAAAAACAGTAAATATAAACCCGGTATAAAACCAAAATTTATCCAAATGGGATAAAAAATGTTTTTTTGTTTGTATCATTTATACCTCGAAATAAGAGGTTCTTGCCACACTAGTTGTGGGTTTTGATAAGAAAATTTGATTGCTTCTTTTTTATTGTCAATATTTTTCCAGGCCACCATGGCCTTTTCTCTAGCTTCATTTTTTTGTTCAATATTTGTCATTCCTGGTAGTAATTGATTGTGAATTGTTCCTTCGTTGTCAAAGGGATGTTTTTTACTTTTCCATTGTAGGTACCACATAATTTATTTTCCTTATTTTATTGTTAAATAACTAGAATTAATGTATAACTATAAATTAAATAATCGTTTTTGTCAATATTAGGTGATTAATATTGACAAAATGAAAAATTTATGCTATCATATAATGTTTAGTAAATTAATACTAACCAAACTTCAAAAAAATCATTTCTCACTACCTTTCGGCAAAGGCCATCAAGCCCGTATTTAATAAATACGGGCTCATTTCTTGTTGGTTTAACATCATATTAAAACGGTGTTATACTGATATTAGTAATTATTAATTAAATATATGGATAATAATAATTTATCAACCCCAGTCAGCAATAGTAAAAGTACCCCCCGGGATGTATTTTTACATTTGCTGGCAATCGTACTTTTGTATATAGGAATTTTTAGTCTGATTGCTTTATTGTGGAAATATGTCGATGTACTACTGCCTGATCAGTTGAAAGTTTATTATGGTTATAGTCAGGCTTCGGCGGTGATGAAAAATTCCATTGCCGCTTTATTGGTAGTCTGGCCGGTATTTATTTTTGTTAATTGGCTAATTAAGAAAAATGAAAATAAAGAAGTAGCTAAGAGAGAATTGAAAGTAAAAAAATGGTTACTGAATTTAACTTTGTTTATAGCGGCTCTCACTATGATAATCGACTTGATCATGCTGATTTACAATTTTTTGGATGGCAGTCTAACTTTGAATTTCTTTTTGAAAGTTTTGGCGGTATTGGTGGTAGCTGGTGTGGTGTTTGGTTATTATCTTTGGGATTTGAAAGTTGATCAAGAAAAAAAACTGCCTCTGGCAAAAATTTTTGCTTGGGGTACTTCAGCTTTGGTATTAGTAGCTATTATTGCCGGATTTTTTATTATGGGTACTCCGCAAGAGCAAAGAAACAAAAGATTTGATGAACAACGAGTCCAAGATTTGCAAGTATTACAGTCAGAAATTATCAACTATTGGCAGGTAAAAGAAACTTTACCCAAAGATTTACAAGTTTTAGGCAATAGCGTGACTGGTTTTACCGCTCCGGTTGATCCTGCTACCAAAGAGATATATGAATATGAGGTTAAAGATGAGTTAACTTTTACTTTGTGTGCCAATTTTGCTAGCCCTTCCGGGGATACCAAAGTAACAACACCGCAGTTTGACTATTATGGTTATGAAGCCAATTGGAATCACGGGAAGGGGCGAACCTGTTTTGACCGAACGATTGATCCTGATTTTTATAAAAAAGCCGTTGATGATAAAACCCTACAGCCACCAGTCAATGTAGTTAGATAAAAAGTTACTTAGATACATTTATGACCAGTAAAAAAATTATCATACAAGCATTGATTCAGTCGACTTTGGCTACGTTATATATTGTATTGGTAGCCACCTTCTTTTATTTCGCCAATACGATTTTTGGTAAAGAGGATACCTTTGTGACACCAATTGCCTTTTTGTTATTGTTTGTTTTGTCAGCAGCTATCACAGGTTCGTTGGTACTGGGTAGGCCAATACTTATGTATTGGGACAATCAAAAAAAAGAAGCTATAAAATTGTTTGGTCTGACCCTAATGTGGTTGTTTATTTATATGATTATAGCCATGGTAATTTTGTGGCTGTTTTAATTGTTTGTTTTTGTAAATTAAGCCCGCTTTTTTTATAGCGGGCTTTTTAGTCTTGACAAAACCTGTAAAAAGTGTATAATAATATGATTTGTTCAATAATAAAAAAGGAAAAAATAATGTTTGAAAGACAGTTAGCTCCACCAGTAAAAATTTTTTGGTTTTTAACCAAACTTTCAATCACAATATTATTGGGTTCTGTAATATTATCATTAATATTACACTAATTCTATTGTCTAGCCGCTCGAAATTCGTGCGGCTTTTTTATTTAGCAAATATTTTGTATGATTAGTCTATGACGGAATTAAAATATAAAGAAAATGAACCATTAGCTCGCCATACCAGTTTTCGAATTGGTGGGCCTGCTAAATATTATATGGAGATTTCTACTCCTGAACAGTTAATTAGGGCAATGGAATTTATTGAAGAGAAAAAAATGCCCTGGTTGGCTTTGGGTGGTGGCAGTAATATGTTGGTTAGTGATCAGGGGTTTGCAGGAGTGGTACTGCATATAGCTCCTAAAGGTTTAAAATTAACCAAAGTTGAAGCTGATAAAGCAGAACTTAAGGTTGGTGCTGGTGAAATTTGGGATGATGTAGTAGCCTTTGCTGTCTTACATAATCTGTGGGGAATAGAAAATTTATCTTATATTCCCGGGTTAGCTGGCGGCTTTCCAGTGCAAAATGTTGGTGCCTACGGGCAGGAAGCCAGTCAAGTAATAAGTGAAGTTTATGCTTATGATCTTACAGCTCACCAGCAGGTAGTTTTGAGTAGGGAAGATTGCCAGTTCGGTTATCGACAAAGCATTTTCAATACTACACAAAAAGGTAAATTTATTATTTTCGGTTTTACTCTGCAACTACAAACAAACCCGCAACCAAATTTGACTTATAAAGATTTGGCAGAATATTTTATTGATAAGACGCCGACCTTATCGGAAATTAGGCAGGCCGTGATAGCTATTCGTGATAAAAAATTACCTCATCCCAAAGATATTGGTAGTGCTGGTTCTTTTTTCAAAAATCTAGAATTAACCACTGAACAATATGAACAGATGGCAGCAAGAGTGAAAATAGAATTAGGTGAAGAAAAGTGGCAAGCTTTGGAAAATTTTAAACGTGAAAATAATAATGGCTATAAAGTGCCCACCGCTTTTATAATCGATAAATTGCTCAATTTAAAAGGATTACAAATTGGGGGAGCAAAAATTTATGAACACCAAGCTTTGGTGATTAGCAATTACACCGGTCAGGCTAAAGCCAGTGATGTTTTAGAAATTTTTAAACAAGTTAGAACTAAAGCTAAACAGTTGTTGGGGGTAGAAATTGTACCAGAACCAAATTTACTTGGTTTCACTTCCGCCGAATTGGATTATTATTTTTCCTGTTAGTTGCCAGATTGAAGTGGTAAGCTGATTAGAAAATAATAGACAAGGGAAATATTTATAAAATTAAAAAATTGATTAATAATTTAAAATTTATAATTTAAAATTTTCAATATTATGAATAATTTAATCCAAAAAAAATGTGTTCCCTGTGAGGGCGGTACTGATCCTTTAGCTGGTGACGAGCTGAAAAAATATTTAGCCATTGTTCAAGATTGGAGCTTATCAGCTGATAGTAAAAGTATTAGTAAAGAATTTAAATTGATGGATTTTGTTGGTGCTTTAAATTTTGTTAACCAAGTTGGTAATATAGCTGAAAGTGAAGGTCATCACCCGGATATTGAAATTTTTGGCTATAATAAGGTAAAAATAAGTCTTTCCACTCACGCTATCAACGGGTTATCAATCAATGATTTTATTCTGGCTGCTAAGATAAATGAAATAGTCAAGTAACTCGTATTGACTTGTGTATATCTATAACTGGTTATTTTATAGACAGCTATTGGCTAATATGCTAATATATAAAGGAATTTAATAATTAATTAAGATTTAAGTATGGCAAAAATGACTAAGTCACAAATGCTCCAAACTCTCGCTGAGAAATCGGAGCTGTCAAAAAAGCAGGTTACTGCTGTAGTCGATGCCATGGTTGAATTGGCCTATAAGGAAGTAAAGTCCAGCGGCCAATTTGTCCTACCAGGCATTGGTAAGTTAGTAAAGGTCCATCGGGCTGCTCGTATGGGTAGAAACCCAGCAACTGGTGAACAAATTCAAATTCCTGCTAAAACTGTGGTTAAATTCAGAGTTGCCAAGGCCGCTAAAGAAGCAGTATTATAAATTTAATTGCTTGCTATATTCAAAAAAGTCCTTTCCGGACTTTTTTGAATATAGACAAATTTAATGCCCCCACGGATTAAAACTTTTTCGCTCATATATTTGCTGGGATTTTTATGGTCCCTGTCTTTTTCTTTGCCTTTATACGTACAATCAAGTTTTGTTAGTGCAATCGTGGGTTTAGAAAATGTGGGTCTGGTTATTTTTGTGAGCAATTTTGTTTCTTTATTGACCTTAGTAGGTTATGGCCGTTTGATTCGTCGTTTTAGCAATTGGCAGGTAGCGATTGGTATGATTTTGCTAAATTTATTGGCTGTTTTATTTTTGGTATTATCAGTTGGTTTGTGGTCGATCTTTTTTTATATCATGGTATTTATTACCTTGAATTTGTTTGGAGTCAATTTGGATGTATTTTTGGAAGCAGTTTCTGATGATAGGGTTACCGGTAGAATTAGGACTAATATGTTGGCGGTTTTGAATATCGCAGTTTTTTTAGCGCCCATGCTAATGGGTTATATTGTGGGTGATAACAATTATCTGCGAATTTATTTAATTGGCGGGGTAATATTTTTTCCCGTTTTGTTTTTGTTGTTTTTTCAAAAAAAATTAATGGCCGATCAAACTCAATACAACGAGCGTTCTTTCAAAGTGTTGCGACAAGTATTTAAAACCAATAAAAACATCCCTAAGGTATTTGCCATCCAATTTGCTCTCCGTTTCTTTTTTGCTTCTATGGTGTTATATACCCCAATTTATTTGTACAATTACCTGGGTTTTAGTTGGTCACAGCTTGGCCCGATGTTTACCATCATGTTGTTACCGTTTTTACTCTTACAAATTCCTGCCGGTCGCTTGGCTGATAAAATTTTAGGAGAAAAAGAAATGACTATTGCCGGATTAATTTTTATGATTACCTTTACAACAGTAATTATATTTTTTTCCAGTGAGTCATGGCTATTGTGGGCTTTTGTATTATTTTTGACCAGAGTTGGGGCATCGTTGGTTGAGGCGATGAATGAATCCTTCTTTTTTAAACAAGTTAGCAACCAAGACATTGATATAATCAATATGTTTCGTGATTTACAGCCCATTGGTTGGTTGGCGGCAGCGGCAGTGTCATTTGTCTTATTGCATTATTTTTCTATTTTATCAATTTTTGTAGCCATTGTAGTGGTGTTATTGTTGGCTCTGTGGCCAGCTATTAAATTAGTTGATACCAAATAAATGGAAGAAAAAGAAATTATAAAAAGTGTAAAACGTTTAGTGACTGCTATGGAAGTGGTGTACAATAAACCCGGTCTTATTTTTTGGCGAGGTTTTATCAGGGGAGTTGGTTATGGTTTGGGTGCAACTGTGGGAGTAGCGATTGTGCTGTTATTTTTATCTTGGTTGGCTGGTCAATTGGGGGGAATTCCAGCAGTAACTGACTGGTTAAATAAATTCAATAAAAGTTTACCCCTTTAACTTTGGTGGTGTAATTGCCAAATTTAATAGGTCTGTTATAATCCTAGTATTGTACTAGGAGTTTTTTTGTTAATTATTAATAACTATTTATCAATTATTAATGAATTTTATAATTATTTAATTTCTAATTTGGCAATTAATTAGTAATTAGTTATTAGTCATTAGTAATTAATATTAATCTATGTCTTTCCTCAAAGCCTCAACCAAAGAACAATATTTACTGAGACTCGCTTTACGTTTAGCTGAAACTTATTATTCGCGGCAACCTATTTCTTTACAACAAATTTCTCAACAAGAACATATCTCAGAAAAATATTTGGAAGAATTGGTGGTTCCTTTAAAACAACGGGGTTTAGTACAGTCTAAACTAGGCCGGCGGGGTGGTTATATATTTAAAAGCAATCCTCGTCAGGTATCGGTGCGGGATGTGTTATGGTCAAATAAAAATTATCCCAAAGTCGCTTTGTGCATTGAACATAAAAATCTGTGTCCTTTGGTAAAACATTGTCAGGCTAAAACTGTTTGGCAACAGGTGCAAACCGAGGTAGAGCATACTTTAGGTAAACTTACTTTGTATTCATTAATTAGATAATTTTATGGCAAAATTGTTGACGATTAAAAATTTACAAGCAAATATTGGTGATAAACCAATTTTACAAGGAGTAAATTTGGATATAGCAGCTGGTAAGGTGGTAGCTTTGATGGGTAAAAATGGTAGCGGTAAATCAACCTTGTCCCACGTATTGATGGGTAGTCCTGATTATCAAGTAACTGGCGGTCAGGCTGTTTTGGCAGGTAAAAATATTTTAAAACTGACACCTGATGAGCGGGCGCGTTTGGGGATATTTTTGGCGTTTCAGTATCCTTACGAAATACCAGGGCTTTCGGTTTATCATTTTTTGCAGACCGCTGCCCAAACTGTCAGAGGTAAAAAATTTAACTTGGAAGAATTTAAACAAGAATTGGAGTCAGCCTTGTCTGATTTGAAATTGGCTGATAGTTTTTTACAACGTGGTTTAAACGAGGGTTTCTCTGGTGGTGAAAAAAAACGCATGGAAATTTTACAACTGAAAATATTGCAACCCAAACTGGCTATTTTGGATGAGACTGATTCGGGTTTAGACATTGATGCCCTAAAATTGGTGGCCAAAAATGTCAAAGCCATGGCAACTACAGGTATGGCCGTTTTGGTGATTACTCATTATCAGCGGTTATTGAATTTTTTACGTCCTGATGAAGTGCACATTATGCAGGCTGGTCGAATTATCAAAAGTGGCAATAGTGATTTAGTCAAAAAATTAGAACGCCAAGGCTATGATTGGTTGGAGGATATAAAAAAGAAGTAAGAAGTAAGATTTAAGATTAAAGAAAAAAATACAAATTACAAGTAACAATAACCAAACAATATTCAAATCTCAAATAAAAAATTACAAATAGTTTGATTATTGAAATTTGAAGCTTGAAATTTGTTTGTAGCTTGTATCTTGGAATTTGATTATTTATTATAAAAAAAATTATAAAATTGTTATAAATAATGTCCCAAGTAAAAAATATATCAATTGATCCAGCTAAGTATTATTTTCGCGATCACCATCGCTCAGTTTTACGTGCTCCCAAAGGACTTAGTGCTGAGGTGGTTAAACTTATTTCATCTCAAAAAAAAGAACCAGCTTGGTTATTGGCTAGCCGTCTTCAGGCTTTAAAATATTTCTCTGCAATGCCTTTACCGAGCTGGGGTGCTGATTTAAGCAAGATTGATTTTTCCGATATTTATTATTATATAAGACCAGCCGAAGAAAAAGGAGCGACCTGGCAGGATGTTCCCAAAAAAATAAAAAATACTTTTGATCGCTTGGGAATTCCTCAAGCTGAGCGTAAGTTTTTAGCCGGCGTGGGGGCTCAGTATGAATCAGAAATGATCTATCATAGTTTGAAGGAAAAATGGACAAAGTTGGGAGTAATTTTTGCAGATATGTCAGATGCCCCCAGACTTTATCCTGATTTAGTGAAAAAATATTTTGGAAAAATTATACCCAACCATGACAATAAATTTGCTGCTCTCAACAGTGCAGTTTGGTCAGGTGGGTCTTTTATTTATGTACCCAAAGGAGTCAAAGTAGAAGTTCCATTGCAAGCTTATTTTCGTATCAATGCCGCCGGTATGGGGCAATTTGAAAGAACACTAATTATTGCCGATGAAGGTTCTTCAGTGCATTATATCGAAGGTTGTACCGCGCCCATGTACTCACGTGATTCACTGCATGCAGCTGTAGTCGAGCTAGTTGCTTTACGGGGAGCACATATTCGTTATACGACTATTCAGAATTGGTCACAGAATGTTTATAATTTAGTGACTAAAAGGGCTTGGGCAGAAGAAGAGGCGGTAGTGGAATGGATAGATGGTAATTTAGGTAGTAAAGTTACCATGAAATACCCTTGTGTGGTACTTAGGGGAAGAAAATCGCGAGCTGAGATTATTTCAGTTGCTTTTGCTAATTCCCATCAACATCAGGATGCTGGTAGTAAGGTTATCCATTTGGCGCCAGAGACCAGTTCCAATGTAATTGCTAAGTCAATTGCTAAAGGCAATGGGCGCACTAGTTATCGCGGTTTAGTTCAAGTAGCCCCTAGTGCTATCAAAGCCAAAGTCAAAGTGAAGTGCGATGCTTTATTGATTGATAAACAATCGCGTAGTGATACTTATCCCACGATGCGTATTGACAATGACGATGTCAGCATCGAACACGAGGCGACGGTAGCTAAAATTGGCGAACAACAGTTGTATTATTTACAATCCCGTGGTTTGGACATTGAGACGGCTGAACGATTAATTGTTTCCGGTTTTTTTGAGATTTTTGCCAGGGAACTGCCGATGGAGTATGCTTTGGAATTAAACCGTTTGTTAGCTATGGAGATGGAAGGGAGCGTAGGCTAAATTATGGATAAAAAATATTTTAAAAAATATTACGGTCAAAAAAAGTTAGCCAAAATTGTTTGGCCGAAATCTCTCAAGAGTTGGTTGTTGGCTGATAAATTAAAAAGCAATTTTTCAGTTCCTATAAAAAGTAGTAAAAATTTTGCAATAACTGCCACCGACAATGTCAGTTGGCGGTTGTGGCGATTTGAGCAAGCTCCAGCTAATCTGCAAAAGAAATTTTTAGCCAATTGGCCAAAAATGAACTGGCTCAGCCAAGCTCTATTGGCTGTGATCAAGGATTATTGGTTGGTTGAGATTAAATTTTCCGGTCAAGGAGAGTTGTCTTGGCAGGTAAAATCAGCTGATTTGGCGGGGGTATTTTTTTCATTGCGAGGCAATGGTGAAATTACGATCACTGAGCATCAAGCCACAGCAGTTGGTCAGTTGGTATTGTTGGATGTTGGTGAAGCAGTAAACTTGCACTATAGTTTAAATAAAAGACAAACGACCAAGGCTGCGTTTTTTTCTTATTATACTCGGTTGGCTAAACAGGCATCGAGTGTTTGGGAGATCGGGCTCAATAACCAAGCTGGGTTAGTTGGTTCGTTTATTACCTATTTATTGGGAGCAGGTAGTGAGAGTAATTATTTATTGGGGGCTAGATTGGGAAGTTCAGCTCAGACCTATTTAAATTTTATCAATCAACATCAAGCCCAAGATACAACCGGTGATATGCTTATCAAAACTGTCGGTGAAGATAAATCACAAACCATAATTGAGGGATTGATTGATATTGGTTTAAAATCAGCCAATACTAACTCTTATTTACAAGAAGATGCTTTGTTGTTGTCGCAACAGGCTAGAGCGTCAGCTTTACCAAATTTAGAGATACTAAACCGTGACGTCAAAGCCTCACATGGTGCAACGGTAGGGAGGATTGATGAAGCAATGCTTTATTATTTAATGAGTCGTGGTCTAACCAAATCATTAGCGAAAGAAATGATTGTCTCTGGATTTTTCCAATCACTTAGTAGTAAAATTAAAGATAGTTACAGACAAGCCAAGTTATTTGATTTATTATTAGTAAAAGATATAAATAAGTGAGTTCAGCCAAAGATAATGACATCAAAAAGGATTTTCCAATTTTTAAGCAGGCCAAAGTAAAAAAACAACCTTTGGTGTATTTGGATAGTGCGGCTACCAGTCAAAAGCCAAACAGTGTCATCAGGGCAGTGTCTGATTGGTATGAGCGTTTTAATGCCAATATTCACCGGGGGGTTTATGAGTTAGCAGAAACCGCAACTTTTAAGTATGAAACCGCTCGACAAATAGTATCGAGTTTTATCAATGCCAGCAGTCCTCGAGAAATAATTTTTACCAAAGGTACTACCGAAGGTATAAATTTAGTTGCTAATGCTTGGGGAAGAAAAAATTTGCGTGCTGGGGATGTGATTTTGCTTACTACCATGGAACATCATGCCAACTTAGTACCTTGGCAAGAGTTGGCTAAGACAAAAAAATTAAAGTTACGTTGGTTGGAATTTGATAAAAATGGCGAGTTAATCCTGGACAAGTTGGAGCAACAATTGATGGGTGTTAAACTGGTCAGTTTGGTGTACGTATCTAATGTTTTAGGAACTATCAATCCAGTCAAAAAAATTATTGGCGTTTGTCACCAGAAAAAAATACCAGTTTTACTTGATGCTGCTCAAGCAGTGCCACACTTACCAATTGATGTAAAAAAGTTAGACTGTGATTGGTTGGTATTTTCTGGACATAAAATGTTAGGCCCTACAGGAATTGGTATATTGTATGGCAAAAAAGAACGACTGGAAGAAATGGATGTTTATCAAACCGGTGGCGATATGATTAAACATGTGACTTTATCAAAAAGTACTTATACAACTTACCCGCAGAAATTTGAAGCTGGTACTCAAAGTTTAGCTGAGGTAGTTGGCTTGGCTGAGGCTATAGTTTATTTACAAGCCATAGGTATGGAACGAGTATCTAGTCATGATCAAAAATTGGTTGGTTATGCCTATCAGCAAATGAAGAAAATTAAAGCCGTTGAGATTTATGGACCCCAGACAATTAAACGCTCAGGAAGTATTGCTTTCAATGTGCGTGGTTTGCATGCTCATGACTTAGCCACCTTTCTCGCTCAGCGGGGTATTTGTATCCGAGCTGGACATCATTGTGCTCAGCCGTTGCATGACAAACTAGGAATACCTGCTTCAGCTCGAGTTAGCTTTTATATTTACAACGACAAGCATGACGTGGATTTATTTATTTCAGCATTACGAGATATTATCGCGGAGTGGGAGAAAATAAATAAAAAGATTTAAGAGATAAGATGTATGTTTTATGAATAAATTATTAAATTCACAATTCGTAATTCTTAATTCTTAATTCGTAATTCGTAATTTTTGATCATGGACCTCTATCAGCAAAAAATAATGGATCATTATCTGCATCCTAAACATCAGGGGAAATTAGCTAAAGCCGATAAAAAATTTACCGGTCAAAACATATCTTGCGGTGACGTTGTTGATTTTCAGATTAAATTGGATGGTCGTGATAAAATTAAACAGGTAGCTTGGCAGGGTAGTGGTTGCACTATTTCACAAGCGTCAGCTTCAATTTTGTCAGATATGATGATTGGTAAAACTATTAAACAGGTGCAAAGTATAAGTTCAGATAAATTTTTAAAAGATTTAGAGGTTGAATTATCGCCCGCCAGACGTAAATGCGCACTACTAGCACTGTATACAGTCAAAGAAGAAGAGATGGAATAATAGCTGTTAGCTTATAGCTTTTAGTTTTAAAAATTATAAAATTATAAAATTAAAAATTTTACAATTATGTACAAAAAGAAAAAACAGGCTCGCAAGAAACAACAAAAAAAACGCGGTAAAAAAGTTGGACTACTGCATTATCGCTAAGAAAAAACCCCGAAATATTTCGGGGTTTTTTGTTTTTCCTAATTTCTAATCTTTTGTCAGGTTAGTAGGCGTGAAATTACTATTGTTAATAACTAATAACTAATTATTAATTGTTATTTCTAGCTTCTGGCTGCTATAAAGTTATTCACAGGTATGAGAAAATAGGGGATTTTTCTTATTTTTTGTTATATTTGACTTTCGGTTTTCTTTCGGTGTATGATAGAAGTAAGAATAATGAATTACGAATAACGAATAACGTATGGTTAATAATAATAAAATTAAAGTTTTTACTGATTTGCGAATCTGGCAAGAAGCACATCGTTTAGTATTGGAAATATACCAAATGAGCAAATTATTTCCTGATTCAGAAAAATTTAGTCTTACTATGCAATTAAAACGAGCTGCTGTTTCAATTACTTCAAATATTGCCGAGGGTTTTTCTCGAATATCTTATAAAGAAAAGATTAGGTTTTATGCCATGGCTTTAGGTTCAACTACTGAAATACAAAATCAGCTTATTATATGTAAAGATTTGAAATACGTGAAGTTGTCTATATTTAATGAATTAATGTTAAAAAGTATTGACGTTCATAAGCTTATTAATAGTCTTATCAAATCTTCTAAAAATATTATTCTTAATTCGTGATACGTAATTCTTAATTCTTAACTCGTAATTCCTAACTCTATGTTAACCAAACGCCAAAAACAAATACTCGATTTCATCATTGGTTTTATTGAGGACAATGGCTATGCACCAACTTTTCAAGAGATCGGTGATTATTTTGATTTGTCATCGCCGGCTACTATTCACCAGCATATTAAAGCTTTGGAGGATAAGGGTTATTTAAAATCAGAATACAATGCCAAGCGTTCCTTGGAGGTTTTGTCAGTCAAAGATGAATCAATGAGTTTAGCTTATCAACTTCCTCTAGTTGGATTGATTACCGCTGGAGAGCCTATCGAAGCTATTGAAGAGTATGAAACTATTGCCGTGCCCTCCAATTTAGTACTGCATCAGGATAATACTTTTGTTTTACGAGTGAAAGGTGATTCCATGGTTGGTGATGGTATACTATCAGGTGATTATGTAGTCGTGGAGAGAAATAACTATCCTCAAAACGGTGATATTATTGTGGCTTTACTTAATAATGCTTACGCTACTTTGAAAAGATTTTATCGGGAACAAACTAGAATACGTTTACAACCAGCTAACGGTAAGTATAAGCCAATTTATGTTAAAGATTTGATCGTACAAGGAGTAGTCAGAGGGGTTATTCGTAATTATCAAAGAATATAAAAACAAAACGCCCGTATCTGGCATAAAGGAAGACACGGACGTTTGCACCAGCAGTTGCCGTCGTGGCAACAAAATATATGTGGCGCTATTTATATTGTAAAAATATTTTTTAATTATAGTCAAATATTTTGTAGTTGTGGATAACTTTATATAAAGAATTAAGAATTAAGAATAAAGCTGCAAATTATAAGTAACAATAATCCTGCCTACCGGCAGGCGGGGTAGACAGGAGTTATTAGAAATTATTAATTAATCATTAAAAAATTATTGTCATTCCTGATTTAGTTAGGAATCCAAAAAACAAAAATAGATTCCTGATATTTCGCTAACGCGAAATTCAGGAATGACAAGAATAAAAGTTTAAAAATTTGAATTTATTTAAAATTAATTAAAATCATATGAAAAAAAACAAATTTTTTCTCAAACCCTATTTACTAACTAGAAAGCCAAAGTCGGTATTGCCTAAACGTAGCTTGTATTCTTTGACTTTTGGACATTTACCTCGTTTTTCTCGGGGTTAATTTCACCAACCCCTATAGCCCATATCCTGGGCTCTATTTATATGCATGACAAAATAAATCAACCAATTGATGTGGAAGCAGTTTTTTTACGTGATCGGGTAATACCACGGAGTTTTGCTTGGCAAGGAATAGTTTATCATATTAAAAATATTGGTTTAAAACACCAGGCCTTAGTTGGTCGGGAAAAAATCCATTATTTTTCTGTATCTGATGGTGCTAATTTTTTCCGTCTTAGTTTATCTGGTGACAGTTTAAAGTGGCGTTTAGAGGAGATTTACAATGAATCTTAAATCTAGATTCCAGATTCAAGATTCAGGATTTTATTTATTTTTATAAATTCATAATTCGTAATTCTTAATTACTAATACGTGACTCATAATACCCAAGCAATTATCATGCACGTTGATATGAACTCTTATTTCGCTTCGGTTGAGCAACAGGCCAATCCTTTATTGCGAGGAAAGCCAGTTGGTGTTTGTGCTTATTTATCAAACAATGGTTGTATCATTGCTGCTTCGGTTGAGGCTAAAAAATTTGGTGTTAAAACAGGCATGCGAGTTGGTGTTGCTAAAAAGATTTGTCCCCAGATTGTATTGCTTGCCAATGATCCTGACAAATACCGCTTTGTTTCTAGTCAAATATTTTCCCTATTTAAAAAAATATCTGATGAAGTAGAGGTTTATTCTATTGATGAAGCTTTTATTGATCTAACCGGTTTGGTTAAGGATTTTAGTGTTGCTAAAAGTATAGCTATCCAGATAAAACAGACTATAAAAAAACAAGTTGGTAGCTATCTTACTTGTTCGGTTGGCATTTCTGATACGAGGTGGTTGGCGAAATTTGCTTCTGAAGAAAACAAGCCTGATGGTTTAACTATTATTGCTAGAGATGATTTACAATCTGTATTTAAAAATCGACCCCTCCAGCACGCGTGGGGTATTGGTAAGGCTATGGAGAGTCGTTTGCGACTTTTGGGAATAGATAATTTATTCCAACTACAGCACAGCTCGCCCACTTTTTTAAAAAAAAATTTAGGATGGTATGGTTATTATTTATGGTGTCATCTTAATGGTATTGAAGTTGAAAAAGTTGATCAACAAAGAAATCAAATACCAAAATCAGTGGGGCATTCTTATTGTTTGCCTAAAAAAACAACTGACTATAAATATCTGTCTGGTATCATGTCCAAGTTAGCTTGGCGCGCTGCTAGTCGCATGCGTAGTTTAGATTTACAAGCCGGCAGTATTAGTTGCGGTTATAGTCAAATTGATGGTCGGGGATTGTTTCGTAGTTGGCGTTTACCCAATTATCTCTATGATTCAATGGATATTATTGAGCAGTCTTTAACTATATTTCGTGACACTATTAATCATCCAGTTAATTTTTTAAGTGTCAGTTTGAGTGACTTAGTATCCAAATCTGGCCAGCTTTCTATCTTTATTGATGAAGTAAAAAAAACCAATATCAATCGAGCAATTGATAATATCAACAATAAGTTTGGTGAATTTACTTTATTGCCGGGAAGTTTATTACCATACCAAGAAAATGCACCAGATAGAATAGGTTTTAGAAAAAGTGTTAACATTGTGAATTTAGAGTTTTAAATTTTAATTTTAGGCTTGATTTTTTTTAAAATGTATGCTATAATTAATATAGTTGATAAAAAATCAACCAAAAATAAAAATTAAAATAAAAATATGTTTAAAAAAATCAACAATCTTCGACTTGATCAATATGCCCACCACTTAGCCGTGACTAGTTTGGTGGTTTTTTTGTTGGTATTTAATTTCACTATGTTCAACTACGCTTCAGCCGCTAGTGGTAGTGAAGTTGATACCAAAGTAAATGACACTCTAGCTACTATTAGTGAAACCTATGATCGTAGCGCTGATTATATGTATGAATACAGTGTAACTTGGGGCGAATTGCTTTTAGGCTGGAATGATTTTATTGTTGATACCTATTATATAATGCAAGAGTAATATTATATTTCAATAATCTTTTAAAATCCCGTTTTAACGGGATTTTTTGTATAAAGTTTGCTATAATTTATTCATAATTCTTTACCCTTTTAAATTGCTATGCACCGCCTGTGGCGGATTTAACAGGGTGAATCCATAATTCGTAATTCGTAATTCGTAATTCGTAATTCGTAATTCTTAATTCTTTATTTTATACATATGTGGTTTTGGTTGGTGATATTAGCTTATTTGTTAAATGCCGGGGCTACTTTGATCTCCAAAAGATTACTAATAACTACTATACCCCATCCAGTAGTATTTGTTTTTTATATTGGCGTACTTAATTTATTGGCCTTGGTGCTAATACCTTTTGGTTTTTATATACCAAATAATTTTGAAATTTTTATTGCTTTACTATCAGGAGCGACTTATGCCGCGGCTATGTATTATCTGGCCAAAGCTTTACATATTGACCAAGCTTCCCAAGTTGCTCCGATGATCGGGGGATTGCAACCAATTTTTGTTTTAGCTTTTGCTTGGTGGTTTTTACCAGATGAACTAATTGCCAAACAGTATCTGGGAATTTTTTTGTTGGTAGTAGGTTCAATACTTATGGCTTTGGAAATTGGTAAAAAAAGAATTTTTACAGAAAGTTTTAAATACATTTTAGTTTCGACAGTTTTATTTGGTTTATCTTATGCGACTTTGAAATTGGTCTATCTGCAACAAAATTTTACTTCCGGATTTGTTTGGACTAGATTTGGAACTTTTTTATTTGTAATTTTTTTGATATTACTTCCCAATAATTGGGCTAAAGTTAGGTCAAATTTTAAGAAATCCGGTGAAAAAGTAAAAACACTTTTTGTAGTTGGTCAAATTTTAGGCGCCGTCAGTTTTTTACTGGTAGCCTATGCTATATCTTTAGGGCCAGTTACAATTATCAATGCTTTACAAGGAATTCAGTATGCAGTTTTATTTATAATTATTTTATTATTAGCAAAAAAATATCCGCAATTGTTGGATGAACCCTTACAACGTTCTATTGTGATACAAAAAACAGTTGCGATTTTGATTTTGATTCTCGGTTTAGCGTTAGTAATATAAAAAAATGTTTCATATTATTAAAAGGTCTTTCTATTTAGCTTTATTTGTTCTATTTATTTTTATAATAGTATTTGTATTTATGAAAAATTTTAACACCAACCGTCAGGAGTGGGGAGTAACTTATTCTTCTCTCTATGCCAAAGAATTGGGCCTTGATTGGAAACAAACTTACTTAGCAATTCTTGATGACTTACAAGTCAAAAATTTGCGTTTAGTGGTTTATTGGCCAGTAGTGGAACCAACGCCTGGTAATTTCAATTTTACTGAAGTTGACTGGCAGATAGCTGAAGCTCAAAAAAGAGGGGCCAAAGTTATTTTGGCAATTGGTGAACGTGTACCCAGATGGCCCGAATGTCACACACCAGTTTGGGCACTGAACCTTCCTAGTGAGGAAAAAGAAAAAAGAGTAAGAAATTTATATACAGAGACCGTCAATCATTTTAAAGTTTATTCCAATATTGTAGTTTGGCAGGTGTCCAATGAGCCGTTTTTGAAAAGTTTTGGTAAATGCAACGAAATTAACTCAGAACAAATTGCTGATTACATAAAAATTATCAAAAATAATGATGATAAAAATCGTCCAGTCATGTTGACAGAGTCCGGGGAACTTTCAACTTGGGTAAAAAGTGCTAAACTAGCAGATATTATTGGAGCTTCATTGTATCGGACAGTTTGGAATCAATATTTTGGTTATTGGCGCTATCCTTGGCCACCAGCTTATTACCGTTGGCATGCGGATTTAATACAAAAATTTTATCCAGTACAACAAATAATAATTTCCGAACTTCAAGCTGAACCTTGGCCCCCAGGCAAACATATTTTACAAACTTTTCTTGAGGATCAATTTAAGTCTTTTGATTTGCAACGCCTGAAAAGTAATATTGTTTATACAAAAAGAGCTGGCTTTCCCCAAGTTTATTTGTGGGGAGTAGAGTGGTGGTATTGGCTAAAAGAGAAACAAAACCATCCTGAATTTTGGTTGGAAGTCAAAAAGACTTTTCAACAGTTGTAGTTTACCTATTTGTTAGGAATAAATTTTAAATAAAATCGTTACGATCTAAGATAAAATTTAAAGTTTTTAAAAAATAAAAATGGCTAAAATTAGCCATTTTTTATATGTTTTGAACAATAAATTTATCCACAGAGTAAATATTTGGTTAATCTTAGCATTTTATGTTATAATTTAGATGAAATTTGATTTTTCCTAAACTTAAAAATCAGAGAAAATTTTTGTTAATTTCAATAAAAAAATATTTAGAAAATTTTAAAATAATTTTAAAATAATCTGCCAAAAAATGGCAGAAAAAAAATATAAAAAATCAATCTCGACCCTCGAGATACAAAGAAAATGAAGCCTTATATCAAAAAAATAAAAGAATCGGAAAAGTTCATAACTCTCAAACAAGCTGCACAAATTTCTGGCTATTCTTCTGATTACATCGGCCAATTAATTAGACAGGGTAAAATTGACGGTAAACAAGTTTATTGCAATATCGCTTGGGTAACAACTGAAACCGAAATAAGAAAATATATGTCCGGCAAAGAGCGCGGAGAAGATCCTAGTGTTATTAGGGGTCATTATTTACGAGTTAAGCACAATCTTTCTGATTGGCTTTTTTCATTTAGCCCAACCATGATTGTAAAATCATTTCTTTATTCGTTTTTAATCCTGATATCACTGACATCAGGGCTTATATTTTTGTCTGGTTTGTTGGATGAAAGCACCACCAAAATTTCCCAGCCGGAAATTACCAGAGTCGTTGAGTATGATAAAGATTCAAAGAGGATTATTACTACTACTGATTTACCTTATCTACCATGAAAATTTTTTATTTTGTAATTTTTAATTTTTAATTATTCGATTTTGATTTTTGTTTATCCCCATGCCTTCCCCCATGCCCCAACAATTTCATGCCTATCGGGTTGGAAATAAATTTTCCAAGTTTTTTATTGTGTGGTTGAGTATTGTTAGTTTACTGTTTGGTAGCTTACCAGTAGATATTTTCCAATTAGATAAATTTACTTCAGTTGCCCAGGCTGCGGAAGGTGTTCCTGAACTTATTTCTTATCAAGGTAGGTTGTATGATTCTAGTGGCAATTTACTGGGTGGTGCCGGAACAAATTATTATTTTAGATTTTCAATTTATGATGCCACCAGTGGTGGTACAAAATTGTGGCCCGCTGGTACCCCATCAACCATGACTTATCAAGTACGTTACGGTGTGTTCAATGCGCAGGTTGGTGATACCGGTGCTGGTGGTGACGCTCTTACTTTGGATTTCAACAATGACACTTATTATCTCCAAGTGGAAGTGGCCTCCCTAGCAAATTTTTCTGATGGTGAAACATTATCACCCAGGCAAAGAGTGACTAGCGCAGGTTATGCCAAAAATGCTGATATGGTTGATGGCTATCATGCTTCCAGTACTCCCGCAGCCAATCAGGTAGTAGTTCTTGATGCCTCAGGTAATCTTTCTTTTGGTACCAACAATCCTATTATCCAAGCTACCAACAGTTTATCTTTGCAAACCACGGTAGCGGGGGATATCAATCTTACTCCCACCGGCGGACAGGTAAAAATAGTTTCAGCCACCACCACTCAGCTGACAGTCGGTTATGATACGAACAATCGACTGGATGTGAAAGTTTCCTCATCTGGTGCTGTCACTTTTGACGCGGTTGGCGCTGGTGCAGAACTCATAGCTTCCGATAACTTTACTGTGCAGGGACAAATTTTTGTAACTGGTACCGCTACTTCCACAATTGCCGGGGATGTAAATTTTGATTCCGGCACCTTGTATGTTGATTCAGTAAATAATCGAGTAGGTATTGGCACCACCAATCCTACTTACACTTTGGCCGTCAATGGCACCACCAACATCACCGGAGCAGTTACTCTGCAGAGTACTTTGAATGTGACTGGTCAAACAACTTTGGGAAATGCCTCATCAACCAACCTGACTGTTTCTAACAACTCTTACTTCAATACTATCACTGCAACTGGTCAAACAGTGTTGGCTAATGTGTCATCCACCAATCTGACAGTCAGTGGTGATACTTATTTAGGAACAGTCAGATCAGGTACTTGGAATGGTTCAATTATTTCTCCTAGCTATGGAGGACTTGGGTTTGATGCTTCCACAATCCAAAAAGGAGGAATTCTTACTGGTACAGGTTCAGGTACTTTTGGAATTTTGGCAGTAGGTAACAACGGACTTTGTTTGATTGCTTCCTCAACTGCAGCGAGCGGTGTGTCTTGGGCAGACTGTGCTACCGCTTCCGGCGCTATCACTTCTTTGAATGGACTTTCAGCTGGTACACAATATTTTGCCACTTCCACTTCTGGTGGTCTTGATTTGTTTATCACTTCCGCGGGTTCTACTCATACTTTTACCTTACAACCGGCATCAAATTATTCTATCCCGCTGACTGCTTCAACTACCGAGTGGGCAGGTTTTTATGCCACACCTTCCACCAGAATAAGTGCTGGCACAGGGTTATCTTGGAGTGGTAACACTTTGAATGCTACCAATAATTTTTCTGGCACTGGTATCAATGGTTATGTAACCAGATGGGCATCATCCACTGGCCTTACAACTGGAATATTACTAGACAATGGTACGGTGGCTGGTGTGAATGCGACTTCAGCAACTACCACATTTAATATTCGTGGAGTAGCTGGACAGAATCCGTTCAATATTGCTTCATCTACTGGTGCAAATATGGTGACAGTTTTGCAGAATGGGAATGTGGGGATTGGGACAAGTAACCCAACATCTAAACTGGTCGTTAGCGGAGGAGATATCGTCTCGACTGGCTCAGGTTCATCTGTGTGGGCTGGGAGTGGTTTTAATTATATCTATATTAAAGAGGGAGCACCTGGGACCATAAATACGTATACTGGCTTTGGAATTAATGTTAATGCAGCAGCCACTAGAGCATTGACTATAGACACATCAGGTAACGTCGGTATCGGTACTACCACCCCCGCACAAAAGTTAGTTGTTGTAGGTGACGCACGAGTGACAGGGGCTTTGTATGATAGTGCTAATGCCTCAGGTACCAATGGAATGATTCTGCAAACTACTGGAGTAGGTACACAGTGGGTATCAACTTCTTCTCTTGGTATAGTCAGTGGTGTCTCTTCAGTTACAGCTGGTGATGGCATTGGCCAAGATACAACCACTGGCAACATTAACCTTTGGATAAATCCAGGTACAGGTATTACTACTTCATCAGACCAAGTTGCTATTAATACCAATGCGCAACTTACTTGGACTGGTACCCAAACTTTTGCCAATGTCTCCAGTACCAATCTTACCGTAGCTACTGATTCATATTTAAATAATCTAAAAGTAGCAGGACCAATCCTGGCTTCTTCAACTCTGGCAGTTACCGGTGTAGCAAATCTCTATGGTGCAACAACCTTGAGTTCTACTCTAAATGTCTTAGGACAAACCACCTTGGTAAATGCTTCTACCACCAACCTCACAGTTTCTGGAAATGCTTACTTGGGTAATATTATGCAGGGTACTTGGAATGGTTCGGTTATCACTCCTACTTATGGCGGACTTGGTTTCAATGCTTCCAGTATTAATACTGGTGGTTTGATTGTTGGCTCTGGTAGTGGCACATTTGGTATTTTGGCAGTAGGTGGTAATGGTTTGTGTTTAACTGCTTCTTCCACTGCTACCAATGGTATTGCTTGGACTAGTTGTGCTCTAGCTAGTGGTGCTATTACTTCACTTAACGGCTTAACTACAGCTACACAAACTTTTGCTACTGGTACTGATGCTAATATTGGTTTGAATATTGTATCCTCTGGTTCTACTCACACCTTTACTCCAACCTTTACTGGTCAACTAGCAGTATCAAGAGGTGGTACAGGAGTAGGAACTTTTACTACCAATGGAATCTTGTATGGCAATGGCACTGATCCAGTACAAGTAACAACCGCTGCTGCCAACTCGGTGCTTATCACCAATGGTTCCAATGTTCCATCACTTTCTCAAACCTTACCAACCGCCGTTCAAGGAAATATCACCCAACTAGGTATACTTACTCAACCATTATTAGCTTCATCAACCTTAGTTGTAACCGGTGCTACCACTTTGTATGGAGCTACTGTCATCAACAACACGCTTAATGTGACAGGACAAACTACCTTGGCAAATACCTCCAGTACCAACCTGACAGTTTCAGGTAATACTTATTTAAATACTTTAAACGCTAGTGGAACAGTTAATTTAAATTCCACACTCAATGTCACAGGCCTTACCACCTTAGCCAATGTCTCATCTACTAACCTCACAGTTTCAGTCAACTCTTACTTCAACACTATCTCAGCTACCGGTCAGACAACTTTAACTAATGTGTCATCAACCAACCTATCGGTCTCGACTAATACCTATTTAAACACCCTAAGAACTAGTGGCGCTATTCTTGCTTCTTCCACTCTGGGTGTTAGTGGTGCAGTGACCTTACACAGTACCCTAAACGTTACTGGTCAAACCACACTAGCTAATGTCTCTAGTACTAACATCACTTCCAGTGGTACAGGATATTTCAATGCCTTGCGAGCTACTGGTCAAACTACACTAGCTAATGTGTCTTCTACTAACTTGTCAGTCTCAGGTAATTCTTACTTAGGTACAGTGATGCAGGGGACTTGGAATGGTTCCACTATTACCGTTCCTTACGGTGGCACGGGTGCTACTTCACTTACTGGTTTAGTACTTGGTAATGGCACTAGTCCTTTTACCGCTACCACCACTTCAGTGGGACTTGCTAATGTGATTGGTGATGAAACCGGTAGTGGCGCTTTAGTGTTTGGTACTTCACCGGTCTTTACTACACAAATTAGTACACCGCAAATTGTCTCAGCCGCTGATTTGATTTTAGCTCCAGTGGGTGGCGACATCTTCATCAACACTCCCAACAACTTACATGTCTCGAGCACCAACATTGTTTTAAACACTGGTGTCACTCTAGGTGGAGCAGGAACTTCTAACCTAACTTCTGGTGCTAGGTTTGTTGGTGTGTATGACGAATTCATTAACTCCAACTCTTCCACTGTCCAACAAGTATTAAAAGATTTAGATATTGCCATTCAAACCGCAGTCAGTGGTAGTGTCAATTCCTTAACTGCCGGTGATGGACTAGGGCAAGATTTAACTCAAGGCGCAGTTACCATCTGGGCCAACCCCGGTGCCAACA
>CAZBLW010000002.1:250098-336988 GCA_964493305.1 uncultured Gammaproteobacteria bacterium
CTCCATCTACTGGCGTCTTTACCAATGTCACTACTACTAACTTGTATGTCTCAGGAACACTAGTAGCTAACTTAGCTGGTACAGCATCAACCTCTGTTACTTCTACTTACGCTACCAACCTAGCAGGAGGATTAGCCAATCAAATCCCATATCAAACCGGACCAAGTGCCACCACCTTTATGTCAGCTGCAGCGAACTCAGTTCTAGTCACCAATGGTTCTAGTGTTCCATCCCTAGCACAAACTCTACCTAGTATTGTTCAAGGTAATATCACTCAACTTGGAATTCTTACTCAACCATTACTAGCTTCCTCAACTATGTTTGTTACTGGTGGTTCTACTTTCTATGGCGCAGTAGCAGTCAACAACACTCTCAATGTCACTGGTCAAACCACACTAGCCAATGTCTCCAGTACTAACCTCACCGTTTCCAACAATTCTTACTTCAACACCATCTCTGCTACTGGTCAGACAACTCTTACTAATGTTTCCTCAACCAACCTGACAGTGAGTGGTAACTCTTACTTAAATACTCTAAACGCCAGTGGTGCCGTGGCTCTTGGTTCTACCTTAAATGTCACTGGACAAACCACCTTGGGAAATGTTTCTTCTACTAACTTAACAGTTTCTACTAACTCATATCTAAATACTCTACGAACTAGTGGAGTAATCTTAGCTTCATCAACTCTTGGTGTAACTGGTGCAGTTACCCTACACTCCACTTTGAATGTCCAAGGTCAGACTACTTTAGGAAATGTCTCCTCAACTAATCTAACTGTTTCCACTAATTCATATTTCAATACCATCACTGCTACTGGACAAACCACGCTAGCTAACGTTTCTTCTACTAACATCACTTCCAGTGGTACAGGATATTTCAATGCTCTAAGAGCAACAGGTCAGACCACTTTAGTTAATGTATCCAGTACCAACCTCACTGTCAGTGGTAATTCTTACTTAAATACTTTAAATACTAGTGGTGCAGTTGCTCTTGGTTCTACCTTAAATGTCACGGGTGCTACTACCATGAGTAACGCTTCCACTACCAACCTCACTATCAGTGGTAACTCTTACTTAGGCACAGTGATGCAAGGCACGTGGCAGGGCAGTGTGATTGCTCCTACTTATGGTGGTCTTGGTTTCAATGCTTCAAGTGTTACTACTGGTGGACTTATCACTGGTACAGGATCAGGTACCTTTGGCATCTTAGCAGTAGGTGCCAATGGCCTTTGTCTTACTGCATCATCAACTGCCGCCAATGGTGTGGCTTGGGCAGATTGTGCCACAGCTTCAGGAGCGATTACTTCTTTAAATGGATTAACCACCAATGTCCAAACCTTTGCTACTTCCACGAGTGGTGGACTACAACTAAATATTACTTCTACTGGTTCTACTCATACCTTTGCCTTACAACCTGCTAGTGGTTACACTGTTCCACTCTCAGCCTCAACCACTGAGTGGTCAAACTTCTACGCTACTCCTTCAACCAGAATTACAGCAGGTACTGGACTATCCTGGAGTGGTAATACCTTAAATGCTTCCAATGCGTTTACGGGAACAGGTATTACCAACTATGTTGCTCGTTGGGCTTCATCAACCGGACTTACTACTGGTATTATCGTTGATACTGGTACCAAGGTAGGTATTGGTACAACTACTCCTTCAGCATTACTTACTATCCAAGCTACCTCCACAGCTGACAAGACAGTGCTCATCCGCAGTATCACCGGACAAACTGGAAATCTATTTGAACTGCAAAACGCAGCCAGCTCGCAATTGTTATCCATTGATTCCACTGGTAGAACTATCTTTACTGCTTCTACTTCAACTGATGCCTTTGTCTTCAACCAAACTGGTACGGGTAATATTGCTGTATTTCAAGCTTCAGGTACTCCAATATTTACTATTGGTCAAACTCAAGTATCTAGTGAAGTACCACTGTCTATCAACTCCAGTGGTGATACTGGTATTGCTGGCAATCTTATCTTCACCAATCCAGTTTCTTCCTATATCAAATCTGATGCTCCACTTTATATCCAAGCTGGCGATCTTGCTTCCAATGAATCACTTTATCTATCTGCCAACAACGATGGCATTGTAGTGGTGCAGGACAATTTTTATGTGTATGCCTCATCCACCATGGCCTTGGCACGTTTGAATAACCAAGGTGGAGCTGGTAGTGGCAATATTTTGCAAGCCCAGTTTAATGGTTCTGATGTATTTGTGATTGATAGCAATGGTGATGTTTCTTTGGCTATGACTATGACCGTTAGTGGTACTTCAACACTAGCAACTACAACTATTCCCAATGCCAATTCCCTAGTCATTGGTGGTATTCCTTTGGGTTCTAGTGCTTCAGCCACTACTTCCGGTGCCTATATAGTTGGTGTGTATGATCAATTTGTAAATTCCAACTCCTCCACCGTTCAACAAGTGTTGAAAGATTTGGATACGGCTATACAAACTGCCGTCAGTGGTAGTGTCAATTCCTTAACTGCTGGTGATGGTCTAGGACAAGATTTAACTCAAGGTGCAGTTACCATCTGGGCCAACCCCGGAACTGGTATTACCACTTCGTCTGATCAGATTGCTATTGATACCAGTGCTCAGCTAACTTGGACTGGTGTACAAACTTTTGCTAATGTTTCCAGTACCAACCTTACTGTTGCTAATAATTCTTATTTAACTAATCTTAATGTTTCCGGCGCCACCACTTTAAATTCCACACTCAATGTCACCGGTCAAACCACCTTATCTAATGTCTCTAGTACCAATCTTACAGTATCAAGTAATTCCTATTTCAATACCATCACTGCTACTGGACAAACCGCACTAGCCAATGCTTCCACAACCAACTTAACCGTTGCTACCAATTTGTATGTTCCAGGAAGTTTGCGTGTACAATCCTCTTTGTATGATGGAGCTGGTAGTGCTGGCACCACAGGTATGGTTTTACAAACAACTGGTAGTGGGGTTACATGGGTTTCAACCTCTTCGCTTGGTATTAGTGGCGGTACGGCATCTACCTCAGTTACTTCCACTTACGCTACCAACCTGGCAGGAGGATTAGCCAATCAAATTCCGTATCAAACCGGACCAAGTGCCACCACCTTTATGTCAGCCGCTGCTAACTCAGTTCTAGTCACCAATGGTTCCAGTGTCCCATCACTATCACAAACTCTACCCAGCATAGTCCAAGGTAATATCACCCAACTAGGTATTCTTACTCAACCACTCCTTGCTTCCTCAACTCTGTTTGTCACTGGTGGTTCTACTTTCTATGGTGCCGTCGCCGTCAACAATACACTCAATGTCACAGGCCAAACCACGCTAGCCAATGTCTCCAGTACTAACCTAACAGTTTCCAACAACTCTTACTTCAACACTATCTCCGCTACTGGACAGACAACTCTTACTAATGTCTCTTCAACTAATTTAACTGTATCAACTGACACTTACTTAAATACTTTGCGCACCAGTGGAGCAATCTTGGCTTCATCAACCTTGGGTGTCAGTGGCGCCGTGACCCTACACTCTACCTTCAACGTTCAAGGACAAACTACTCTGGCTAATGTGTCATCAACTAACCTTACAGTATCAACTAACACTTACTTAAATACTTTGCGCGCTAGTGGAGCAATATTGGCTTCATCTACATTAGCTGTTACTGGAAATGCGGATTTTTATGGTGCAAATGATTTTTATGGCGGTGTTGATTTTTGGGGTAATACTAGGTTGCTTAGTGAAGTGCGAGATGGTAATAATAGTGCCGGCACTTATGGTATGGTTTTGATGACTACTAGTACTGGTGTACAGTGGATTGCAACTTCATCCCTAGGCATCAGTGGCGGATCATTGTCTGGTGGAACTAACGGTTATGTGGCGCGTTGGACATCAGCTTCCACTTTATCTACGGGAAAATTTATAGACAACGGCACCGTCGCTGGTATAAATGCCACTTCCAGTAGTTATACTTTCAACTTGCAGGGCAATAGTGGAGTAAGTCCTTTCAATATAGCTTCATCTACCGGTGGAACATTATTGACATTAAACCAGGCTGGTTATGTGGGAGTGGGTACTTCTACCATACCAGAAAGAATGACTATTGCCGGCAATACCCTTATTTTACAAGAAGACAAACCAACTTTTATAGGTAATATCGGAGCCAGTTTAGAAAGTATATTTGCTATGGGTGATTATGTTTATGGGGTAGGAAATAATCAGTTAGAAATTTATGATGTATCTAAACCAAGTAGTATTGTTCAAACAGCGGTTGATGGAAGTAATATGGATTTACCGGTTAGTCTTTATGTTTCAGGTAGGTATGCCTATGTGCTAAGTCAAAATAATTCCACTTTGCAAATTTTTGATATATCCAACCCTTACTCAATAGTTGTTAAAGATTCTGAGACTAGTGGCCTGTCTAGTCCAACCAGTATTTATGTTTCCGGTGCTTATGCTTATGTGACTGATTTAGGGAATAGTACTTTGCAAATTTATGATATTTCCAACCCCAACAATATAATAGTTAAAGATTCTATCACCACTGGTGTTTCCTCTGCGCCGCAAGACGTGCATGTAGTTTGGCCTTATGCTTATGTGGTTGATTCTGCCAATGCATACTTGCTGATATTTGATGTATCTGATCCAAATAATATTGTTGCCAAAGGATCTGATAGCACAAGTTTAGCTGGTCCAAATAGTATCTATGTTTCCGGCGCTTATGCTTATGTTACAGATGACAGTAATGATATTTTGGCAACTTATAATATTTCTGATCCTGATACACCTACATTTTTAGATAATATTAGTACGACCAATCCCCAGGATGTTTTTGTGTCGGGTAATTATGCCTATGTTGTTAAGTCTGATGGTAATACATTTTCTATTTATGATGTGTCCGACCAAGCAAATATTATAGCCAAGAATAATTACGATGTTGGCACTTCTTACAGCGTATTTGTAGCTGGTAAATATGCTTATATTGGAGGAGATAGTTATTTGACTATTTTTTCTTTAAATAATCTAACCACACCTACACTTGATGTCGGAGCTGCTTATTTTGGTAATTTACAGGTACAAGACAATGCATGGTTTAACAATGATGTTTCTATTCGAGGTGGATTAAGTGTGGCCAATGGAGTATTTCTACAAAATGGACTAAATGTGTCAGGCCAAACCATTTTAGCTAATACTTCTAGTACCAATTTAACTGTCAGTGGTACTAGTTACTTCAATACTTTGCTTGCCACTGGTCAGACTACCTTAGCAAATGTGTCATCAACCAATTTAACTGTAACAACTAATACTTACTTAAATACTTTACGTACTAGTGGTGCTATCCTTGCTTCTTCCACACTTGGTGTTAGTGGTGCAGTTACCCTGCATTCAACTTTAAATGTTCAAGGTCAAACTACCTTAGCTAATGTCTCCAGTACCAATTTAACTGTTAGTGGAACGGGTTACTTCAATATTTTAAATGCTACCGGTCAGACTAATTTAGTTAATGCCTCTACTACCAACTTAACTATCGCTACCAATTTGTATGTTCCAGGTAGTCTACGCGTACAATCTGCTTTGTATGATGGAGTTGGTAGTGCTGGCACTACAGGTATGGTTTTACAAACGACTGGCAGTGGTGTTACCTGGGTAGCAACTTCTTCTCTTGGTATAGTTGGTGGTAGTGGAGTGGCAGGTTCTGGTACCAATGGTTATGTGGCACGCTGGACAGCTTCAGGTTCAATTGGAAACGGAATATTACTTGACAGTGGAACCAGAGCTGGCGTAAATGCTACTTCATCTTCTTATTCTTTCAATATTCAAGGTACACCTGGCGTAGATATATTCAATGTAGCTTCTTCAACAGGTCAATCTATATTTAAAGTAAATCAATATGGTAATGTCACCATCACTACACCTTCAGGTTCATGGGAATATCATACTATAGTAAATAGTTTCCGCCCCACCACGGCTAACTCTTGGTTAGGTTACCCAGGTTATGGTTGGTCTTATCTAGCTATGACTTCACCAGATAATACAGAAAATTTTGAATTAGCTATGGGTGATGATGATCGGTTGAATTTTAGTGGCGCCACTGGTGGTTATACATTTAATGATGGTAATTTGGGAATTAATACTACTACACCAGCAGCATTACTTACTGTTCAAGCATCTTCTACTTCAGCTAAAACAGTGCTTGTTCGCGGGGTGGCTTCACAAACAGCCAATTTATTTGAACTGCAAAATGCCGCAAACTCTCAACTTTTGACAATCGATACCACTGGTAGGACAGTCTATACCATCTCAACTACTACCAACGCCCTAGTAGTAAATCAATTGGGTACTGGCAATATTGCCCAGTTCCAAGCATCAGGTACACCTATCTTTACGATTGGTCAGTCATTGGTAACTAGTGAAGTGCCACTAGCTATCAATTCAGTGGGTGATACTGGCATTGCCGGCAATTTAATCTTTACCAACCCAACTGCATCATATATAAAATCAGATTCGCCACTTTATATCCAAGCGGGTGATTTAGTAAACAACGAATCATTGTACTTGTCTGGTTCTAATGCTGGTATGGTAATTGTGGAAGATAATTTCTTAGCTGAGAGTTCGTCAACTTCACCGATTGTAAAGATAAATCAAATCGGTAGTGGCAATATTTTGCAACTGCAAGGCGGTGGTAATGATCGATTGGTCGTGAGAAATACCGGACAAGTAGGCGTTGGTTCATCCACCCCCAACCACACTTTGGCAGTACAAGGTATTAGTGGAGTAATTCCATTTTCAGTTGCTTCCTCAACTGGTGCCAATCTATTTATTGTCACCCAAAGTGGCAACGTTGGTATTGGTACCACCACTCCAGCCCAAACTTTGACCGTCGCAGGTAGTGCCAGAATTACTGGTGCTTTGTATGACGGTATCAATGCCTCTGGCACTTCAGGGATGTTGTTACAATCCACAGGCACTAGTACCAAGTGGGTAGCTACTTCTAGCTTAGGTATAGTCGGAGGTAGTGGAGTGGCAGGTAGCGGTACTATTGGTTATACAGCACGTTGGACAGACACTGGTTCAATTGGAACAGGAATATTACTTGATAATGCCACTGTCTCAGGGGTCAATGCAACTTCAGCTACTACAACCTTCAATATCCGAGGAGTAGGAGCTTTGAATCCATTTAATATTGCTTCATCAACCGGTGCTAATATGTTGACTGTAACTCAGAATGGAAACATCAATGCCTGGTTGGGTGTAACTACCACTGATCCGATAGCTATTAGAGTTAGGGATAATTTAAATAATGATTATTTTGTAGTCAATGCAGTTGGTAGCGAATCAAATTTTATAGGTATTGCTGCTGGTATGGGTGATAGTCCTGGTAATTATGCTGTGGGTGCATATCGGGCAAATTTTATAGGAAAAAATACTGGTTATAATGCTATCAATGCTTATGATTCCAATTTTATTGGTTATGAAGCTGGTATGGATGCTACTGAAGCTAATCAATCAAACTTTATTGGTGCACAATCTGGTAGATCAGCTACCAATGCTTATTATGCAAATTTTCTTGGTTATGCAGCTGGCTATCAGGCAACCAATGGTGCCTTTTCCAATTATATTGGTTTTTATGCTGGTAGAAATACAACCAATACCGACAATGCCAATATGATTGGTAGAGATGCTGGTGCTTATGCTGATAGTGCCTCATATTCAAACTTAATTGGTTATAAAGCAGGTGCTAGTTTTACTGGAAATAATATTTCTACCAACAATATAATCTTAGGAACCAATATTTCTTTACCTGATGCTACAGCCAATGGTATCAATATTGGTGCTATCCTTTTTGGTACTGGTGCTTATGGAACTACCACCGGTGATCCAATAACCACTCCAGTTGCTGGTGGCAGGATTGGCGTTGGTACCTCAACGCCAGCCCAAGAATTGACTGTAGCTGGTAGTTTCCGCGCAACTGGTGCTTTCTATGATGGTTCCAATGCTTCTGGCACAGCTGGTATGGTTTTGCAAACTACTGGTACTACTACCAAATGGGTTGCAACTTCCACCCTGGGCTTAGGTGGCGGTAGCGGTACGCCCAGCGGATCTGATGGTCAGATTCAATACAACAATGGTGGTAGTTTTGGTGGAGCAGCAATATTTTATTATGATGATGGTAATGACCGCATTGGTATCGGTACTTCCACACCACAAGCAAGATTTTCTGTTCAAGGAGCAGCCGGGCAAGAGGCATTGCGTATTTCTTCATCAACAGGAGCAACACTTTTATCTATTGAATCATCTGGTAACTTCAACTTTGATTTAAATACTTTATATATTGATACTATCAATAACCGAGTTGGTATCGGTACTTCAACCCCACAAAGTAACTTGGATGTGGTCAGTCCAACTGGTATTTCTACTTTACGTATCAGGGCCGGTGCCAGCCAAGGGTCAAACAATTTATTTGAAATTCAAGATGCCACGGCCGCTTACGCTTTACTTTTTACTTCAACCCAAGAGTTACGCGTTTATGCCACCAGCTCCGGGCAGTATGTAGCTATGTTCCATGATGGCACCAATGGTAAAATCATTACCTCCAGTGGTGACTTGGAAATTGGTAGCGGTGGTGGTGACTTACGCGTGTATGATAGTAGTGGAGTTGATTATATCCAAATCACCCATGATGGCACTGATGCCAACCTGGCACTCAATGCCGGAGTATTCCGTATGAGTACCAGTACAGTCACTGATGGCACTATCAAGACTGGTGGTGGCAATGCCCAAGGTTATAACTCTTTTGGTACAGGTAGCCCTGGTCAAGCTGCTATTGCCTCGAGCTCTGATGTTTATGTAGCGGGTGAATTGGAAGTGGATGGCGTAGCTTATCTGTCCGGTGGTACTGCTTGGACACAAGGTGACTTTGCCGAACGAGTAACAATTTTTGAAGCTTCGGCTTTACCTGGTGATTTGATTGTGGCCAATGATTTAGGTGGAGAGGCCAGAGGTAGGTTATCTTATAGTGCCAATTCCAACAAAATATTGGGTGTCATTTCAACAGCGCCAGCAGGAATTTTGAAAAATGATGCGCCCGGTGAACCACTTGCTCTCACTGGAACTGTACCAGTCAAAGTTACTATAGAAAATGGTAATATCCGCCGCGGTGATCAACTAACCTCTTCTGCCAGTGTGCCGGGTGCTGCTATGAAAGCGACTACTTCCTCAGCTGGAACTGTAGGTATTGCTTTGGAAGATTATACAGCAAGCTCTACTGGTTATGTGACTATACTTCTAAATATCAACAATAAGTTTGATCCTATTTCACAACTGGCTCAAGCTGACAAACAAACTACTACCAGTACTGATAGCACTGCCAGCTCAACCGCATCCACCACCTTGGTTGTTATCAACAATTCCACCACCACGATTGCCACTACTACCATTCAAGTCATCAACAACACCACCAACAACAACACGCAAATCGTAGTAATTGATTATGAAGAGTTAGCTAATATCAAAGTAATGGGCCAAGCAGTCTTTGCCGGTTTAGTAAAAGTAGTGGATGCTGAGTTTTCCGGTCGGGTAATGGTGAAGGGTGACATAATTGTAGCAGGGGACATTGATTTGTCTGGTGCTGTTACTACTTGGTTCTGGCAAGATATAGCTACTTCTACTTTGGTAACATCTAGCGAACAAATCCAGTTGGGCGATGCCGTAGCGATTATGGGCGAAAATACAGTGGTGCCAATGTGGGCTAATACTTATGAGTTTAAACCCGCAGTTGGTATAGCTGTGGCCCTTAAACCTTTTGCTTCACTATCGAATGAAGAAATTGCGGCAATGCCAGAAGGATTGAAAGTAAAATACCAACAAATTTTGGATGAGTTAATAGCGGCAAATACCGCTACTTCCAGTACTTCCACACAAAACATTGTTATTCGTACTGACAACCCAGCCTTTAGTGATTTCCGAATGGTCAAAGTGGCTATCAGCGGTATAGTTAAAGGTTATCAAAATTTGATTCCAGGTAGTAGATATTATCTGGCCTTGGATGAAGATATTTCTCGGCAAAAAGCAGTAATAGATACGGGTGATAATGAGTTGATTGATTTGATAAATCAAACCGAGGCATTACTCAGTGAGGCCAGTGCTTTGACTGGCACTTCAACTACTAGCACTACTGGTACAGTTGCCGGAGAAGAAGAAGTAGTTGATAATAGTTTAGCCAAAGTCAGTCGCACCATAACATATCTGGAACCAGCCGAGCAGGATGCTAAGTTGCAGGTGATTGGTATTGCCAAATCACGCAGTGAACTACTGATACAGCCCAGCTTCAATTACTCTACTTACAGAGATGGTTATTTATCCTGGGATTATGGTTCTCTCTCAACTGCCACTGCTACACCAACCAGTTCAACTCCATTTGTAAACAATCAACCGATTGTGCCGGTTTATATTCCTATTATTACTCCAACTCCTACGCCTACATCCAGCCCGACTAGTACTGCCAGTACCACCACTTCAACTACTACTTCTACTACTACATCAACCACTGGCACTTCAACTGAGGAAATAATAGAAGACGTAGTAGTAGATGATAATGCCAACCCAGTTGGAGAAACAACCAGTATAGAAACCACGACCACCACTGATACAACCAGTAGTACCACTAGTGGTGATTCCAATTTATTGCAACCAGCTGGTGGGGGAATACAGGGAAGTATATAAAAATTATAAATTATAAATTGTAAATTATAAATTAATTATCAAAAAAACAATTGTCATTCTCGTGTAAACGGGAATCTAAAAACAAAAAATTATTTATTTTTTTGGATTCCTGACTAAATCAGGAATGACAAATAAAGAAATTTAAAGTTTAGAAAGTAATGTTTTTTTCCAAAAAAAATAAAAAATATATACTAATAGTTATTCTAGTTCTGATATTTTTATTATCTACATGGCTGATTATTTATTTATTTCCACCAATAAGTAAAAATTTACCACCTCTACCTACAAATCCAGTTTCCATAAAAACAAGTAATAAAATTTATGATCCAGCCAGTAAACATAGTTGCGAAGTAGTGCCATTTTCCCAATCTTTTACAAATGAACAGATTGTTTACCAGGTTAATTTATTTCCTTCAAATAAAAATTTTAGTTATCAACTAGAATTAGGAGAGCTACCGTTGGGTATAGTAGGGAATATCAACCCAATTTTAGGTAAAGGTAAAACGTCTGTAAATTTATATTTAAACAATATAACCAAGCAAACTGAAGGTTCCTTTACCATCCCCTTAGTTTATCATGAATATCAGTTGGGAAAATTCAAATGGCTGACCAACTATTGTTTGTTCAATGTGATTTTACCGGAAAATTAATAAAATATGATATTTAGTAAAAAGAAAAAAATTACGAAAGATTACATTTATCTCCTGGTGATATTAGGGTTGGTAATTTTCAATATATTTTGCTTGAGTAGATTATCCAATCCGGAAATTTTTATAGATAAATATGGAAAGTTGTATCCTTTTATTGATTTTTCCCGCAATTTTATACCGCAAGAGTTTTATTTGTCCAATCTGCAACCTTTGAGAAATAGTTTAAACGAACTAGTCAGCCAAGAACAGTCCCAAGGCAATCAAGTAAGTATTTATTTTGAGTATTTAAATACCGGCGGCAATATTTCCATCAATCAAAATTTGCAGCTGATTCCGGCCAGTCTCAATAAACTACCAGTGGCGATGGCGGCGTTGGATAAAGTGGAAAAGGGTGAATGGTCTCTGACTGACAGGTTGGTATTATTGCCGGAAGATGTGGATTCTAATTTTGGCACATTACACCAAGAACCACTAAATAGCAGTTTTACCATAGAATTTTTACTGAAAGAGATGTTGCAAAAATCAGACAATACTGCTCTCAATATTTTACTGAGAAATGTGACGGTTGACGGGGTGATAAAAATTTTAGATGAAATTGGTTTGCAGGAATTATTTGACGAGCGGGGAAATATTACGGCCAAAGAATATTCGCAATTATTTCGTTCTTTATATACGGCAAATTTATTGAACCGCGAGTATTCGCAACTTTTATTGTCCTGGCTGACCCAGACCGAGTTTAATGAGTTTATTTCCCATAATATTCCGGCAGAAGTTCCGGTGGCGCATAAGTTTGGTTTGAACATGGATTATTTGGTTTTTGCTGATTCCGGAATTGTCTATTTACCAAACCAGCCTTACCTACTGACAGTTTTAGTCAATCCTGAAAACAGTATCACGGCCGATAGTGCTCTTGGGGAAGCTGGAGAAATAATGAATGAAATTTCAGTCATTATTTATAAATTTTTAAATGAACAATAATTTCAAAAAAATTAAATATTTTTTTGTTCCGGTATTGGTTTTTTTGATGTTGATTACCGGTATTCCTTTGGATGTGCAGTTGAATGAGCGCGGGCGCATCGTGGACACCATGTATTTAGCAATGAAAGGCCAAGTCAATTTTTCTGATTTTTATTTTGGTAATACCGCCCGCGCCGAGACCAAAACCATTATTTTGAATTTTACCCAAACGATTTTGACCGAAGGCAATACCTGGACCGTGCCGCTTGATTGGGATAATGCATCCAATACCATAGAAGTAATTGGCGGCGGCGGCGCGGGGTGGACGGATACGGCCGGTACCAATGGCGCTGGCGGCGGTGGCGGTGGGGCATATTCCAAGTCGGTCAATGTCACTTTAAGTGCCGGAGCGACTGTTAGTTATAATATAGGTAATGGTGGCAATGTTTATTCAGTAAATGGTGGGGATACTTATTTTTGTAACTCCACCACCAATTGTGCTTCTATCGGTGGTAGTGCGGTAGTAGTTGGTGCTAAAGGTGGCTTGGGCGCAATCAATGCCACTGGTGCGCAAGGCGGGGCAACTTCAACAGGAGTAGCAACCGGAACTGGCTCTGTAAAATATAAAGGAGGTAATGGTGGAACAGGTAATGGTCGCGGTGATTCTGGTGGTGGTGGAGGTGGGGCCGCAGGCCCCAATGGCAACGGTGGTAATGGCGGTGATGGTAATAGTAATACTACCTATGGTCATGGCGGCGGCGGCGGCGGAAATGGCGGCGGCGCAAATGGCGCTTCAGTGAGTGGCAATCCGCCCAGCCCAAATCAAAGTGGTGCCGGGGGAAATAATTATTTAAATACTGGTGGCGGTGCAGGTGTAACTAGTGGTGATGGTACCAATGGTACAGCTGGCGGTGGCGGTGCAGGTGGTTTTGATTCCAATGACGGAGGCAACGGCGGTGATGGTCAGGAATGGGGAGAAGTTGGCTCTGGCGGCGGCGGTGGTGGAACCGGGGATACTTCAAGCACAGTTGGTTACGGTGGTGATGCCGGTTTTTACGGCGCGGGTGGTGGTGGCGGACTTATTGGAGGACGTGGTGCTCCAGGTATAATTATTATTACTTATGGTTATAACCAACCAACCAAAACTATTTGGACTGTTCCAAGTGATTGGAACAATGCTTCCAACACCATAGAAGTAATTGGTGCTGGTGGGGCTGGGTATACAGCAGTTGACAGCGGTGGTGCTGCCGCTGGTGGCGGTGGCGGTTATTCCAAATCTATCAATGTATCTCTAACTGCTAATACACAAGTAGCTTATCAAATTGGCAATGGTGGTAGAAAAAATGGGCGAGGTAGTGCTATAGCTGGATTGTCAGGAGGTGATACTTATTTTTGTAATGCTACTTCAAACTGTACAACGATTGCAGGTAGTGCAGTTCGAGTAGGTGCCAAAGGTGGCACGGGTGGTACCAGTGCAACCACTGGCGGAAGAACTGGTGGTGCAGCTGCTAGTGGAGTTGCTTATGCAAATGAAGTATTAAATGGTAGTGGTAGCCAAAAGTATAGCGGTGGTACGGGAGGAGCTGGTACTGGTACTGGTGATAATGGTGGTGGCGGTGGTGGTGCAGCTGGCCCCAATGGCAATGCCGGTGCTGGTGGAAGTGGTACCAATACTGCAACTTATGGTGGTGGTGGTGGTGGTGGTGCTGGTGGCACAGCTTGTAGTGGTTCACCGTGTGCTGGTAGTGGTCCAAATACCACTACAGGTGGTGCGGGAGGTAATGGTCCGGCTGGTACTGGCGGTGGCGCTGGAGGTAATCCTGGTCAAAATGGTGGTTCTGGTACAGGTGGTGGAGCGGGAGGTGGAAATAATATTTCCGGTGGAGGCTTTGGTGGCAGTGGAAGTGAGTGGACTATTGCCGGTGCCGGTGGTGGTGGTGGTGGTGTTGGTGATAACTCAGGTGCTGAAACCACTGGTGGTAATGGTGGTTTGTTTGGTGCTGGTGGCGGTGGTGGTAAATGGGGAGGTTGGGGAGCTAACGGTTTAATAGTTATTACTTATGTGCCCGCCGTATTTAGTCAATCGGCTTATCGATTTTTTAACAATACAAATTCTACTGTTGTGGGAGCGCCTTTTACAACTCAAAATACAACCACAACAATTCCTTATAATTCTCAGTTTCGTTTACGTATATTGATTCATGTAGCTGATGCACCTTTGGGTACCAGTGGTCGTGATTTTAAGTTACAATTTGTTGATATGGGCACCGGTACTTGTGCTGCTCCTAGCGGCGGTAGCCCGTCAAGTTATACTGATGTCACTTCTACTACAGCCATAGCTTATTTTAATAACCCCACACCAGTAGATGGAGATGCTTTAACTAGTACCACTACCGACCCTACTCATAGTGGACATTCGTTGGTGAATCAAACATATGAAGAAGCTAATAATTTTACCAATTCTCAATCGCAGATTGATCCTGATTCGTATGATGGTCTTTGGGATTTTTCTTTAGATGATTATAATGCTGAAATTGGTAAGACTTATTGTTTTCGTGCAGTTGAAGCAAATAGTAAACTTTTATCTAGTTATAATATTTATCCTGCTGTGACTTTTATTAATTTCCCTCCTACCATCACGTCTGCTACGGACGCTCCTGATCCAGTGAACGCTGGTTCCAATATTACTTTTACGGTTGATTGGTCAGATGAAAATGCTGATAATACTCGTTCGTTTATCTGTAAAACCAATTCTTTTACTTCATCAACTCTTACTTGCCCTGGGGGAGCTTGGGCATCATCAACTTCTTTTGCTACCACTGACCCGGTTGATATGGTATATACCACGCAAGTAGCTGATGGTGGTACCAACAATTACTATGCCTTTACTTGTGATAATGATAATGCTTGTTCGTCTGGTAGCCCTGGTACTTTTACCGTTAATCGCTACCCAAGTATTACTTCGGTTAATGACGCTCCTGACCCAGTGAACGCTGGTTCCAATATTACTTTTACGGTTGATTGGTCAGATGCTGATGCCGGCGATTTAACCCGTTCGTTTATCTGTAAAACCAATTCCTTTACTTCCTCGACACTTACTTGTGATGGTGGTTGGTGGTCATCAAGTACCGCATTCGCTACTACTGATCCGGTAGATGTTATTTATACTACCCAAGGAGGGGATATTGGCACCAATAACTACTATGCTTTTACTTGTGATAATGACAATGCCTGTTCGTCTGGCAGTCCTGGTACTTTTGATGTCAATTCAGGTAATTCCGCCCCAACTATAAATTCAGCTACTGATTATCCCGACCCAGTCAGTGTTGGCAGTGCAGTTACTTTCACAGTTAATTGGTCAGACGCTGACACTGGTGATTTAACGCGCACTTTTATTTGTAAAACCAATTCTTTTACTTCATCTACTTTGACTTGTGACGGCGGGTCTTGGGCGTCAAGTACATCTTTTAGCTCTATTAATATAACAGAAGTTTTCTATACCGCTTTACTAGGTGATTTAGGAACCAAAAACTATTTTGCATTTGTGTGTGATGATAGTAATGCTTGTTCCAATGGTAGTGCTGGTACTTTTACAGTGGTTAAGAGTGCACCAATTATAAATTCAGTTATTGATGCCCCTGATCCAGTAGTCGCTAGTAATAATATTACCTTTACAGTTAATTGGACTGATCCGGAAGGGGACAATGCTAGGTCTTTTATTTGTAAAACCAATGTTATTACCACTTCAACCCTAACTTGTCCAGGTGGTTGGTATGCTTCCAGTACTTCCATGGCTGCCACCAATCCAGTGCAAATATCCTATACCGCTCAAGCTGGGGATGCTGGACCTAGGAGTTATTATGCTTTTGTCTGTGATAGTGATAATAAATGTTCTACAGCTACAGTTGGTTCATTTTTGGTCAACTTAACTAGTTCAGTCAGTGGATATATTGAAGGGATATTCAATATCCTTGGTGATGTATTATTTAGATAATTCATGAACAAAAAATTTGTACAATTTATCGCCAATAAATATTTTCTGATTTTGATTTTCATCTTTTTAGTGCTGTCTGGGGCAATTTTTGCCTGGCAAATTTTTACCAATAACTCACAAATGAGTTTGCAGGTTAGTGTGCCGGACAACTATCAAGATAAGATTGTTTACTCCTACCAAGGACAGTCTTTTGCTATTCAACCAATTGCTGCCAGTAGCGTCAATGTGAAAAAGAAATTTTTTGCTGAGGAGTATGATTATCAAGATCCTTATAGTAAGGTTGATGTTAAGCGGTTAGTATCAGAAACCGGAGTCAAAGAAGATATTGTTTTACGCGAACCAGGACATCCTATGCAGTTTAAGTTTCAGCTTGATTTGGGTGAGTTTGATTATGTCAAAGATTTGACTGGAAATATTACTTTGACCAGCAAAACAGATAAACTCGAGGAAAAAGATTTACAACGAAAATTTTTCTTGCCCGCACCGTTTTTTATTGATGCCGCTGGTAAGCAGAGTGATACTAGTGCAATTGATTTACGAATAGATGATAAAGGTATTATTACTTATACCTTAAATGAGTCGTGGTTAGCGCAAGCTCAGTACCCAGTTGTACTTGACCCGTCAGTGGAATTGGTAATTTTAAATGTGCACTCTTATCCGCAAACCGGTGATGAATGGGTGGTTGATTTTACCACCCAAGGCACGGCTGATTTAATCATTTCTCCAGCTGATCAAGCCACGATTGATGATGACAGGTTTGTTGGACTTTATTGTGATGGTGAGGAAAGATTGCCAGAAATATACAAAAATGACGTAATTTTTTATGCCAATTGGTCGTGTGCTGGTGTGGGTAGAGTAGTTCATTTTACTGAGTATGCTGGTAAACACACTTTAAAGTTTGAATTTGCAGGACAAGTGGCTTATGCCTACAACTCTGATTGGTGGAATCCGTCTTGGACTAAGCGCAAAAAAATATTTTTTGATACTACTACTTCAGCTACCACTTCCAATTTGATTGATTTTCCTTTGAGTGTGCAGTTGAATTCTACCAGAGTTGACTATACTGCCACACAAAATAGCGGTCAGGATATTCGGTTTGTAGATACTGACGGTACCGAACTACCTTATGAAATAGAGTCCTGGAATGAGTCGGGCACTTCTACTTTGTGGGTAAAAGTACCTCAGGTAAATCAAAACACTACGGCCGATTATATGTGGATGTATTATGGTAACTCAACGGCAGCTGATAATTCAACAACTACAGGAGTGTGGGATAATAATTATAAACTAGTGCAACATATGGATAATACCGTTACTAGTACTGACAGCTTTGTTGATTCTACCAAAAATTATAATCACGGTACTGGTTTTGGTGGAGGTTCATTGGCAGCAACTAGCAGTGGAAAGATAAATGGAGCTTTTAATTTTGACGGTACTGACGATTATGTTGAAGTATCCAATGATAGTAGTCTAAGCGGAATGAATGAACTCAGTATGTCAGCTTGGATTTATCTTGATCAACTACCTACAACCGTAGCGCATGATGTTGAAATTTTAGTGAAAAGACATAGTACTACCCCTTGGAACTCATATTATTTTTATATTGTGGGTACAGCTTGTACAAATGATAATGTTATGTATGTCTCATTGAAAAATGAATTGGAAGCAGCGGAATATCGTTGCGCCAGTTCAAGTTTAGCCGTCGGTCAGTGGTACCATGTTGCGGTTACTTGGGATGGATCAGATCTTCATTTTTATCTAAATGGCTCATATGATGATGAGGGGGCTACCAATTTTTCTGGTACTAGTGTTTTTTCTTCTGATGGTTCCTTTTATATAAATGGTGAAGATAGTGGGCCGGGTAGAATGGATGGCAAGATTGATGAAGTACGTATATCAAGTATTGACCGGGGAGTAAATTGGATAAAATTTGAATATTGTAATCAAACTGATAGTTGTACCACTTATGGAACGGAGGAAACTGATGTGTGGTGGAATACCAAGTGGTTGAAGCGGAAAAAGATTATGTTTGATACCACTACCTCAGCTACTACCACTAGTTTAGTAGATTTTCCCGTAGCTGTGCAGTTAAATAGTTCACGTATTGATTATGCTTATACCAAACCATATGGTGAAGATATTCGTTTTATTGACTCTGATGGCAAAACTTCACTGTCATATGAAATAGAAAAATGGGACAAAACCGCCACCTCTACTTTTTGGGTGAAAGTACCAACCATTGATCGCAATTCCAACTCCGATCATATCTGGCTTTATTACAACAATCCTAACGCTTTGGATAACTCCACTACCACAGGAGTGTGGACCAATGGTTTTGTCGGTGTCTGGCATATGAACAACGCATACAATGCCTCAACCACTGATTCAACCAAAAATGCTTTGCATGGCATTTCCAGAAATCTCGCAGCCACTTCTACTTATATGGTTGGTAGTGCTTTACAGTTCAACGGTTCAACTGCTGATGTAAAATTGCCAATCAGTACACTACTCAATCCCGAATACACTTTAACCATAGAAGCTTGGGCCAGAACCAATTCATTGTCAGGTGAACAATCAATTCTTGGTCGAACTTTATCATATGAACTTTTAGCCATGAGAACTTGGGCGCCAACTGGCAGACCATTGGCTCCAATTTATTATGCTTATGATACCTCAATGGATTTGGAATCAGCTACCGCACTAACTCCAGGACAGTTTACCTATTTGGCAGCTACTTACAATGGCACTACTACGGGAAAAGCGATTTTATATCAAGATACTATTATTAAACATACTATCACTACCACCACCCCAGAAAGTTTATATCAAAATTCGGCTAACACTTATATTGGTGATTCGCAGTGGGATGATAATTCTGGCTTCAGTGGTGTAATTGATGAAGTAAGAATTTCTGATACAGACAGAACTAAAAGTTGGATAAATTTTACTTATTGTAATATTAAAGAAACTTGTAATACTTACGGCAAAGAACAAACCTATGGTTGGTGGGATACAAGGTGGCAAAAACGAAAACCTATTTATTTTGATACCACCACTTCTGCTACTACTTCAGATTTAGCCAACTTTACTGCTCTAGTAAGGCTGAATTCCTCGCGGATAAATTATACCTATACCCAAAACAGCGGTCAGGATATTAGGTTTGTAGATGCTGATGGATTGACCGAGCTACCTTATGAGATTGAAAATTGGAATGAGTCAGGCGAGTCAATTGTCTGGGTGAAAGTGCCAAAGATTGATAAAAATTCTAAGACTGATCATATTTGGATGTACTATGATAACCCCTTGGCTAGTGATAATTCTACTACCACTGGTACTTGGAATAGTAACTATGTTATTGTCCAACATTTACAAGAGACAACAACCGGAGCAAGTGATTTTAAAGATTCAACTAGCTATGGAAATGATTCAGTTGCTGTCACTTTTGGTGGTACTGGTTCTAATCCTGATGCAGTAGGTAAAATAAATGGTGCTATCCAATTTGATGGTACTGATGACACTATCAGTTTTGGTGATAGTGATGATTTTAGCGCTACCAATGGAGTAACTGACCGGCCGATATCAGTTTCGTTTTGGGTAAAACCCGATACATTTGGTGCTGGTGGTCAAGATAGAATTATGCAGAAGTATGATAGTAGTGGAGAGTGGGAAATTTGGAATAGTGACACTGGAGCGGTCAATTTTGCCTTCTTTGATCAAACAACCTATGACAACGGTATTGGTCGAGCGGTTGATTTTGCACTTACTGAAGGTCAGTGGGATTATCTGACTATGACCTACAATGGTAATGAAACCAATTCCGGGATAAAAATTTTTAGAAATGGTGTAAGAATTGATGATGCTGATTATGCCAACGGCACTTATCCTGGTTCTTCCAATACTGATTCACAATTTAGAATGGGTTGGAATTATGGCTCTGATTATTGGGATGGATTTTTAGATGAAGTAAGAATTGCCAATATAGAATTGGACCCCAATTGGATTACTTTTGAATATTGTAATATGAATGATGCTTGTGCATCATTTGGTGCTGAAGAAGCTCAAGCTATCAAGATTTATCGCAGTATGGGTTTCAATAACACTTCTCCCTTAGCTTCGGGTTCGAGTACGGTTGAGCTTACTATCAGCGGATTTGACGCCACTTTTAGCGCTGGTATGCCAATGAGAGTTGGAGTAGGAGATGCGATTCAATATGACTCTGATAGTAACGGTTCAGTTGATAGTATTGTATTTATTCATAAAAGAGTTTCTTCAACTCAATATGAAATAAGAACTGCCAATGGCACTTCCACACCCACCGCCGTAACGGCTGATAAAGATTGGCGAATTTATCGGGCTTATACAACTTCAGATAATGCGGTTTCGGGAGTGGAAAATACCGGTATTGCTTCAGCTTTGAGAAATTTTGATACTTGGTCGTTGGGTGATGATTTAGTTACCAAAAATTACCAATGGAATATCGCTCTCTATGCTGATGCAGTAGAAGTTGTCACCACCACAAGTCTTATAGATACATCCAATTGGACAACTGGACCAAAAAATTATCTTAGATTTTTTACACCAGTTAATAAAAATGAGGTTGGTGTATCCCAAAGGCATAATGGACGTCTGACTGACACTGCTTATAAAATATTAATTAATGTCGCGGGTGATTATCAAGATGTATACCAACAGCAAGCTAATTATATTAGAATCGAAGGTATTCAGTGTGAAATTTCTAGCCCCACTGCTTATATTGGAATACACTGTATAAATTTAAATCGGTCAACCGGCGCAGCTTATATTAGCGAAAATATTTTTAAAGGAGAAAGCGGGGTAATACCTTACCAAGGAGGTATTAAGTTTTATCATTCTGCTCCAGCAGGCATAACCGCTTATATTTGGAATAATATTTTTTATGATTTTAGATATCCATCTGGTACTGAAGCTTATGGAATATCTATTAATCAAGCTGATTCTATAGGTTATGTTTATAACAATACTTTTTACAACTGTAACGAAGCAATTCACGGAAGACTTTTGTTAATTCAGATTACTAACAATATCATGCAAAACACAAATACTTGTTATAGTACTTGGAATGGTTCCAACGCTTATACGGATTATAATATGTGTGACAATAGCAATGGTTCGCCTGGTTCTCATTCTTTAAACAATGTAACAGTAAGTTTTGTCAGTTCTACTGCCAGTGATTTTCGTCTCAAGTCTAGTGATTCAGTTGCCAGGGATAAGGGTAAAGATATGTCAGGGGACGTTAACTTACCTTTTAACAATGATATTGAAAATCAAACTAGACAGGGTCCTTGGGATATTGGTGCTGATGAATATGTTGTCACATCACTTGGTACGCAAGGTTGGTGGCAATCTGCTTGGAAGAATCGCATGAAGATAACTATTGATAACTCTTCCCAAAGTGAAACCCTGACCAATTTTCCTTTGGTGGTGACTTTATACTCCAGCAGAATTGATTACACTCAAACCCAAAACAGTGGTCAGGATATTAGGTTTGTAGCTTCAGATGGCACGGAACTTCCTTATGAAATTGAAAAATGGGATGAAGCAGCAACTTCTACTGTCTGGGTGAAAGTACCCCAAATAAATGGTGGGTCAAATGCCGGATATATTTGGATGTATTATGGAAATCCTGATGCTGCTGACAATCAATCTCCCAATGACGTTTGGGATACGAACTATAAATTTGTTCACCACTTGGAAGAAAGTCCAGATGACACAGTGGCTGGTCATTTTGACTCCACTAGCAACAATGCCACTGGCACACCTTACAATTTTCAAACTGGTGGCACGGGTACTACCAACGCCACTGGTAAACTGGATGGCGCGGATTATTTTAGTGTTACTACCAACAATGACTATGTAACTATTCCAAGCCTAGCCAGTCAGCAGTTGACTGCTTCTGGTACGTTGGAAGCATGGGTGAAGCCAGATTTAACTACTGGGCGAATAGTTACCCATGGTCAACAAAATGGTTTTTGGTTGGGCTATGTATCTTCTAAGTTTAATGTGAATTTATTTAATGGCGCCTTAAACGCCGCTACAACTTCTTATGTAATTTCAGGTACTGATTGGTATTATGTAGTTGGTACATTTGGTTATGATGGTGCAACTAAGTATTTACGTCTTTATGTAAATGGATTACTGCAAGATTCGGTTGCTTTATCAACCAATAATATTAATTATGAAAGCGCTGATTATAGAAGTTGTATAAATGCTTATGGTGATTGTAGTGGTGGTTTTGGTCAGCATACTATTGATGAAGTTAGGTTATCAAATGTCACTCGGAGTGCTGATTGGATTAAGTTTTCTTATTGTAATATGAATGATAGTTGTTTGGATTATACCCAAAGTGAAGCATTTGGTGATAGTACTGCTAGTAGCGGAGGGTCTAGTAAAGTGAAAGGCGGGATACAGATTAAAGGTGGAATTAGGTTTAAGTAATTATAATGATTTAAGATTTAAGAATAAAGATTTAAGAATTTACCCTTATTTAATTGCCTTGCACCTTAGACAGAAATTAAAAATAAAATGTTTTACCTCTATTTTTTGTCAGTCCCGCGGACGCGGGATAGCAAAAACTGCCGACCAGCGCTTCCGTTCAGGTAAAATTGCCAACCGTTCGCGCGCCTCTCAAAATCTCTTACGCTTTAGTTGAGAGGCGTAACCGCTCACTACTTGGCAATATTTACACTTCAGGAAGCGGAAGGTCGGAAAGAAATTCAAAATAAAAATTATAAAATTAAAAAATTCATTAGTTATTAGTAATTAGAAATTAGTAATTAAAATATTTGTCATTCCGTGCTTGACACGGAATCCAGAAACAAAAATAGATTCCTGCTCGAGTTTATCCCGCACTTGATGCGGGACAGGAATGACAAGGATAAAAGTTTAAAAATTCAGATTTATTTAAAAATTACAAAATTAAAAATTAAAAAATTCATTAGTTATTAGTAATTAAAAAATGAAGTTTTCTTTTCCCCAACTAAATATATTAAAGTCCTTAAAACGAGTTCCAGGTAACAAGGAATATAATTGTCATTCCGAACTTGTTTCGGAATCTAAAAAATAATGAAATTAAAATTTTCAAAACTAAATATAGTAAAGACCCTGAAAAGATTTCAGGGTGACAAGCGGACTTGGTTAGCTGTATTGGCCGTAGTGGTTTTGGCAATGGCTGCGTCATTTTATTTTTTCCGCAATCAGTCACCAGAGGCAGTAGCCGGGTGGTGGGATGAGGATTGGCATTATCGGATGAAAATGACAGTTGATGCCACCAAGATTGACTCTGATTTAACCAATTTTCCTGTAGCCATAGTTTTGACCACTAGTAACTTCACTTATGCCAATGCACAAAGTGCTGGACAAGATATAAGGTTTACTGACGCCAATGGCAATACCTTATATCACGAAATAGAAAAATGGAACTCTAGTGCTACTTCAACTATTTGGGTAAAAGTACCAATGGTTGATGATACAACTGATACCACTTTATATATGTATTATGGCAATTTAGCTGTGGCTGACGGGCAAAATAAAACTGCGGTGTGGGATGAGGGTTTTGTCATGGTCCAGCATATGAACAATACCGCTACTGGCACAGATAGTTTTGTTGATGCAACCAAATACAATAATCACGGTACAGGGGCTGGTAGTGGTACATCTTTAGTTGCTACCAGTAGTGGTATAATAGATGGGGCTTTTGAAGTTGACGGAATTGATGACCGCGTGGAAGTGCCTAATGATAGTAGTCTTAGTGGCATGTCCCAATTAACTATGTCTGGTTGGGTATATTTTGATCAGCTGCCATCAGTTATTGGTCATGAAGGTTTATTGATGGTAAAAAGGCATGAGGGTGAACCTTATGATTCATATTATTTGGATATTGTGGGGTCTTCAGGTTGTGCTAGTCCCAATGTAATGTTGGCGACAATAAAAAATCAAGTAGAAGGTACAGATTATAAGTGTGCTAACACTAGTTTGACTGCCAACCAATGGTACTATATAGCTTCTACTTGGGACGGTTCAAATATTCATTTTTATCTCAACGGAGTCAATGATGATTATGGTGATACCACTTTTAGTGGAACTAGTGTATTTGTTTCTGATGGTATTTTATATATCAATTCCGATGATAGTACTGGTGGCAGAATTGATGGCAAGATTGATGATGTACGAATTTCCAAAATTGCTAGACCAGCCGCTTGGTTGAGAGCGGATTATTACAACGGGATAAATAATTTATTAACCTTAGCAGCCGAAGAAAAAGGCCCGGGTCCAGTGGCGTATTGGGGTTTTGAAGAAGGTTATGGTAATAGTATCGCTGATTTGAGTGGCAATGGACACACCTTAACCGCCAGTAGTACGGTTTGGAAAACAGATAGTGAATGTTTGCGCGGTAAGTGTTTGTATTTTGATGGAACTACCAGTGTGGCGACTACCACCAATACCAATGCTTTGAATATTTCTGGCAGTGAGATTACTCTAACTTCTTGGTTTAAGCCAATTACTTTTTCTGGAAAAAAAATGCTGCTGGATAAAGGTTCTTATGCGGTGCACTGGAATTATGGATTTGGCTTGAATAATTCAGGGTTATTGATGCGTCACAATAACGGTGATAAAACAACTAACAATGTAACCTTAGGTTTAAATGAATGGCATCAATTCACAGCAGTGTATTCGGGTGGAAATGATTATTTTTATATTGATGGTGTACTGGTGGAAAGCATGTCAGATACGAGTTGGTCAGAAAATACAGGGACACAACAATTAACCTTAGGCGCCGCTTGGCAAGACGGAGTAGGGTATAGTGAATTTTTTCACGGCTATTTAGATGAGGTTAAAGTTTACAATTATGCCAAGACCGCTGATCAAGTAAAAACTGATTACAATAAAAATATGGCCGTTATGTTAGGCACTAATGAGTATACTAGTTTGTCGGATGGATTATTGCTACAGTGGCAGATGGACGAACAAACTTGGAACGGAACAAGTGGTGAGGTAAAAGATTCTTCTGGTTCTGGCAATCACGGCACAGCCGATAGTGCTTTGGCCACTTCAACTGCCAAATTCAATCGAGCGGGAAATTTGGATGGTGATACAGACATGGTAAATATTAATCCAGCTGGAACAAATTTAGCTAATCTTGCAACATCAAGCGTTACGATGTCAATCTGGCTTAAAACCAATACAGTCGTCAAAAGTTTTGCGGATATTTCTAATACTGGTGGTTCAACACAATTCTTACATTTAGTTAATGATCACGATATTGTTCGTGCTTATTTTTATTTAAATGGTGATGGTACTCAAAAAGTACTTGAATCTGATTCAGGTTCTATTACTGTTGGTCAGTGGTATCATATGGCAGTAACCAGAGATTATCAAACCGGGGATACTATATTATATTTAGACGGGGTAGAAGTGGACCGCTTGCAGGCAATTGGTACAACTGGTTATGCCCCGACAAATATAGGTTTGGGAAATGGTAGTAATTATTGTTTTGACGGACAGTTGGATGATTTTCGTATTTACAACCGCGCCTTGTCACCTGATGAAGTCAGACGCTTGTCTGAATGGGCACCGGGACCAGTGACTCATTGGAAAATGGATGAGACAAGTTGGAACGGAACGACTAACGAAGTCAAAGATAGTTCAGTAAATGGTTTACACGGTGAATCTACAGGTAGTGGTACTTATGTATCACCACTTGGTAAATATGGTAGTGCTGGATATTTTGATGGCACTAGTTATCTGGATTTTGGCAATCCTAGCGGTGAAGTTTTGGATCCAGGCATGCGTAATTTTACTTTTTCAACTTGGATAAAAACCAGCAATACAGCCAATGCCAGAATTTTTGAAAAGAGAGCTAGCGGATATGACGGGTTCGAATTTGGTATTGGGACAGGGGGTAATTGGATGTATTTTATAGGTGATAATACCAATAGAAGTTGGAGTGATAGTTTAGGAACAGCCGGTATTTTATCAGATGACCAGTGGCATCATGTGGCTTATGTGGTTGATAGAAAAAATAGCATAATATCTTTTTATAAAGATGGTATTTTAAATACTACTTCCAGTATTTCTATTGTGACTGGTCATGTGTCATCTACGGCTAATTTTATTTTGGGCACAGGTTTTACCAATGATTATATCGGTAAACTTGATGATGTTAGAATTTATAATTATGCGCGCAATCAGCGGCAAATACTTGAAGACATGAATGCTGGGCGAAAAAACAATCCGATTGGGTATTGGAGTTTTGATGAAGGACAGGGAGGTACAGCACATGATAGTAGTTATTTAGCTGCACTTGGTTCGGGAAATAATGGTACATTGATTAATATGACAACCAGTGGCCCAAGTTCTGTTTGGTCGCCAAGTGGTAAAGCTGGCAAAGCTTTGCAGTTTGATGGGTCAGATGATGTTGTAACCATAACCAATAATAACATTACCAACTATAATCAAAGTCGTTCAGTTAGTTTGTGGTTTAAAACAAATACTTTAGGCAGTCAAAAAGGTATAATTGGCACAGGCAATACAGTTTTAGAATCTGCGCCTTTTTGGTTACTTACTCAAAGTGATAGTAATAAAATATCACTTTATCATTCAGGCTATTATGATGGGACTACTACTTTAGAAAGAAACAAGTGGTATCATTTGGTTTATACTTACGATCGCCCTAGAAATTATTTGGTTTTGTATTTAGATGGGAAAGTTGAATATGCAGGCACTGCGAATGAAGCTGATAATAATAAAAATAATATTTATATTGGTGGGGGCTGGGGAGGGTATTTCAATGGCCAGATTGATGAAGTGAAAATATACAATTATCCCATCACTGTTGATGAAATCAGACAAAATTACAATGTTGGTCAGCAGATTGTTTTGTCACGTAGTGCCAATGACAATTTGACCGACGGACTACTGGCTTATTGGCCGATGGATGGTGACCTGACTGATGCCAGTGGCAATGGCAATACGGGAACAGCTTCAGGAGCAACAGCAACAACTTCAGCCATGTTTGGCCAAGCTTATGCAATCAATGCTGGGACAAATTATATTTCAGTTCCCACTTCTGCTTCACTTGATTCCTATACTGATAAATTAACAGTGTCAGGGTGGTATTATTTTAATACCCTTGCTCCTACCCAGCAATGGTTATTTGATAAAGGTTTAAATTATTATTTACGAGTAACCAGCGCCGGTGGATTTACCAACTATCTATTTGGTATCAACAATGAAGATTATTGGTCAACTCAAAATAGTTTAGTTACAGCTGGTGAGTGGTATTATATTGTTTTTACTTATGATGGCCAGGAACGAAAATTGTATATTAATGGTGAATTAAAAGAGAGTAAAGCAGATACTGGCACTATAGATAACGGTGGTAATTTGACTATTGGCAATCGTGCTGGGCATAGTGAGCCAATGGACGGGCAGGTAGATGATATAAAAATTTATAATCGCGTACTGTCAGCTGATGAAATTGCGCAAAATTATGTAAATACTCCAGGACCGGTGGCTTATTGGAAAATGGATGAAGGAACAGGGCAAACGTCAAATGATAGTAGTAATTACAATAATACTTTACGACTCGGTTTGGATAGCCGCAGCCCAAGTTGGCAACCAATAGGTAAAATTGGTAGCGCTTTAAATTTCAATGATGCCAATCCCGAAGATTGGGCTGGTGCATCAAGTACTGATAGTTTGAATATTGCCGGGAAAATTACTTTGGAGGCTTGGGTACGTTTACGAAGTTATGATGGCTATTTTATGGATGTTGTCTCCAAAGACAATAGTTCCAATTTTTCTTATTGGCTGGGGATTGATAATGTTACTGCTCGACCGATGATGATATTGACCAATGATGGTTCTACTCAGTACCAAGCTTATGGCGCAGAGGCATTGGAAGAAAATAAATGGTATCATCTGGCCGGTGTTTATGATGGTTCGCAAATGAGAGTTTATGTAAATGGAGTTTTAGCTTCCAACGGCTCTAGCAATCCCAGATCATATTCATCTGGTATTTATCAAAATGTCAATTCAGATGTCAATGTTGGTTACAGTCAATCATGGGCGAATAACGGTTGGGATGGTGATATTGATGAGGTAAAAATTTACAATTATGCTCGTACGCAGCGGCAAATTTTGGAAGATATGAATGCTGGTCGAAAAAATAACCCAGTTGCCTATTGGAAATTTGATGAGGGTTCAGGAGAAGTAATTCATGATTTTTCTGGCAACAGTCACAATGGTACTTTGATAGTAGGCAGTGGTGGCACTCAGTCAGCTACCAGTTCCATTTGGACCAATGGTTTATCAGGTAAAATAAATGGTTCACTTAATTTTGATGGTACTGACGATATTGTCAATATGGGAACAAGTACAGCATTCAATATTGCCACTGGTACTGTATCGGTTTGGTTTAATTTAAATAGCCACACTATACTTGATAAAACAATTATTGGTAAAGATTTAAGTGGAGGTAATAATGGTGATTTTAATTTACGAGTAGCTGAATCTGATGATGCCACCAATCCCAGTAAGATAGAATTTAAGACTGAGAATGGTGGCTCAAGTTATTATGTTGCCAGTGATAATATTGCCCCTACCAATGAATGGGTTCATGTGGCTGTTTTGTTTGGTGATGGTGGGATGAGAATGTATGTTAATGGAATTTTACAAAAATCTACTGCCTCACAAGTTTATGGTATGACTAATGCTTCTGCAAATTTATTTATAAGTGCTTCAGCTACCGGTAATACTGATTATTTTAATGGTAAAATAGATGAAGCGAAGATTTACAATTATCATCTTACCCCTGAAGAAATCAAACAAGAATACAATGGGGGGTTTAGTAGTTATTTTAGATAAAAAATGTTAATTATAAATTGTAAATTTTAAATTATAAATGAATTATAAAATTACAACCTGCCTGCCGGCAGGCAGGAATTAAAAATTATAAAATTAGTAATTCATTAGTTATTAGTAATTAGTCATTAGTAATTTATCCATGCATTTTTCTTTTCCCCAACTAAATATATTAAATGCCTTAAAACGAACCAAAGTTAACAAAGGTACTTGGTTGGCTATTTTTGCAGTAGTGGTTTTGGTTTTGGCTAGTTCTTTTTACTTCTTTCGTAAAGATTCCCCAGAAGCAGAAGCTTCTTGGTGGGATGAAGGTTGGTATTATCGTAAAGCCTTAGTAGTTGACTATACCAAAGTAGATAGTGAATTAACCAACTTTCCCATAGCTGTCCAGTTTAACACCACCAACAATATCTATAATAATACCAATAGTGATGGCTCTGATCTTAGGTTTACTGATAACAATGGTAATCTCTTAAACTATGAGATAGAAAAGTGGAATGAATCAGGCACTTCTACTGTTTGGGTAAAACTACCCACTGTTTATGCTACTGCTTCTACTACTTTTTATATCTACTATGGCAATCCTACTGCCACTGATGCTCAAACACCTACTGAAGTCTGGGATGATAACTTTGTGGGGGTGTGGCATATGGCGCAAGATCCATCAATTGCTGGTGCCAGTATTTTAGATTCTACCAGCAAGCAAAGCAACGGCTCACCCCTGGGGTCGATGACTACTGATGATTTGATAGATGGCCAGTTGGGTCAAGCTTTGGATTTTGATGGTTCAAATGACACAATCAATTTTGGCAATGGAACTGATTTCAATTTGACTAGTGAATATACTTTTTCAGCGTGGATAAATTATAAACGAACCCTACTTCAAACTTTATTTGCCAAAAGTAGTTCTTATCGTTGCCGCGTACAAGCTACTAGTGATACTTTGAGTATTTACAATTTTACCGATACGACCGATACCAATGTCAATGCCATATTGACCGTACCAAAAAACGAATGGTCATATGTGTCTTGTGTTTATGATAGTACCAATGGTGGTAAAGCATATTTAAACACCAGCACCAACACCGGACCTACTCCAGGCAGTGGTAATCTTGATCAAACAAGCGAAAATGTTTATTTAGCTTCTTTGAACAATAGTAGTAGGTTTATGCAAGCCTTTATAGATGAGGCTAGACTTTCCAAAGTCAGAAGAAGTGATGCCTGGATAAAAGCCGATTATTATAGCGGTTTAGGTACACTTTATACCCAATTGTCTGAAGAACAAGGTCCAGGGCCGGTGGCTTATTGGAGTTTTGATGAAGGGTATGGGACTACTGCCAATGACTATTCAACTGGCGGTAATAACGGCACTATCACCGGCGCTACTTGGAAAGATAGTTCAGAGTGCGTAAAAGGTAAATGTTTATTTTTTAATGACAACGGCTATGTTCAGATGAATACTACCACGACATTGGCAAAAAACAATTTTACGATTTCAGCATGGTTTAAAACTGATAGCACTGCTGATGATAAGATTATTTCTTTTGGTACATCATACCATCCTTTGCAGATTTTAAATGGCAATTTTCGTGTTTGTATGAATGGTTGCTCAGTTGGCACTCGTATATTTAATGATAATATATGGCATCACGCACTTATTGTCGGAGATCAATCTTCTATCCGAGTATATGTTGATGGACAATTAGAAATAACTCAAGGGGTAACAAGTGGTGATATGGCTGGTATTTTACGTATTGGTGCTGTCGGTGCAGATGGTGGTGGTACGAGTCCTACTTATTATTTTAAAGGTTATATTGATGAAGTAAAAGTTTATAACTACGCTCGCAGTGCTGATCAAATCAGACAAGATTACAATAAAGGTTTTAACATCGCTTTAGGACAAGCCAATCAATACAATAGTTTGTCAGATGGTTTGGTTGGGTGGTGGCCCATGGATGAACAAACTTGGAATGGAACCTCTGGTGAAGTACTTGATATGAGTGGCAATAACACCACCGGTACAGCTACCAATGCCAATACCACATCCACCGCTAGATTTGGTAGAGCTGGAAGTTTTGATGGTGATAGTGATTATGTTGAGTTGAATAATAATTCTAAAATTGCCAATTTAAACTCATCTAGCTTCACTATGGCTGGCTGGATTAGAACCACTGATATTACAAAAGAATGGCAAGGTATTTTTGGTACTGACAACAGTCTTAGTTTTTTCGCAATTTATTTGCAAAGTGATGTCTATGCCTATACCTATATGGATGGACAGGTTGGAAATATTCGTACACTTCACTCTGGCGCCAATTCTATAAAAAATAATACTTGGTATCATATTGCCGCCACCAGAGATTATCAAACTGGAGTTACTAATTTGTATTTAGACGGTAAATTGGTAGATACTTTTACAGCTTTAGGTAATGCTGGTGATCCACAAAATGGACTATATTTGTCTGTGGATGGTGCCAATAGCTTCAAAGGACAACTTGATGATATGCGTATATATAACCGCGCACTATCAGCTGATGAAGTCAGGCGTTTGTCTGAGTGGGCACCAGGGCCAGTATTATATATGCCTTTAGATGAAGCATCTGGAAGTAGTGTGTATGATAAAAGTGGAAATAATTTAAGTACAACGACAATCGGTTCACCAACTTGGTTAGACGGAAAATATGGTTCAGCTTTGCATTTCAATGGTTCTACCCAAAAAATTGATTTAGGTAATAGTTCAAATTTACAATTAACAAATGGAACAGTTGAAGCCTGGATTAAAACCAGTGATGCCGGAACGACGTATCGAGGTATTGTGGCCAAACAAAATGCCTATGGTATGTTTTTAAATGATAATGTTTTTGGAATATATGATTGGGGTGGAAGTGGGTGGCACACGTCTGGCGTTAGTTTAAATGATAATCAGTGGCACCATGTCGCTTTTTCTTTTCAGAGTGGAATTGCCAGCGGTACTATTTTATATATCGATGGTATTCCTAAGTTGATAACAACAATGACAGTATCCAATCAAACTGCTTCATTGCAAATTGGTGAAGCAAATTCTAATCAGTATTTTGCAGGAGAAATTGATGATATAAAAATATACAATTATGTTCGTAACCAGCGGCAGATACTTGAAGATATGAACGCTGGTCGACCAAACAATCCGGTAGCGTATTGGAGTTTTGATGAAGGTCAAGGAAGTTATGCTAATGACTATAGTGGTTATAATCATCGAGGGACTTTAGGTTGCTCAGGTACAGGTTGTTCGTTACCTGAATGGAAAACTGGTGTAAGAAATACTGCTTTTTACTCAGATCCAGCAACAACTACAGAAAAACAATGCGTCTCACTTACTACTACAAATTTGAATATTTCTAGTGCTACCGGGACATCTGTTAGTATGTCGGTTTGGTTGAATGCTTCCACAACTCAGATAAGTAGTGGTGGGGGTTGGGTGCTTCGTCGGGGTTCAGGAACTGATGAAAATTATAGTATGATTTTAGTTGCCAGTGGAGGAAAATATAAAGTTAAGCTGGAAGGTTATGATGGTATTACCTTTAGAAGCGGAACTTCCAATGGTGCTTATATAACACCTGGCGAGTGGACTCATGTCGTGATGATTTATAAACAAGGGATTGGTTTTGATCTGTATATCAATGGTGTATTTAAGGAAACTGTCAGTTATCCCTATATCAATTTGACTGGCACAAGTTTTGCGATTGCTTGTGGTGGTGGTAGTAATCAGTCTTACAATGGTTATATTGATGAATTGAAAATATATTTGTATGAGCTGACCATGGATGAAATCAGAAAAGATTATAATTTTGGTTTACAAAATGTTTTAAGTCAGCCAGCGGTAAATACTCAAAGTGCTCCGACTTCTTCTTTAGCATATTGGAAGTTTGATGATATGACAGGAACTACAGCTGTGGATAGTACTGGTAATGGTAAAAGTGGTAATTTTGGTGGTAGTCCGACGTGGACAGTTGAAGGTAAAAATGGCGGTGCTTTGTCTTTCAATGGCAGTAGTGATTATGTATCAGTCACAAATGATAGCGATTTAAATTTTGGTACCAGCAGTTTCTCAATAAGTTATTGGACCAAATCAAATTATCCTTCAGGCACCAGAGGTTTTATTCAAAAAGGATCTGGACCTTTCAATACTGCTGGCACTGGTTGGCAACTGCGTCAAAATGGAACTTTATTTGAATTTGCCCGTAATAATGGTGGTGCTAATCCAACCCGTTTATCAACCAGTTTATCTGCCTGGTCAGGCAAATGGGTAAATGTAATTGTGACTTACAATTATAGTACTGGTGATGCCAAGCTTTATGTCAATGGAAGTTATATTGATACAGTAAATTATACTGGTGACTATGTAGATTCTTATAATTTAGAAATAGGGCGAGGTAATGATGGATATTTCAGTGGCATGATTGATGATGTAAAACTTTATAACTATGTTTTAACTGACAGAGATATTATTATGGAATACAATGGTGGCGCGCCAGTGGGTTATTGGAGTTTTGATGAAGGTCAAGGCGAAACCGTATTTGATAGGAGCGGCAATGGCAATAATGGCACATTAATTGTGGGTTCAGGTGGCACTCAGTCAGCTACTAGTTCCGCCTGGGCCAATGGCGTGGCAGGTAAAATAAATAGTTCTCTTAGTTTTGATGGTAGTAATGATGAAGTTATAATGCAAGGTCCTGAGCTATCTGTTAATGCTACTATAAGTGGATGGTTTTATTGGGTGGGTGGTGTCACTAGTTTAATAAGAGATAACACTGGAGGTAATGGTTGGATATTGGGTTATAACAGTGGTGATATTTTAAGATATCGGGTTGGTGGGATTGAGTTTAACACCAATATAAATGTTAGTAGCTTGCAAAATAAATGGGTTCATTATGCTGTTACAAAAAATGCGAGTACAACAAATTATTATATTGATGGTGTTTTAAAATTTACAGGAACAACCGCAGCTAATGTTACTAGTACTATGCCATGGCATATAATGAGAAATGGCACAATTGCAAGTTATATATCTGGTAAAGCAGACGAAATAAAAATTTGGAATTATGCCTTAACTTCAGATGAAATCAAACAAGAGTATAATGGAGGGTTTAGTAGTTTTTTTAGATAAAAAAAATGAACACTGATTTATAACAGATAAACACGGATATTATGACAGAATTACTATATGAAGAGTTGAGTTATAAAATTAGAGGATGTTGTTTTACTATTTATAATACTCTTGGCTTTGGTCATAAAGAAGATATATATCAAAAAGCCTTAGAGATTGAATTAGCTAAACAAAAAGTTAGATATGAAGCACAAAAAAGTTTAGCTATATATTATGATGATAAAAAAGTTGGCAACTATAGACCAGATTTAATTATTGATGATAAAATAATTATTGAAATTAAAGCAGTTGAGTTTATTCCAAAAAAGTTTGAACAACAGTTAATATATTATTTAAGGGGAATTAATTTCAAACTTGGATTTTTAGTAAATTTTGGAAGTTCAAAACTATATATTAAACGTCTTATTTGGTCGACAAATTATCAGCGTAAATCTGCCATTAATCCGTTGTAACTATTATGAAGTTGAGTAGAAAAAAAATATTATTTATTATAATCGCAATTGTTTGGGCTATCCCAGCTCTAGCAGATGACTATGCCTCTTCTACTTACATCATCCGTGATCCGATTATTAGTGAGGGTGGAACACATTATTCTTCCTCAACCAATTTTGAAGTCAGATCAACTATTGGTGGTGTTGAAGCAATTGGAGTTTCCACTAGTACCAGTTATGAGGTAAGAAGTGGTTTTCAGTATTATGATGACTCTGGTCCGGATATAACAGCAGCAGTAGTTAATGATGGACCAGGAGCTGATCTTGATCAGCAGTCATCAATCAATACTTTAAGTGCCAATTGGTCAGGATTTGTTGACAATGAGTCAGGCCTACGGCCAACCAATACTTATGCTTATGCTCTCAGGCGAACACCTGACAATTATTATTGGAACGCTACTACCACCACCTGGCAAGCAGGTGAGGCTTGGTATTATACCAGCAATGCTTATGCCACGGTTACACCGGTATATTTGCGTACCTCCCAAACTTTTTATGTTTCAGTCAAAGCCTACAACAATTTAGATATTGCTTCACTGCCAGTCAATTCTGACGGAGTAAAGGTAATTGAAACTTTGACATTTTCTTTGAGTTCGTTTTCCGCTAGTTTCAATACTTTGGATCCGGGAAATAATTTTACGGCACTCAGTTACACTACTACTACCGTTTCCACCAATGCCTACAATGGTTATGTAATAACTGCCTGGGAAACAGGCCCGATGACCCACCAAATCAATAACTTTTTTACTATTTCTGATTGGCCAGGTACCAATGCCGTGCCCACCGCCTGGGCGGGGACCTGTCAGGGAAATGATGAGTGCGGTTTTGGTTACAAAACTAGTGATACTAGCTTGTCCGGTGGAACTGCCAATCGGTTCGCCAGTGGCAATGATTATGCGGGTTTTGTCCAAACCGGAGCGGGAGACCCGGTAGCTGATCACACTGCCAATATCGACGGTTCTACAGGTGAAGTCGTAAATCAGCAGTTTTTGATAACTTATAAAATTTCTTCCAATGCCAGTCAAGCAGCTGGTCCATATGCTACTACCGTGGTGTATGTAGCAACGGCAAATTATTAGAATAAGATTTAAGATGTAAGATTTAAGAATTAAGAATTCATAAATCATACTTCATAAATCAGAAATCATTTTTAGATGAAAAAAATTTTTTTTCTAATTATTACTACGTTTTTACTTTGGCCTGTTTTAACCAGCGCCCAAGTCAAAGAAGCACCGACTATTACCGTCAGTCCTGGTACTTTTGAACTTGATGTTTTGGGGGGAGAGAGTATAACTAGAGAAATTTTATTACGCAACGAAACCAACCTACCCCTACCGATAAAAGTTAAAACGATTACCTTTGATGCGGCTGATGAAACTGGTGGTATGACTTTTTTTGATGACACCAGTGCTGGTGAGTTATCAGCACAAAATTGGCTGAAACCAGACAGAAAAGAATTTATCCTGGATGCTAAGCAAACAATTTTTTTACCAGTCACCGTTGCAGTTCCCACTGAAGCTTTGCCGGGCGGACATTATGTAGTGATGTTGTTTGAACCACAACTACCTTCATTTTATTTTGCCGACAATGCCACCAAAGTAGTGCCAGTGGTTGGGGTGTTGTTTTTATTTAACGTACAAAAAGATTCCTTGAGTCGGCAGGTGGGTGATTTTTTATCCATTGTTAGTATTAACTGGCAAGACCAAACCGCTGATTTTTTACAAGGTTTGTCTAGGGTTTTAGAAAAATCTCTGGCCTGGTTATTACCCCAAAGAGTACTGGCTGCTGCCAATCCCATGGTTTATATTGACCCGCCAGAAGAGTTTGTAATGCGTCTGAAAAACAATCAGTTATGGCATATCAAGCCCAGTGGCTATGTGAGAGTGCATAATATTTTCAACCATCTAGTAACTGAGACTGAAGTAAAACAATTTACTATTCTACCGGGTAGAATTAGGGAAGTCCCAGTGACTTTAGGTTGGAAAAATTTGGATAATTTTTGGCCACACGTTTTTGGCCGCTATGTGGTAGAAGTATCACTTAGCACCAAAGAAGGTTATGTTTTCAACCAGTGGCAGGTTTTGTGGATCTTACCCTGGCAGTATATGTTATCCACATTTATTTTAGCTGGACTTTTCTTGTTTTTTGTGTTACAATTTAAAGGTAGAATAAGGAGATTTTTAATGGTTTTATTCACAGGCAAGACAGAATAGAGAATTACGAATTAGGTATTACGAATTAAGAATAAATGAAAAATCCTTATAAATTAGTCATTTTTATCAGTAATTAGTTATTAGTAATTAGTCATTAATTAATATATTCCCCATTAATAAAATTAATCAAACATATGAAACTTAGAAAATTTTTCATGCCCAACTGGTATAAATGTCGACGTAATTTATACTTAGTTTTGGTTTTAGTTTTGTTGTTTACCACTTGGATGGTACAACCAGCCCGAGCTGATTTGACCAATGTCAAAGACACTTTGTCTGATTCCAGGCCCAGCCTTGGTGCCAATCATACTATCCAGTTTACCTTGTCTGGTGCCAACAATATCTCTACTTCAGATACTATTGTAGTGACTTTTCCCGCAGGTTTTACAATTGGCTCAGTTGATTATACTGATATAGATCTTTCTGGATCAAGTGCCAGTGAACAAACTTTGGCGGCCTCAGCTACTGCTTCTGATTGGGGAGCGGTTTTTTCCGGACAAGTGCTAACTTTGACTGCTCCGTCTGGTGCTGGACCTTTTATTGCCGGTGGTGAAACTGTGACCATCGAGATTGGCACCAATGCCACAGCTGGAGCTACGGGTGATCAACAAATACAAAATCCGACCGCTGCTAGTTATACAATTAGCATAGCCGCCAATGGTGATAGTGCCGAAACCGGTGCTTTGGTGGTTGCTATAATTTCTGGGGTGACAGTGTCAGCTACTATTGCTGAATCTTTGACTTTTTCAATTACTGGTGTGAGCAACACCGCTTGTACTTTGGGTAATGCCGTAACTGCTGTGACAACTACAGCCACCGCCGTTCCTTTTGCTTCAATGAATGCCAATACCTTTAAAAAAGGTTGTCAGATTTTGACAGTCAATACCAACGCCGGTGATGGTTATACTATGACCTCACAAGAAACTGATCAATTGACCAATGCTGGTTCACAAACTATTCCGGATACTACTTGTGATACTGGTACTTGTACCGAAAGCACAGCTGCTGCTTGGGCAACAGCCACTGCCAACCATGGACTTGGTCATACTTGCTTTGGTCTTGATTGTGTAGGTGCTTATTCTTCCGGTACCAATTATCGCCAGTTTGCTTCAATTGCCGATACAGAAACCGCGCAAACTATTATGTCTTCATCAACGCCGGTAACCAATTCTACTTCTACCGTAGTTTATCAATTATCTGTTTCAGGATCACAATCATCTGGTGACTATTCCAATACCGTTGTCTATATCACTACTGCTCAATTTGATTGATCATTTTAGCAATCGAAAAATGTAAATTCACCCAAGTAGAATTTGGTCATGCTTGGGTGATATTTTTGCTCATATTAATGATTCCTTTGTGAAAAAATTTCGTAACAATTTAGTACGAATTATTAGCTTAGTATTTTTATTAGTTGTTGGATTGAATATACCTTTTGGTCAAGCCCAAGAGTTGTCCGATGATACACGTTCAATTACTATTTCACCTTTAACCTATGAACTTTCCGCCAACCCCGGTGAGCAAATTAGCAATAAAATTAAAGTAATAAATACCAGTCCGCAGCCGATATTTGTCACTATGGAAGTAGAGGATTTTACCGCTGTTGGTGAAGGTGGTGGAGTGGTGGTCCAAGAACAGGATAATCAAACTTTTTCTTTGGCTAGTTGGGTGGCTTTGTCGGAAACTCAGTTTACCTTAGCACCAGCTGAACAAAAAATTATTGATTTTACCGTGAGTGTTCCAGCAGATGGGGAGCCGGGCGGTCATTATGGTTCTATTTTGGCAGTGGTATCACCACCTGATGTTTTAGCCGGTGGTGGTAGTGGCGTAGCTCAAAAGGTTGGTTCACTTTTACTTTTGTCAGTTGCCGGAGAAGTCAAAGAAAATCTAATAGTCAAAGAATTTTCCGCACCAGTATTTTTTGAAAAACCACCAATTGATTTTATATTACGTTTTGAAAACAAAGGCACCGTGCACGTAAGACCCAGGGGTTTTGTGTCCATAACCAATATGTTCGGAAAAAAAGAAGTAGATATTCCATTTCCCCAGAAAAATGTTTTGCCTGCATCGATCAGAAAAGTAGATGTCAGGTGGGATCCATCCTTGGCAATTGGTAAATATACTGCTACTTTGGTTGCCAATTATGGCACCGAAAATACCCCGCTGGTTTCCAGTTTTGTTTTTTGGGTATTTCCTTGGAAATTAGCTTTACTGGTATTTGTGGGATTGGTTATTGTTATTACTTTACTTATCAAATCACGCCGGCGTTTGCGACTGGCTTTACGTATATTGTTTAGAGGAGATAAATCATAAATTAAATCCATGCATAGTTGGGTAAAACTAGCGTGGATAATCTTGATTGGAATTATTTTAATTCCAATTTTTGTATTGGCCCAAACCACTACCGTTACTTCTACTAGAAATATCATCGTTTCGGTGCAAGTGATTGGCCCACAAGTTTGTGGCAATAATTACATCGAACCACCCGAAGAGTGTGATGATGGCAATTTGGTAAATGGTGATGGTTGTTCGGATCAATGTTTATTGGAACAGATTTGTGGTGATGGTATAGTGCAAACACCCGAAGAATGCGATGATGGCAATTTGGTAAATGGCGATGGTTGTTCGGATCAATGTTTACTGGAACAGATTACGCCAACCAGTACACCACCAGTAGGTTGGAGTGGTGGCAAAACCCTGACTACGGTTGAGTTTTTTGGTGTGACTTCTCCTTCTGCTCTGGTTAGTCTTACCAAATTTGGTCGAGTAGTGGCCATCACCCAAGCAGATCAGACGGGAAATTTTGTTTTTAGATTGTCCGCTTTGCCGATTGGTACTTATGATTTTGGTTTGTTTGCTGAGGATAGATTTGGTAGATATACCCTAACCACCAATTTTAGTCTGAGCTTGGTTGCCCGTAGCATCACTACTGTTGAGAATATATTTCTTACTCCGACAATATCAATTTCTCGTCGCGATATAATTCCTGGGCAAAAAATGATGGTTTTTGGTGAGACTGCTCCCAATGCTTTGGTGGAGGTTTATTTAGGCAGTACTCGTCTAGATCAAGTGGTTTATAGTGACGCTAACGGTTTTTGGCAACTAGAGCTAGATTCAACCAATCTACCGGCTGGTCCACAAAGTATCAAAACTAAGGCCTTGACTAGCGATGGATTGGAGAGTAATTTTTCCGAAAGTTTATATTTTGAGGTAGTACCGGCGCCAATTCCTCAAGGTCAGTGTGCTGGGCCGGATTTAAATTTTGATGGTTGGGTAAATATCTTTGATTTATCAATTTTACTAAATTATTGGCGACAAACTAACCCCGAGTTTGTCTGTGCTGATATCAATCAAGACGGCATAGTGGATATAGTTGATTTTTCCATCATGCTGTATTGGTGGAGTGAAAGTTTTTAGTTAAAGCATTTCACTAATTATCGATTTTATTGTATAATATAGGCAGGCATATACAGATGTCATGGCCGTCTTTTGTTGTATTAAGCTATTATCTTTATTTCAAATTTGAAGTTCCTTTTCGGTATGTTTAAAAAATTTTTATTTTTATTCGTTCTACTTGTTTTATTTTTTCCTCTTGCCAGTAAAGCAGCGGAACTTTATTTATGGCCTCAAGGTTTAGCAGTCAGCCAACAGGAAACATTTTTGGTTGATTTGCGTATCAATAGTTCAGATCCGATCAATGCTCTTGACACGGAAGTGTTTTGGTTACCCGAAGAATTGGAACTTGTGTCAGTTAGTACTGGTGACAGTGTATTTGATTTATGGGTATCTGATCCCAATAAATTTTCTTTGGGTAGTATTAGACTTATAGCTGGCGCCAGCAAACCCTGGCAAGGCAATGGGGGAAAAGTAGTAACTTTTTTATTTAAAGCCCTAGTCAGTCGCGAACAAGTGCAGATTGGTATTGATGATGATACTAAATTGGTCGGTTACGGTGGTAGTGGCGAAGAGTTGCCAGTTGATTTATTACCAACCAACGTAGCTGTCAATCCCACCGGTCAGGGAGAACCGGTGCTTAGTTCAACCAGGATACCCGATGAAGATTCGTGGTATGCGGTCAATGTATTTGATATCAATTGGGAAGTTAAACCAAACCTGGAGTATAGTTATCTCCTGACCATGGATCCCACGCAATTACCTGATGACAATCCAGAATCGCTCCTAGCTAATATTCAATACGAAGGATTAGCTGACGGGATTTATTATTTTGTTTTACGCTATCGACCACAAGGAGGTGATTGGCAGGGAAAAGTCATGCGCCGAGCAATGATTGACACCACTCCGCCAACTTTCAATGAGCTAAGGCTAATTGAAAAAAGTGATGCTTATGGTTTGGAACAGAATTTATTTTTTGCCGCCACTGACAATGCTGCGGGTATTTCCGAGTATACTTTGAGTATCAACGGACAATTGCCACAAATCGTGACTAGTCCTTGGCGTGTTCCCAAGCGCTGGTTGGTGAGTCAAAATTTAGAAATCAGAGCTATTGATGCGGCAGGTAATTGGCAAAGCAAAAGTTTGACTTTGTCGGCAGTCATACCACTATGGGTCTGGCTGATCGTCTTATTTATCATTATAATTATTATAGGTTTGTATTTGTACCGTTTATGGAGAGTAAAAAAACCAAAATCATCTTAATAGCACTTTTGACATTACTGATTGTTTTACCAGCTAGGGCGGGTGAATTTAGTTTTGGTTTTGCACCCTCGCAAAAAAGCGTTTTAGTCGGAGAAGAGTTTAGTGTAGATTTTGTAATTAGTGCCACCGAAAATATCAATGCCGCCAGGTCACAATATACTTTTGATAGTGACTATTTGGAACTGCTAAATTTAACTACTTCTGATTCACTATTTACTCAGTGGCCAGCTAAACCCCAAGTCACTGGCAGTAGGATAGAATTTTCTGGTGGTCTACCTGATCCAGGATTTACCGGGGATAATGGCAAGATATTAACGATGTTATTTCGGGCAAAAAAACCCGGTAGTGCTAAATTGCAATTTATTTCTGGTTCACTACATGCCAATGACGGTCAAGGTACCAATGTTTTAACTGGTATGAATGGTGCAATTTTTATGATTCAACCGCCTGGTACTTTGCCAGAAGGTATTTCCGCTGAAGAGTTGACCGCCACACTGCCGGCAGCTACAATTTCTTCACCAACTCATCCTGATCAAACAGCCTGGTATCGGCAGTCACAGACAGTTTTTACTTGGCAACTGCCCCAACGAGCTGATCGATTATACTATGAAATAGACAGTAAACCCAATACCTATCCACAAAAATTACTTAGCTCACCACTCAACTATAGCCATTCGTTTTTAGAAAATGGTATTTGGTATTTCCATTTGCGTTATGAAAGCGGAACTGAGCGCAGTCGTACGGCTCATTTTAAAGTCCAGTTTGACGATACGCCACCGCGAGATTTTAAAATTGAAATAACCAAGGATGATAAAACCGGTGCTTACAACATGTCTTTTCCCACTCAGGATGATTTGTCAGGAGTGAATTACTATGAAGTAAGTATTGATGATGATAAGTATTTTATCCGTACCTCGCAAGCCAGTTATGAAATTGCCACTTTACCAACCGGTTCGCATCCGATTGTAGTTAGTGCCGTTGATAAAGCGGGGAACAATCGGGCGGTGAGAGCGGTGGTGGATGTAGAAACTTTGACTTTTGCTCCGCAAGTTTTGGTTAAAATGTTTTCACCTGATATTTTACCGTTGGAAATGCGATTGTCGTTTTATTATGGTTTGATGTTTTTGGTATTTTTGTTTTTACTTTTGTTTATCATTTTGTGGTTTAGAAGAGCCAAACGCAGACAAGACAGAAAATTTTCTCAAGAGGTGGGGGAACTTGCAGCCAGTGTTGATTTTGGTTTCCAGACCCTGAGGCGAGATATTTTAGTGCAGATTGAAGAGATTTACAAAAAACAAAAAGCCATTGGTTTAGACGATAAGGAAAAGGACAACTTGAAAAAATTGGAAGCTGATCTTGATATTATTGAAACTTATATTAAAAAAGAACTGAAAGACGTCTCTGATTTTGATAAATATAAAACGAAATAGAATAAAGAATTAAGAAGTAAGAATAAAGTATAAATTCCAAATTCAAAACACTAAATACTAAACAAATTCAAAATTATAAAATCAAATGTTCAAAATATTTTAGTTAGTTTTGATTTAAAAAATTTGAATTTAGATATTATTTAGAATTTAGGGTTTAGTGCTTAGGATTTATTTTTATTGTGGATAATTAATTTGCCAAAAATTAAAATATATTTTAATCTCAAGCTCAAGTAAGAGCTTTTTTGTTTTTTAATAATTATATAGGAGGAATCATGTTTGGTTTAAATGAAATAGTAGCTATCAACAATATACCTGAGGCAAAAACAAAATTTATGAAAGGTGGCCTTAATGCCACACTCAATATGGGCTTCGGCTCGAAAACTTATCCAGAAGGATTAAAAAAAGACCAACCCAAAAAAGAAAAAATTAAAAATAAGCAAATAAAACCCGAATAACTTCGGGTTTTTTTATTGTTGAATTTATGATAAAATAAAAATATCCAAATCATGCCGATTGGTTAATTATTAAGTGTCAATATTTCCCCATGCAAACCAATGACTTTAACTGGAAAATAGGTGGTGAAGCCGGTTTTGGTATTATGTCATCAGGAATGATGTTTGCCAAAATTTGTACCCGATCAGGACTATTTATCCATGATTATAGTGAATATCCCTCATTGATCAGAGGTGGACACAATACTTATCAAGTTTATGTAAATAGTAAACATATCCATAGCCAACGACGAGTGGTTAATTTGTTAGTTGCCCTAAATACCCAAACGATTACTGAGCACCTGGCTGAGTTGGTTGCGGGTAGCGGTTTGATTTGTGATAGTTCTCGGGTCCAAGTGCCTAAAGCAGTACTGCAAAAGAAAAAAATTGAACTCTATGATTTACCGCTCAACAATATTGCCAAAGAAGTGGGTGGTGATGAAGTTATGCGTAATACTGTTGCTCTTGGTGCAACTATGGCCTTGATCAAACTGGAGTTTAAAATTTTGGAAAATATTATCAAGGAACAATTTGCCCACAAAGACGAACAGGTGGCGGTACAAAATATCAAAGCAGCTAAAAGTGGTTATGAATATATCAAGTCCCATTACCAAGTAGATAATTTTGGTTTTAAATTGCAGGCACAAACAAATAAAGAGCAGATTGTGTTGACCGCCAATGACGCAGCAGCTCTCGGAGCAATTGCTGCTGGTTGTAAATTTTATGCTGCCTATCCCATGACACCGGCTTCATCCATTTTGCACACCTTAGCAGAGATAGGTCCGAAATACGGGATGGTAGTTAGACATGCTGAAGATGAAATATCAGTTATCAATATGGTAGCTGGTGCTGCGACAGCTGGAGTGAGAGCGATGTTGGGAACTTCTGGTGGTGGTTGGGCATTGATGAACGAAGGTTATTCGTTGGCCGGTATTACAGAAACGCCTATGGTGATTATTATGTCCCAACGACCGGGTCCAGCTACTGGACTACCAACTTGGACTGAACAGGGGGATTTGAAATTTATCTTAAATTCTGGTCACGGTGAATTTCCTCGTATTGTCCTAACACCCGGTGATCAGGAAGAGGCGTTTTATTTAACACAACTTGCTTTCAATCTAGCTGAGCTTATTCAGAATCCAGTGATAGTGTTGTTGGATAAATATTTATCCGAAAGTCATATTTCTTGCCCACCATTTGTTTGGCAAAAATTACCAATTAAGCGAGGTAAAATCTTAACCAATGTCGAGGCTAAAAAGCTAGGTGATAAATATCGTCGTTTTAAAGTAACAGCCGATGGCATCTCACCCCGGGCATTACCCGGCCAAGCTGGACCGATTGTTTTTATCAATTCTGATGAACATGATGAAATGGGTTTTAGTGAAGAATCAGCAGAAAATCGTATTAAGCAAGTAGAAAAAAGAGCCAAGAAAATAAAATCTATAAGTAAAGATTTGCCTCAAGCTAAAGTCTATGGTCCAAAATCAGCTCCTTTGACTTTAGTAGGTTGGGGCAGTGTTAAGGGCCCAGTTTTGGATGCACTACAAAGTCAAAAGTTGAGAAACAAATTAAATTTTATCCATCTTCCTTTATTGTCACCTCTGCCCAGCAACGCAACTAAATTATTGAAAGCTAGTAAACGTTTAGTATTGGTGGAAAACAATTCCACTGGACAGTTGGCAGATATTTTACGTGCCAATTTTAGTGTTGAATTTAAGCATAAAATATTGCGTTACGACGGCAGACCTTTTTATAGTGAAGATTTGGTTACAGAGATAAATAAAATTAAATTATAAATTATCAATCATAAATTATAAATCAATTTTTAAAATTTAAAATTTAAAATTTATAATTAATACAACTATGTCCACTGATAATAATTTTATAACTTCCTATGATCCTACCTGGTGTCCGGGGTGTGGCAACTACGGACTTTGGGGTGCTTTGAAAAAAACTTTAGCCGAAATTGATATTCCGCGTGAACAGATCATGGCTGTTTATGGTATCGGTTGTAGTGGCAATGGTTTCAATTTTACGAAAGTAAATGCCTTCCATGGCTTACACGGCCGAGCGCTACCAGTAGCTGAAGGACTAAAACTAGCCAATCATAAATTAACAGTTATTGCTTTAGGGGGTGATGGTGATGGTTATGGCGAAGGAGGAAATCATTTTTTACATGCCTGTCGGGCCAATCATGATATTGCTTATTTTGTCCACAACAACCAAACCTATGGACTTACTACCGGTCAAACTTCACCCACATCTGAACAAGGAATTAAATCAAAATCCAATCCTACCGGTGGAGTTGATAAACCCGTCAATCCGGTCGCGCTAGCCATTACTGCCGGGGCAACTTTTGTAGCCCGAGGGTTTACTGGCGATATTAACCATTTATCCGAAATGATGAAGTTAGCTATCAAACATAAAGGTTTTGCTTTGTTGGATATTTTGCAACCTTGCTTTACTTTCAATAAGCACAATACTTATCAGTATTTTAGGCAAAGAATATATAAACCCGACAATCATCAAGCAAACGATTGGGAAGCTGCATTGCATTTGGCGTGGCAGTGGGAAAGGGAAGATAAAATTCCTTTGGGAGTAATTTATCAAACTGAAGATCGGCCGGCGTTTCATGAAAATTTTCCTCAAATTGAAAAACAGGTTTTGAAAGACCAACCATTAAAACACAACTTAACGGCTGATTTAAAAAGTTTCGTTTAATCGTATATGAAATTGACCATTCTAGTAGTTGGTAAGACCAAACAACAATTTTTACAAACCGGGGAGGGGATTTATTTGAAAAAAATATCCCCTTTTTTTCAGGTGGAGATTAAAACAATTAAATCTTTGGCTGATATAAAAAATCAAACTAAAGATAAAATCGTGGTCAAAGAAGGCGAACTAATTATGCAAAAAATTTCTCCCTTGTCCCACGTAGTCTCTTTGGATAGAACCGGCAAAAAAATAAATTCCGAACAAATGGCGAGACAAATCGCCACTTGGTTAAGTTTAGGTAAAGATATCACAATAGTAATTGGCGGGGCTTTTGGTTTGTCCGAACAAGTAAAAAAAAGATCACAAGTAATTTTAAGTTTGTCAGATCTAACCTTTACTCACGAAATGGTGCGTTTAATACTTCTTGAGCAGCTTTACCGTGGTTTTACAATTATCAAGGGCGTTCCTTATCATTATTAAAAAAACTGTCTCGAGAGACAGTTTAAAATTTTTTAGTTATCAATTGGTTTAACCTTGGGGTTAGTGTTGCAGGATTTATGAGTGATTTTTCTTCGGATAATAATTTTGCCTTTACGGGGAGTGTGATTGTTTAATTTTTTGTTTTGATTGCTGATAACACCTTGGTTATGATTTTTTACGGAAAGAAATTTGGTGAAGAGACTGATCATTTGTAACCTCCTGATAATTAATAAGAATAAATTATTTAAGAACAATTTATTTAATATAAGCTAAATTATCTATTTTGTCAAGGTTATTTTGATTAAAGATTTAAGTTGTAAGTTATAAGTCGTAATTCGTAATTATTAATTCCTAATTCCTAATTCTATTTACATGAAACTAACATTTTACGGAGCAGCCAAAGAAGTTACCGGGTCCAAACACTTATTGGAAGTAAAAGGAAAAAAAATACTACTGGATTGTGGTATGTTTCAAGGACACCGTAAAGAAGCGGAAAAGAAAAATAGAGAGTTACCTTTTCGGGCGGCAGAAATTGATGCTGTAATTTTGTCGCACGCTCATTTAGATCACTGTGGTAGCTTACCAACTATGTGGTCGCAAGGTTTTCGAGGAAAAGTGTATTGTACACCAGCTACCAGAGATGTGACTGAGTTGATATTGCTTGATAGTGCTCATGTCCAGGAATCAGACAATACTCATATCGCTCAAGTAAAAAATCAAATTGAACCAGAATTGCCACTTTATACCGAGAAGGAAGTTTATGCGGTTTTACAACAATTTGTCACCGTACCTTATCACCAAGAGTTTACTTTGTTTAATAATGTCAAAGCAAAATTTAGCGATGCCGGTCATATTTTAGGATCAGCCCAAATTGAACTGACTGTCAAAGATTTATGGCGACAAGTAAAAATTGGTTTTACCGGTGATCTAGGTAGATATCAGATGCCTATTTTAAAAGATCCTGAACAGATGCAGGATTTGGATATTTTAATAACCGAATCAACTTATGGCAATAGAACCCACGAAAGTTTTATTGAGGCTAAGAGAATTATAAAAAAATATATACTGACCGCGGTCGAACGTCAAGCCAAAATTGTTGTACCATCTTTTGCCTTGGGTCGTACTCAAGAGCTGGTCTATTTGTTACACGAGCTAACCGACGCTGGTGAAATACCCAGATTTCCTATTTATGTTGATTCGCCTTTAGCGATAAATTTAACCAATATATTTAAAAACCATCCGGAGTGTTTTGACAAGGAAACTTTTTTGACCTTTAGCGCCAGTGACAACCCGTTTGGTTTTAGAAATTTGACCTATACCTATACTACCGCTGATTCGATTGCCCTCAACAACAAACCAGGGCCTATGATGATTATCTCTGCAGCTGGTATGTGTGAAGGTGGGCGTATTAGACATCATTTGAAAAATACCTTAGAAAATCGTAATAACATGATTTTGGTTACTGGTTTTATGGCCAAACACACCTTGGGTAGAAAAATTGTTGAGCAAGAACCAATGATAAAAATATTTGATAATATGTACCGTCTGCAAGCCCAAGTAGTAGTAGTCAATGCCCTGTCTGCACACGCTGATTCAGTTGATTTGCTCAATTATGTTGAAAGGGTGGGAGAGCGTTTGCAAAAGGTTTTTATTGTTCACGGCGAAGAGACACAAAGCGCGGTTTTTCAAGGAAGAATCAAAGAGAGATTTCAGTCACTGCAGGCAATTATCCCAGATTTTGCGCAATCATTTAAAATATAAAAGCTCACCGTATGGGGTGAGCTAAAGGTAATCTGCTTGTAGTTCTTCTTTGATTTTTTGGATAATTTCCTTGAGAGTATATAATTTCATTTTAAAGAAAAGACTGGCTAAAGTTATTAGTATTAGGCAAATAATTATTTGCGAGACAATATTGGGATGAGGTTTTATTTGAATAATAACAATAGCGCTAATAGCAGCAAAGAAGGTAATGACTGATAAGGTCGCAAAAAAATAGTATCTCATAGTTATCCATTTTGTTATTGAATTTTTAAAGTAGATATATATTATAAGGAGGGTTTGTCCTTTTGTCAATAGAAATTTTATCCAGGACGGGTTATTGAGAAAAAAATCAGATAATTATTTATTATCGTGATCTCAAATTTATGGTTAAACGGGTTATTTTGGATCCTCCGCGTAGAACCGCAAACGCCTTAGATGCGTTTTCTCAACCAAGATAATTGATCGTTTTTTGGGGTTGAGATACCCCTGCCAACTGTCCTGATAATTTTTAAATTAATTCTAAAACCACTCTAAAAGAGTGGTTTTTTATTGAGCAAAAATTTAATCTGGTCGGGGTGAGAGGACTTGAACCTCCGACCTCGTCGTCCCGAACGACGCGCGCTAGCCAACTGCGCTACACCCCGTTGATTTTTAAAAATATTTTAATCCGCACTAGCCAGCCCCGGGCCTATGGTCCCCGGGCCTAATGGCCCGTTAGGGCCAGGCCTGCGCTACACCCCGATTAGACAATTATAAATTGTAAATTATAAATTGTAAATTATTAATTTATTTTAATTCTTAATTTATGATACTTTATTCCAATTTAGCCTTTCTTTTTTGTCAAATTTATGGTATAATATTTGTATATGAAAAAACTTTTTTGGGGAAAGAAAATAAAAGTCTTAAGTGAAAAATATGAAGGCTTACGTTTTAGTTTATATATAGCCAGTTTTTTGCTGGTGATATTTTTATTGGTGGAAATGGTATTGTTGTTATATTGGTCAATGTTGTCATTTTATTCTCCAGGAGAATTGGAAAAATCAGCCAATTTTCAATCAGCCCCAGTAACCATGACCAATAGTCCGCAAAGATTGAAAATAAATTATTTAACCCAAATTGAAACTTTGACCAACAATTTAAATCAAGCTGATTTGGATATCTCTAATTATCAAACAATCAAAGCTGATTTGTTAGAAATTTATGTGCCTAAAGAATATTTAGATTGGCATTTTCGATTGGTAGTCGCAGTTGATAAGATTCTTGAGTTTATGATTTTACAATCATCTTCTCCCAGTTTGGAACACGAACAATTGGTATCCAGTCAAGCAGCTTATATTAGTCAATATTTAACTACTATCAATCATGTCACTAGCGGCACTAATGAATAGTAAAATCATTTCTCAGGTCACTATAGTTGTCTATTTATTGTGTTTGGCAGCTTTTGGTTGGTGGGCTTCAAGTTATCCGCAGTGGTTACTGCCGGTTGCCTTGGTTTTGTTTTTGGGATTGATACTGCTTATTAAATTTATTGTTGTTTTATCCTGGCGCGATGTAAATTTTTATAAACAGTTGGTTGCCCCAGGATTTTTTTTGCTGGGATCTATTTTATTTTATGTATTTTTCAACACGCTAGTTTTGCAAAAGATATTTTGGATACTAGTCTGTTTAGCTTTGTATTTTTATTTGTATAATTTGTGGCTTTTTTATCGCAATCCCGCCAATTATCAAGCTTTTACTTTGGAAAATTTTTCTTGGTATTTACACTTGGCTGGCGGTTGGTTTATGGTCAGTTCTATTTATGGATTGATTATATTTATTGATTTCAAATTATATTATGCCTTACCTCTGCTTTTAGGCTATGTTAGTTTGGTTTTTTGGCAGATGTGGTGGATTCAGAAGTTAGAGCACCGATTTAAATGGTGGTGGTATGTTACTTTATTGATGGTTTGTTTTCAAGCATTTGTTACTTTGTTGCTACTGCCTTTGAGTTTTTATTTATTGGGTTTTTGGTGGATAGTAATTTGGTATCTAGCTACTACTTTTATCTTTCAGAACATCAAGGAAACTTTTATTTGGAAAAAATATCTATCTACCGCTGGGATTATTTTACTGGTGGCGATTGGACTTACCTTTAGTGCAAAAATATTTTGATTATTAATTTTTATATATGGCCAAAAATAAAACTACCAACGAAACTGAAACAATCGGTCAAACCACGACCGAAGGTATTGAAGATTTTTATGAAAAAGAACCCACTGTATTTAAGCGTCCTTTGTTGGAACATTTAGGATTTATTCGGGTTTATTATTTTTTAGTTTGTTTGATCGTTGGTATAGCTGGTGGTATTTTAGGTGAATTATTTGTCAACAATTATTTTTCCTCACAGGGACTGACATTGACTGCTTTGTGGCAACCAGCTAGTGAAATCAGCAACAATGACAAACAACAAGTAATAATCTTGCGAACCAATGAAATCAATCAACCCGAATCAACTGCCATAGGTAGTTTGGTGGAAGCGGCTGGAGCTAGTGTGGTAGGTATTTTTCCCAAAAAAGAAACCAATGAAACTATTTGGGATACAATTTATTTACCCCAAGAACAACTTGGCAATGGTTTAATTTTGACAGCCGACGGTTGGATAGTAACCTCCAATCAAGTGGTAAATACTGATAGCAAAGATTTGGTGGTGGTGATGTCAGATAAATCTATCGCTGATGTGGAATCAATAGTAACTGATCCAGCCTCGGGCGCGGTTTTTATCAAAGCCAAAGCTCAAGGTTTAAAAGTAGTTAAATTTGGCACCAACCAAATCTGGTCTCCGGGCGAGCAATTATTGGTACTGGCTAACTCTGTTACCAATGGCGGATATAAAACAATTTTGACCAATTTAGAAAAGCTTAATTATCAATCCTTAACCAAAGGTCAAGATCTTTTGCAAAATACCGAAAGTTATAAAAAACGTATATTATTGAAAGACAGTTTAAGCAAAGAATTTTTTGGTAGTCCAGCAGTGAATCTCAAAGGTGAGATTATCGGTATCTTATATGGTGGCGCTGATGGCAATATTTTGTTGCCCGAAAGTTATTTTTCTCAAGCCATGAAAAGTTTATTAGCCAACGGTCAGGTGGACAGACCTTATTTGGGAGTCAATTATCTGGATTTGGCTCACGTGGTGGGACTTGATAGTGCTATTAGTGAGGGGAGACAGTTTGGGGCGGTGCTTTATGGTGAAAAAGGAACTCTACCAGCAGTAATAGCTTCTAGCCCAGCAGCCAAAGCAGGGCTTAAGGCTGGTGATATAATCATCAAAGTAAACAACGAACCAATCGATGCCAATCACTCACTGACTGAATTAATTCAACAATACAAAGTAGGGGATGTAGTAAAATTGACTGTTGTATTTCAGGGAACAGAAAGAGAGGTTGAAGCTGCTTTGGAAACCAAGCCAGCAGTCAAAGAATAGAATTTAAAATCTATAGTCTTCAAAATATAAAACCTCGGCATTTGCCGAGGTTTTTTAGGGGATAGATTTGAGTAAGAAATAGGAAAGAATAATTACCAATTATTAATAACTAATTACTAAGCAATGATTAAATTTAAAAATTATCTAATTAGTAATTCATTAGTTATTAGTAATTAGAAATTAGTAATTAAAATATTTGTCATTCCGTGCTTGACACGGAATCTAAAAAATAAAAATGGATTCCTGCTTTCGCAGGAATGACAATGATAAAAATTTAAAAATTTAGATTTATTTACAAATTTAAAAAATTTAAAATTGATTAGTTATTAGTAATTAGTCATTAGTAATTAAAACAGTTGTCATTCCTGATTTAGTCAGGAATCCAGAAACAAAAATAAAAATTTTATCTCTACTTTTTTGTTAACCTGCCTCGTCGGCAAGGCGGGCAAAAAAGTAACAAAAAATTGCGGCCAGTGCTTTGGTTCAGGCAAAATTGCCAATTCGCTCGTGTGTCTCTCAAAATCGCTAAACGCTTGAGTTGAGAGACTAAATTCACTCGCTCCTTGGCAATATTTGCACTTCACAAATCAAATGGCCGAATAAAAATAATAAGTTTTGAATTTAAATATTTGAATTTAGATATTATTTAGTATTTAGTGCTTCGAATTTATAATTTCTTACATCTAGATTCAATATTCAAACTTCTAAATTCAAGATTCACTTTCTTTTTCCACCAGCTCTTGGGAGGGGGAATATTTACGATTACGAATTTTCCACAAGTCAGAATACTGTCCCAGACCCTGTGTATAAAATTGGTTTTTACGACGGGTGCTTTTTTGCGACCATTCGAGAACTGAGGAAAAGTTTAATTTATATCTTCCTCTTACCACAATATATTTTATCTCTTGGTTTTTAATTGCCTGGCGGATGGTCTTACCGCTTACCCCAAAGAGGTGAGAAGCTTGGGTAATTGAAATACGAATAATTTTTTCTGTCATATAAGTTATAGAATATTCTATACTTTATTGTATATTTTATACTTATTTTAGTCAAGATTTGTTACTTTTTTTTATAAAATTCGTATTTATGGTTAGGAGCGTTTAATATTTAAATCCCGTATTCTAAACATTATTTAATTTAATAATTAAATAATTACTAATTCATTAGTAATTAATCATTAGTAATTAGTTATTATTCAGGGGCTATTTACATTTCCCAAACTATTAGCTAGTATAAGTTTATGCTAAATTTAGACTAATTTTCCCGAAAATTTATATAGTTTGTAGGGTTAATTAGTTTTTTTTATGGTTAATTTTATTTATTACTTGTAAATATTAAGCTTATTTAGTGTAATATATATTCCTTTTCTTCGTCTTATTATATGAACGCATTTAAAAAAATAAGAGAATCACTACTGCTGGAGCGGTTAAAAAACGGCGATCAAGACGCTTTTTCTCAAGTGTATGACCAGTATGTAGATCATATTTATCGTTATATTTTTTTCAAGGTTTCTGACCAGCATTTAGCCGAAGATCTGACCAGTAATACTTTTTTGAAATGTTGGGAGTATATCAGAGATGAGCAAAAAATGATTGATAATATCCGGGCATTTTTGTATCGAGTCGCTCGCAATTTAGTGATTGACCACTATCGTACTAGGACGGATACTACTGATTTGACAACCGTAGCGGGACTGGATGATCAACAATTGCCCTTGCCGGATGAACTGATATCAATTAGTCAGGATAGCAAAATATTGATTAAAGATTTGGCCAAGCTACCTGATGATTACAACGATATTATTACCTTGCGTTATATTGAAGAATATTCAGTCAAAGAAATATCTAACCTTTTGGGTAAAACCGAAAACAATGTTCGTGTAACCTTGCACCGAGCCATACAAGCTTTGAAAAATAAAACCAATCTACCAACTGATAAAAAATAATGGACCAATTGAAAAACAATTTAAAGAGCTTACAACAGATTAAAATGGACCAACGAGCCAAAGATTTGGGTCGGGAAGTTTTGCTTAGTAGCTTACCAAAAGAAACTCAATCATATTCTTCTTTTCGGTATTTTGTATCTCATCCTTTAGTATTGAAACCGCTTACCTATATAGTAGCGGTAGTTTTGGTAATGTTGGCTGGTTCTTCTTATACTTTTTCAGCAACCCTGTCGGCTCTGCCTGGCAATGCTTTTTATCCGGTGAAATTGCAACTAGAAAAGTTGCAAGTTACTATGAGTGCTGATCAATTATCCAAGACCAAAAAACAGATTGAATATACTGACAGAAGATGGCAAGAATTTCAAACTGTGTCTGAGTTGGCAACTGACAATATGGATAAACCGGAACAAGTAGCTCGTGCCGCTAGGCATTTCAATGAATCTTTGCAGGTTATAAAAAATAGTTTAAACGAGGTTAATAATCAAGAGCAAGTTGTCAGTGAGCAAGCAATCGATATTGCTAAAATGGTCAATGATAAAACCAGTCAGTATGAACAAAAGCTAGCTGGTGAGTATGTTGATTTACCCACCTCGGTTAAATCAGTGATAGCCCAAGAAGTTGAGGAAATAAAGTTTCAGTCATTGGAGATGCTAGTAGCTAAATACGTGCAAGGTAGTGGTGGTATTTCTCAAGAGGTTTTAGAGACTCAGTTGCAAAATAAATTAATGTCCTTGGTAGAAAAAGCTAGTGCTATGTCTGACGAGCAACAAAAGTTGGCCTTGGTACAACTAGATAAAATACAGGAAGCATTTGAAAATAAAAAATATTCTGAAGTTGTAGGTTTGATAAAAAATTACGAACAATGGTTAGCTGAGGAAAAAGCCAAAGCTGAAGCTGAAATTGAAGATTCCAGTAGCACAGGTGAAGTTTTGGGCGAAGAAGAAGTGGTAGAGTCAGTAACTGATGTTAGTAACAATACTTCCACGGAGAAAACAATTGAGTAAAATTATAAATTATCAATTTTAAATTATAAATAAATTATAAATTTAAAATTAAAAAATTCATTAAAAATTTACAATTTATAATTTAAAATTACTTTCCCTGGTATTCTGAAAATAGTATTTAAAAAAATGTATTGTCATTCCCGCGTAGGCGGGAATCCAGAAACAAAAATAGATTCCTGCTTTCGCAGGAATGACAAGAATAAATGTTTAAAAATTTTAAATGTTTGAAATTTGTAGATTTAAGTCTACAGCTTTCAGACTTTTAAAGTCTGTGTCCCGCGCACGCGGGATAAAGTAGATCTTTGTTAGAACTTTGAATCATTTGGCCCTTCGTGTTATTTCACGTTTGGGGACTTTGGCGGAAGTGAACAAGCAGACGATTCCAGGTCAGCCTAGAAATAGGCTAGACAGGCTGCTTGTTCTAGACGGGTAGCCAGCGGAAAAATTTGTTTAGTTCGCTTGCACACCGCTTTTTGTCAAAGGTCGGACCGGCGTTATTGGTAACCAAGACCAGCCAGTTGGTTCTTTCGTTGCAATGAGTTCTAGCAAGACCTAATTATTAAAAAACACAAACACTGTATGAAAAAGTTTTTGATCGGCAGTTTGACAGTCATGACCGTAGTTTGGGCCATGGGTTTGTCTGCTTTTGTAGCAACCCCAGCCTCAGCTGCAGTTGGTGATCTTGTTAAATCTGCTTCATCTAGCACAGTCTATGTAGTAAAGGCAGACGGTGTCACTATTTGTCAGTTCCCACATGCCAATGTTTACAAGTCATGGGGATACCCATCAAATTTCAGCACCGTTATGACTAAGGACCTCTCCAGCTACACTGTAGGATCTAACATCGAATTTAGAGATGCTTCCTTAGTGAAGGGAGATGGTCCAGCTGTATACCTCGTATACAACAACATGAAGAGACCTATCATTTCTGATGTGGTCTTCTTGGGTTTAGGTTATGACTGGGATGATATTACCTGGTTATCCGATGCATTTTTAGCTGATTACACCACTGGCGCTGTAGTTGATTCTTCAACTATGCACCCAGACGGTCAAATTGTTAAATATGCTGGTAGCCCAGCAGTTTATCTCATTGATAACGGTATGAAGCGCCCGTTCGCTTCAGGTGCGGCTTTTGAAGCCAATCGTTATTCTTGGGGTGATATTATCACTATCCCTGATACCGAAACCTATCCAAATGGCTCAGCCATTTCTGGATATGAACAAGCTTTATCCTTACCAAATTGTATTGGTACATCAGCTGTTCCAGCTGGTAGTGGTTTGACCGTAGCTTTGTCTCCTTCAACCCCAATGGCTGGCAGTATTATTACTGATTCTTCCAATGGTGGTCAGGCTTTAGCTGCTTTCACCACTGTTAACTTCACTGCCTCTTCAGACGGTGATGTTAAAGTAACCAATTTGAAATTCAAGAGAACAGGTGTATCATCTGATACTTCACTTGATAACATGTATCTCTATGATGGTAATACCAAACTAACTGATGGTGGTTCACTATCCAGTGGTATGGTTACCTTCAACAATGCTAATGGTTTATTCACAGTTCCAGCCGGCACTACCAAGTCCATTACTGTCAAAGGTGATGTGTCTACCACTGCTACCGCTGGTCAAACTATTGGTTTTGAATTATCCGGTTCTGCTTGGGTCACCACCAACGGTGCATCCGTCATGGGTAGTTTCCCAGCCACTGGTAATTTAATGACCGTAGCTTCTGTGTCAGATTTGGCCAAAGTTGGTGTCGCTACAACTTCTGTAGCAACAACTGTTGATCCTGACTCCACTGATGTAGTGGTCTGGCAGGGTACAGTTTATACCACCAACCAAACTGTGGCTTTGCACTATGTCAAGTTTACTTCTTTGGGCAGTATTCAATATGATGACTTGAAAAACTTCAAGTTATATGATGGTGGCACTTTGGTTTCCTCAGTTGCCAGCATGACTTCTGACCGACAAGTAATGTTTGATTTAGGTAGCAGCCCAGTAAATTTCACAGTTGGTCAATCCAAGACTTTCAAAGTTATGGCTGATGTAGTCAAGGGTTCTACCCGCACTTATAATTTCACTATCCAAGAAGCTACTGATGTAGTTGCCAAGGATACCAATTATAATGTGTATGTTACTTCCAAAGTAACTAGCTCTTATGCCAATTGGGTAGTCTTGAAGATGAATTCTGATACTACTATCAATTCCGGTGATTTAACTATTACCAAAGCCAATACCTCACCAACTGGCAATGTGGCTCAAAATGGTACCAATGTAAAAGTTGCTACCTTTGAACTAAAAGCTACTGGTGAAGATATGAAGGTAAAAGATTTGAACGTCAAGGCTGATTTCTCTTCAGGTTATGAAGGTGGTCTTGACAATGGTAAAGTATTCTTCAATGGCGTCCAAGTTGGTTCTACCAAGGACTTAACTGAAGCTGGTACCATCAACTTTACCTTTGGTTCAAGTTTGATCGTTACAGCCGGTACTACTGGTGTATTAGATATCTATGCTGACATTCGTTCAGCTACAGGTACCACAATCACCGATGGTTCTGACGTTACTGTTTCTTTGGAGGCAGGTAGTTCCAATGTCCAAAAGATGTCATCTCTTGGCTATACTAGTGCTCCAAGTGCTTCAGTTCCAGCTAATAGCTTAAATGTAACTGCTGGATCATTAAGTATTTCTGAATATTCGGCTTATACTAACCAAACTATGGTTGCTGGTAGCAATAACGTCAAAGTTGGTAGTGCTGTCTTTACAGCTGGTTCAGCTGAAGGCGTCAACGTGACTTCTATCACTGTTGATTTGTCAGCTGCTGAAGCTGGTAGTTCCACCAACATGTATTTGATGAAGGATGGTGTACAAATTGGTGTTACCAAGCCAACCTTGTCAACTTCCAACATTTTCTCAGTCAATTTCAGCATTCCAGCTTCTGGCAGTCAGATTATTGATCTATATGCTAGTTTGAAGAGTAATGCTGGTATGGGAACATGGGAAGCCACCATGTCAGCTGAAGGTGTCGGTTTAGTTACCAACAATACCGTAACTGCCTCATCTCAAGCTCTACAAGATATCACTATTGGTACTGGTTCATTAACTGCTACAGCTGATGCTTCCAAACCAGATGCTGATATTATCTTAGCTGGCACAACTAAAGTCTTCATGAATGCTGTTAAGTTTACTGCTCAATATGAAGACTTCAATGTCCAAGAATTAACCTTTATTGCTGATTCCGGCATTCAACCACATACTGGTGCTGTCACTTTAGAATATCCAGTACAAGGTGGTGGTACAGGAACTGCAATTGGTTATATGGCTTCAGGTGCAGTTACCTTCACTAATCTAAACATGTATGTAGCTAGAGACACTTCAGCCGTGTTGAAAGTTTATATTGATGTTCCAACATTATCTTCCGGTACCATCTCAGGTGGTACAGGTGGTATTGATTGGGATGTTTCTGCCACTTATAAGCATGTTGGACTTGGTTCTGGTTTAACTGGAACTACTGGTACAGCTGTTTCAGCATCAGACGTTACCGGTAATAATATGATTGTCCGCAAGACCAGACCAACAGTAACCTTAGTTTCTTTACCAGCTACTACTTTGACTGCTGGTGATAAGACTATTTCCAAGTTTACTGTAGCCGCTGATGCTAAGGGTTCAATTGAACTCTTTGAATTGAATTGGGACGTTGCCACCTCAGGTGTAGCATTTACTAGCCCGAGATTGTACAACGATGCCAATCCAAGCACAGTGCTAACTGCTTCTGGTACCCCAGTATTTACAACTACTGGACTTGAGTATAAACTCAACACCCCAGAACAGATTGCTGCTGGATCAAGTAAGACTTATATCTTAGTTGGTTTAGCCGGCGCTGTATCTAATCCAGCTAGTATTTCTACCAACTTGGATGCTGATTCAAGTGGTGATACTAACGACCTTGACAGTTTATCTGCTACCTTTATTTGGTCAGATATGTCAGCGGTTCCACATGTCCTAGGCTCAGCTGATTGGGCAGGTGGTCTATATGTGAAGACTTTGCCATCTGGCACTCAAACATTATATTATCCTAATTAATCTTTGAGTTTAGTTAGATAGTAAAAAGTACTTCATAACGCTTTCCACCCCCTGTTCCTATGGCAGGGGGTGGATTGTTTTTAGCTCCGCTAAAAATAATATTTTGCTAAAAACCCCGCCGCATGGCGGGGTATTTGGGCAGGATTTAGGAAATAGGATAAAGGGTAGAGGGTAGATAAAATTATTACCATATCCTAACTCCTATATCCTCAAACCCATCTCTAATTAGTATTTTTTATTGGTTTTTGTTATAATTTTTATAGTTTATTTATAATTTTTAGCTGGTATTTGTTATTTAGATTATTGAACAAAAGGTTAAAAAAGTTTTATTATTTGTTATTTATAAGAAATTTTGTAATTTTTTAATTTTGTAATTTTATAAACAAAAGAATATAAATTTTTAAACATTTGAAATTAAAAATTATTTAAAAATTAGAAAATTTAAAAATTAAAAATTATATAATATGAACAACCAACCAGACAATATTCAAACTAATCAGCCGGTGAGTGAAAATAAAAACCAAAACCGTATTTGGTATTTGCTGATAATTATCGTAGTTTTGGCAATAGTTTCTTGGTTAGTTTATAACAACACCAAAGATAAAACCCCAACAGTCAGTGAAGAGCCAACCAATGGACAAGTATTGGTGGGTGGGCAAGATTTGTCACAATATTTCAAAAACGAAGACAAAAAACTATCTCCCGATGTATTACCACCAGAGGAAATAAAGGCCAGATTTGAAGCTGATTTGGCAGCAGCGCGTCAGTATATAATTGATGAAGAGGCTAAAGGAGATGGCAATGAGTATCAGGGGTATATGGGAGTAGCCAATTCTTTACGTGCTTTGGGTGATTATCCTGCAGCTGAGCAAGCTTATTTTGATATGATAGCTAAATATCCGGATGATGAACTTATTTATCACAACTTGGGTGTTTTGTATGAAGATATGCATCAGTATTTGGAGGCAGCTAAGGCCTATACAACTTCAATTGCCAAAAAACCAGAAGAGCTTATTGCTTATCTGAAACTAGCAGATCTTTATGTTAAACATTCAAGTCAGTCTGCCAAAGCCAAAGAAGTTTATCTCAAAGCCTTGGAAGCAACCAACAATCATCCGGAAATGTTGAAAGCTTATGCTAGTTATTTAGAAAATGATGAAAAAAATTTGCCTGAAGCTTTACTGTATTGGCAAGAAGTGTTGAAAGTAAATCCCGATAATCAAGCGGTGAAGGAGAGAGTGGAAGAGTTGGAAAAAAAGTTGAATTAATTTTAAATTATAAATTATAAATTTTAAATCAATTTTTTAATTTTTAAATCAAAATATATGAGAGGAGAGAGTCATATTTTTGACCTTGAAGAAAGGACAGCTAAATTTGGCGAAGATGTATTGAAATTTTTAAAAGAAATAAAAGTAACAGTTAAAAATCAGTCAATTATTAATCAACTTATAAAGTCAGCTACTTCCATTGGCGCCAATTATATGGAGGCAACAGGTGCAGAGTCAAAAAAAGACTTTAAACACAAAATTGGTATATGCAAAAAAGAAACCAGAGAAACAAAGCATTGGCTAAGGATGATTGCAATTTTCCAACCTGATAGCAAACCCCAAATTAAAACACTCTGGCAGGAAGCACATGAACTTATTTTAATATTTTCTAAGATAATCAGAACTTGTAAAAATTAAATAATTTATAATTAAGTTTTCATTTATAATTTAAAATTTATAATTTATAATTTAAAACCCAATGTCCCAAAATACCTTAAAACGAATTATTCAATCAGGACTAGCTGCAGTGCTGTTTGTACCAATATTAATTAGCGGAAAATTTTTGTTTCCTTATATCCATCTCAAAAATGCCTCATTTCGAGTGATTGTGACAGTACTTCTGGTGCTTGCGATTTGGTATTTGTGGCGACAAGGCGAGATTTATGGACGGAAAAATTATGTACTGTATGCATTTACGGGTATTTTTTTGGTAGAAATTATTGCTGGTATTTTTGGGCTAAATCCTTATAACAGTTTTTGGAGTAATTATGAGCGGATGGATGGGATTGTGCTGTTTTTCCATCTACTGCTTTATTTGTGGTTGTTGATACAATTTTTTCAAACCAAAGATGAGTGGTTATGGTTATTGCGTTCATCACTGGTAGTAGCTCTGATTTTATCGATTTATGGACTGGCCCAACGAGCAGGGGTAAGTAATGCTTGGATTTTGCCCAATGACGCTCCTCGGATTGCTTCTACTATAGGTAACCCAGCTTATTTTGGTGGGTATTTACTGTTTCATGTATTTTTTTCGGGTATTTTACTTTATTTAGACCGTGTCAGATGGCGACAGGTGATTTATGCTTTGGGGGTAATATTTTTTACCTATATGATGTATGCCACTGGAACCCGCGGTCCTTTTTTGGGTTTTGTGGTGGGACTGGCTGTCATGGGGGCAATGTATTTTAAACATGCTGGTCAAAAACTAAAAATTGGCATAGCTATTGGTCTACTACTCATACCTTTGTCTGGAATATTTTTGTATACACAAAGAAACTCTGAGTGGTTGAAAAATTATTCTACTTTTCATCGTATTGCCAATATCAACTTGAAAGATTTGACTACCATTGATCGTATCAATACCTATGTGACTTCCTGGCATGCTTATACTGACCGGCCATTGTTTGGCTATGGACCAGAAAATTATCGTTATGGTTTCAATAAATATTACAATCCGGATTTACATGAACAATGGTTTGACCGAGCGCACAATGTAATTTTTGATTATCTAAATTTAGGCGGACCCCTGGCATTGCTATTTTATCTGTCACTACTTGGAGCAGCAGTGTATTATCTTTGGCAGGCAAGAGGAGATGATTATTTTTTAAGTGTTTTGCTAATCAGTTTAGTATCAGCTTATTTTTTCCAAAATTTATTTGTCTTTGATTCTTTAAACACTTATTTGCCGCTTTTAGTAACTCTAGCTATGTCAGCTTGGCTTTATTTGCGCAATCAAAAGCATAGTTGGCAATTGTCTAATAGTGCCCGAGCGTGGCAAATGCCACTAGTTGCAGCTAGTATAATTTTTGTTCTACTTAGTAATTATTTTATTGTTATCAAACCAGCGCAAGCCAATCTTATATCAATTGAAGCTTTTCGCTACACCCAAGCTGATCCCGCTAAATCTTTGGAACTTTTCGAGCAAGCAATCGATATGAATACTTATGGCAGTAGGGAAATCATGTTACAACTTAATAATTTTGCTTCTGCAATAGTGCGTGATCAAAATCAAACTCAGGAATTACGGCAAAATGTTTTTAATACCAATCGGCGTTATGCCTTGGCGCATCTAGAAAAAGATCCTGGTGATATCCAATTTCGCATGTTGCTGGCAAATACTTATTTGAATTACTCGTCTATAGATAGTAGTTATTTACAAAAAACCGTTGATTTGTTGGAACCACATATTGCTGACTCACCGGATAGGTTGGAGTTGTATTTTACTTTGGTGCAGGCCTATCTGGGGATGAACAATTTAGACAAAGCCGGACTTTATGCCAAGACTGCTTTTTCCAAAACCCAAAGTAAGCCCTCAGTGTATCTCAATTTGATGAATTACTATGCGGCAGCCAAAGATGGTGATAATTTTATGAAAACCGCTGATGAGTATGAAACCAAATTTGATTTAGGACTGGCTGATTGGCAGCAGTTGGCTGAGTTTTATTACAACGTTGGATTGTATGATCGGGCTGAGCGTATTTTAAGAGATAAAATAATTGCGCAAGATCCTAACAATTTACAAAATTATGCAGGTCTAGTGGCGGTTCTGCGTGGACAAGGTAGATTGGATGAGGCGATTGCCTTATTGGAGCAGTTAAAACAAGCCTTTCCAGCAGCTGCCAAAGATATAGAAAGTTATCAGAAACAGCTGGAAACAGAGATGGGTAATTAATTTTAAATTATAAATTATAAATTTTAAATCAATTTTTTAATTTTTAAATCAAAATATATGAGAGGAGAGAGTCATATTTTTGACCTTGAAGAAAGGACAGCTAAATTTGGCGAAGATGTATTGAAATTTTTAAAAGAAATAAAAGTAACAGTTAAAAATCAGTCAATTATTAATCAACTTATAAAGTCAGCTACTTCCATTGGCGCCAATTATATGGAGGCAACAGGTGCAGAGTCAAAAAAAGACTTTAAACACAAAATTGGTATATGCAAAAAAGAAACCAGAGAAACAAAGCATTGGCTAAGGATGATTGCAATTTTCCAACCTGATAGCAAACCCCAAATTAAAACACTCTGGCAGGAAGCACATGAACTTATTTTAATATTTTCTAAGATAATCAGAACTTGTAAAAATTAAATAATTTATAATTAAGTTTTCATTTATAATTTACAATTTATAATTTATAATTAAACAAAAAGTTATCCCCTTGCCAGATATAAAATATTTTTTATAATAAAAACAAAGTTAATTTGAACTAGGAAGGAGGGATAATTAGTAAAAAGTTTACCCTGTTAAATTGCTTTCGCACCGCCTGTGGCGGATTTAACAAGGGTTAAAGTTTATAAAGTAAAAAGTATAAAGTATTGTCATTCCGCACTTGATGCGGAATCTAAAAACAAAAACAAAAATATTATTTATTTTTTTGGATTTCTGACTAAATCAGGAATGACAAAATTCTTAAATCTTAATTCGTAATTCCTAATACTTAATACTTAATTCTAAAAAAATGAGGAGAGAGAAACAAAACTTATTTTTGGTTTGTTTGGGTTATTTATTAGCCCGGATAAAGCTGTGTGTCCCAATTGTTGTTGGGATTTTTTTATTTTTGGCGGTAGCACCACCTGCTGAGGCTCAGTTTTTACCTCTAGTGACCATCACCGGGCAAGTAACAGATATAAATAGTGACAAACCACTATATAAAGCCAAGGTTATGGTGGTGCAACCTTGGGAAACTGAAGATTGTTTGACAGGTAATTATACAATTTTTGGTTGTTGGCAGGATAAACATGTAATTTCCGGCCTGGCTTATACAGATTTACAAGGCAATTATAAAGTTTATACTCATGATGCTTGGGTTGATATTTGGTTGATTGTTGAAATTTATGGTTATGATACTTATCAGGAAACCAAAAATTATAACAATTATAACCATCTACTTGATATTGCTATGACTAAAAATCCGGAAATTTTAGATCCAGTGTTAATTGTGCCGGGGATTATGGCCAGTTGGAATCGGAACCTTTTAGATAAAAATTTAGAATACGCTGATGAGTGGGAGCTTGATCCGCATTTTCATACTTATGACGGTTTAATTGCTGATTTGGAAAATTATGGTGGCTATGTACAGGGTGAAACCTTGTTTACTTTTCCTTATGATTGGCGAAAATCAAATATTTTTACGGCCGAACTATTGCACGGTGAGATTCAAAAAATAAAAAATCAGACAGGCTCTCCTAGGGTTGATGTGGTAGCTCACTCGATGGGAGGATTAATAGCCAGACAGTATATCAGTACTAATTTATACCAATATGATATTGATCAGCTTATTTTCATCGCCACGCCCCAGCGTGGCGCGCCCAAAGCGTATTTGGCCTGGGAAGGAGGGTATTTGGGTACCACGGTAGTGTCAGACTTTATCAAAGAACTGTTGGTGGCAAAAATTGCCAAAACCGACGGGTACTGTGATTCTATTTTAGAAAGAAACAGGTGTGTTTATAACTATGTCCGAGGTTATCCCGTGTCAGCTTTGCACCAACTACTGCCGGACTATGACTATTTGCAATCAGGTATCACTGGAGAAGTATTTTCCTATCCGTCTAAACATCCTTATAGTAGTTTATTGTCAACGCTCAATGCCTGGTACAGTTTAGCTAAATTTTACAACTCCGGAGTAGAAGTAAGTACGATTTATAATTCTACTCCCAATAGTACGGTCGGTACGATCCAAGTACTACCCAGAACTGATGAGCAAAAACCTTTTTGGTACTATGGTTATCCGGATGGGTTTTCTAGTTTGTTTCGGGATAATGGCATGGTTTATACAGATGGTGATGAAACCGTTCCTTATTCCAGTGCGACTTTTATAAATAGTGAAAGATTTATTGCTAAATTAGATACAGATCATACAAGAATAGTAAATAAATCTTCTAAGAATATATTAGAAATACTAAATAATCAATTTATTGATATCCAAGTAGTTGATCAGCCGGATGAATATATAATCGTGCAAGTGCATTCACCAGTGGATATTTTGGTCACTACACCCAGTGGCAAAAAAATCGGATATAATGCTCAGACCAATACTGATACCAATGAAATTAGCGGAGCGTATTATTCAGGATCAAGGGCTAGTAATGAATATATTCTGTTACCTGGTAAGGAAGCGGGGAATTATCAACTAGATTTAGTGGGTACTGGTGAAGGGGAATATCAGGTAGATATTAGTTTGGTTTCAGACAACGGTTTCGTAAGTCAGATTGTAGCTAGCACAACTCATATTGGTGAACAAACTAGAGTAGGAGCAAAATTTGATTCAGGAGGTGTAGAAATAGTTGATTTGACTGATACTACTCCACCAGAGATAGTTATTAACTCCCCACAAAGTTTTGGCGAGTATGAAGCTCATTTAGTACTGCCAATTGAGGTAAATGTAAGCGATGAAAATAGTGGGGTAGGTGAGGTAAAAATTTTAATTGATGGACAAGAGTATTTATCAGCAACTATTAATCTATGGGATTGGTCATTTGAGAGACATGATTTGCAAGTAGTAGCGACTGATCTTGCAGGCAATCAGGCCGTCAAAGAAATACCTTTTTGGGTTTATGCCAATTTCAACAGTTTACGTGGCAGTATTGATAGATTGTGGCAAAGCGGTGATATAATAAATGAAGAAGTCAAGAATAAATTGTTATTGGAAGTTGATTGGTTGTATCGTTCTAAAGAGTTGGAAAAGTTGTTGGAAGAAAAAAATGAACCCCAAGGTGATAGTGTGTCAAATTGGCGCACCAGTATGTCAGATTATTTGACTGATAAGTTAGTCAATCAAATGTATAATAAGAGTTATATTTCCCAGTTTGCTAAAGAAATTTTACTTAAACAATTTTATTTTGTAACTCGTAATATAAAATTATGAAAAAAATATTTAAATTTATAGTAGTTTATTTAGTGATTATTGGCTTGGCAATAATTACTACTACTATAGGCAAAAATATTTACGGTTTATTTTTTCCGAGGCAATTAATGGCGGGTTGGGGCACATTTTTTACCCCAGGAATTATAGAAGGATTTGTTTTCATGTATTTATTTTGGCTAAGCACAGTATTTGTGCCGGTGTTTAAACAAAAGTGGTGGCAGTATGCTTTAGCACCGGGATTAATTGTTTGGTTACCAGTTGCACTGTTTTGGCCGGTAGGTTTGGTGGGGGTGATATTTTGTGGAGTGGGGGTGGGATTGGGATATCTGGCGCTTTGGTTAAAGAGAAAAATAAGTTAAAAGTTTGTAAAATAATAAAGTTTATAAAGTATTGTCATCCCTGACTTAATCAGGGATCCAGAAAAAAAATAAGATGGACTCTTGATATTTCGCTGACGCAAAATTCAGGAATGACACTTAGAATAAAATAAAAAAATGAAAGAGTATTTTGTATATATTATGGCCAGTAATAAAAATGGCACATTGTATATAGGTGTAACTTCAGATTTGAAGAAAAGGATATATGAACATAAAAATGATTTAGTACCAGGTTTTACCAATAGATATAAAGTACACAATTTGGTTTATTTTGAAGTAATCAATGACATCAGAGAAGCATTACTTAGAGAAAAAAGATTAAAAAAATGGAAAAGAGAATGGAAGATTAAGTTAATTGAAAAAAATAACCCAAGTTGGAAAGATTTATATGAAGGTTTATTTTAGATTTTTTGGATTCCTGCCTACGCAGGAATGACAAGGAAAGAACTTATTGTCATTCCGTGCTTGACACGGAATCTAAAAAAATAAAAATGGATTCCTGCCTACGCAGGAATGACATGGGAGAATGGATTTCTGCTGAAGTTTATCCCGCACTTGATGTCAAAATGAAAATTTCATTTAATTAGGATTTGTTTATAAAATTAGAAAATTTATTTACAACTTGTGATTTGGAAATTCTAATTTTTTTGAAAAATTAGACCTGTGGATAACTTTATTGCCTTACGTTAAAATTAATTGCTATAATATTAGCGTAAAAGTGGATTTAATATTGAGTGAGAGTTTCACATATACTCTTAGGGGAGAGGAACGCCGCGCTGCAGCACGGCGTTTTTTGATACAAAAAAAACAGACAGACGTCTGATTTAGTTAAAAGTTAGTAAAGTTTGTAAAGTTAGAAAGTATAGATGATTTAAGATTTAAGATTTATGATTTAAGAATATTCATAAATCATACTTCATATGTCATAAATCTGGTAAATTATTTATAATTTACAATTTATAATTTTACCGAAGGTATATTTCTTTGGTTTTACTAATCATATTCTCGATATTGATTTGTTTTCTCACTCGAGAAAGTTGTTGTTCATCAAGTGGGGTTTGATTGATAAGTTCAGAAATGGTTTGGGTAAGTGCCGCGGTGTCATTTGGTTCTACGAGGCGATAATGAGTTTGCGGATAAAATTCCAGCATTTCAAAAATACCTCCCACCCGGGTGGCTACAATCGGTAACCCTTGAGCCATAGCCTCCAGTAGAGTATAAGGTAAACCTTCTTTGACTGAAGGTAAAACAAAGATATCAAAAGCCGAAAGATAGTTTTTGGCATTTTGTATACTACCCAGTAAAAAAACTTTACTTTCCAGTTTTTTTTGCTTGATCATAACTTGTAAATTTTTCTTTTCCGGGCCTTCACCAATGATGGTAAAGATAGTATCAGAATTTGTTTTAATAATTGTCTCTGCAGCGGTAATCAGGGCTGGGAGATTTTTGGTGGGATAAAGGTTGGCTATGGAGCCAATGAAGAATTTGGCAGTTGCTAGTTGTAAATTTCCCGATATAGATAATAGTTTTTCTCTGGCTAGTTGTTTGGTAAGATTGGAAGTATGGTTGATATCAATACCGTTGTGAATTGTCACAATCTTTGCCATGGGAAATTTATTGAGCCGGGCGGCGGAGCGATCGTATTCTGATACACAGATTACTTTGTTTTTATGAAGCGCAGAAAATTTCTCTGCCCAGAGATATAGTTTTTTCAAACCTTCAGCAATTGGTTCCAAAAATACCCAACCGTGGGCAGTGTAGATAACTTTTTTATTTAAGCCCCAAGCGGCTAGCGATCCTAAAATACTTATCTTACTGCTATTTAAATGGATAATATCAGGATTTAGGTTTTTGATTAGCTTTCTAATCTCAAATATTGCCAGCAAGTCAAAATGAGGTAAAATTGAACGTTTAACATATTTCAGTTGATACCAAGGAATTGAGTTGTCTTTCAATTTCAAAGGTAGCCAATCAGTATTGATTCCACCCGAGGCAACTGAGATATCAAGCTCATCTTTTAAGTGAGTAGCTAAATCAAGTACATAAGCTTGGGCGCCACCTGCTTCGGGTAAAGTAATCAAGTATAAGATTTTATTTTTTGTTGACACAAAAATTAATTATAAATTATTAATTGTAAATTATAAATGAATTTTCAATTATTCAATTCAAAAATTTTATAATTGATTTAAAATTGATAATTTAAAATTTAAAATTATTTTAGTAATTTCTTAACTAGATATCTAACTACGCGACGTAAGTAAGCACCCAAAAATCCAGAATAATCTTTTCTGTATTTCACAATCAAACTGATATTCATCTTCATCATAGCAAGGATTTTTTGCTTGGTCACGTTGCTAGAGTGCTTTCGGTATTTGGTCATATATTCTGGCAGATTGCCAATTTTCCACATCACTGCCATCCGTAACCACAGATCATAATCTTCCAAAAAAGGTAAACTCTCATCATAACCTTTCAAATGATCAATTCCAGCCGTACGCATCAAAACACTTGAGTGGGCCAGAGGATTTTTGTAGAGAATTGATTGTTTAATTTTTGCTGAATCGGTTTGGTTTTGGTAGCGGTTTATTTCCTGGCTTTGTTCATCAATTACAATCACGCCGGTGCCAACCACCGCACAATCAGGGTGAGTGTCTAGATATTCAATTTGTTTAGCAAGTTTTTCTTGGTCAGACCATAAGTCATCACTATCAAGTACTGCTAAAAATTCTCCTTTGGCAGCTTTTAGGCCGATGTTGCGCGCGGCACTAATACCAGGATCGGTTTCATTTTTGATATAAATAAAACGTTTATCATCTTTGGCTAATTCGGTGATGATTTTTTCATTAGCATCATAATCACCATTGTCCACGACAATAAGTTCCCAATCAGTCAGGGTTTGATTTTTTACACTTTGAATCATCTCAGGGAGGAATTTTTCCCGCCCTTGGTGGGTAAGGGTGATAATGGAAACCTTGGGTAACATAAAATAATTTTGTAATTTTATAATTTTGTAATTTTTAAATAATTTTTAATTTTAAATGTTTAAAAATTTAAGTTTATGATTTATTTATAAAATTCAATAATTAAAAATTAAAAATTTATAAAACATCCCATTCTTGCGGTAGTAGATGCTGGTAGTGCCCCTGGTATTTATTGTTCCATTTTTTGGGAGCAATGACAATTTTATTTGTATTTTGGTTTAAGTAAGCTGCCCACCAGGAAAAAGTACTATTTGATATAATTTGGTGCTGGCATTGGCTCATCAATATCAACTCTTGTGTAGCTTCACTATTTTTTTCCGGTGAAACATATATATTCTGTCCGTTGGTTTTTAAATTTGTTTTAACCCAAGCAATGTCATCTGAAAAAATGAAGAATATAGGATTTGTTATTTTTGTATTTATTAACTCCAGTGCTTTTTTAAAATAATCAATATTTATGGTTTGGTGAATCGATTTTATTTTTTGATTGTCAGCAAAGTCACCCCGTCTGATGTGGATAGCAACTGAATTTGAATTTTTTATTTGACTGCTAATTTGTTGATAATAATCAGTAAACGGATTTTTCAAAGTGATTTCTTGTAGTAATTTATCTTTGATAGGATCAAGATATAGATAGCTTTGCCAGTAGCCTTCAAAATAGTTTTTTTGCGAAGTTAACAAATGCGGTTGCCAACCAATATTAAATTCACGAAATATTTTTTGTTTGAAAAATCTGGCAAAAGCCGAGGGTGCGTACTTTTGTATTTCCTCTGTACTAGCAATTCCTGTTTTAATATTAAATTTATCCAAAACATACTTTCGTTTGGTATCTTTGGCACTTCCCATAGAAGATATATCCAATTTGAGTTGCTCGTTTCTTTTATTTGCTAAAAACCTTCCAAAGCCGTATTGGAAGAGTTGATTACCTAAACCTCCTTTTAATTTTACAATTAACATATTTGGTTAGCTTATAGCTGTCAGCTTTTAATTTTATTTAATAAACCAAAAACACCCGCAATCATAATTTCCTAATCTCAAATTATTAACATCAGGATTTTTTAGCATTGGACCATGGTATTCGGGGATAAGGCTAAATTCATGCAAACTTAAATCAGAAAATAGATTTTTTATCATTTCATAAGTATAAATCCGGTGGGCATTGAACATAATTTTTGCCTTTTTGCCAATAGGAACAACAAAGAGTAAATTTCCCCCAGGTGCTAAAACCCTGACCAACTCTTTGATCGCTTTAATATCACCTTCAGGATCAAGTTGATCACCATAACGCCTTAAGCCAATATGTTCCACTGTGTGCATACAAGAAAGGGAGGAGACACTATTATCAGGCCAAGGAAGTTTCGTAATATCAATAGATTTAGTATTGAGATTTGAAAGTTGTAAATCAGCCGGTCTATAGTCATAGAAATCAACTGGCACAAAAGCTGAAACAATTCCAGAAAAGTATAAGCTAGAAGCAATATCAATATGTTTTACCGGATTGATTTCTTTGACACATCTTGCTGCCCAAGCGGTGTGATAAATATAATGTCTATCAAAACCAGTAAGTATAGTTTTATCAAACGGTTGGGGATAGAAGTCTTTTAGTTGTGTAGAAAACCTTTTTTCCTTGTCTATATTTTTGAAATTTTTAAAATCCTGCCAAATCAAAGGAGTCAGCAACGTGTTTCTAATTAGTTTGTAGAGTTTTTTTAACATTTTTTTCTTGTCATTCTCGCGTAAGCGGGAATCCAGAAAGAATTTTTTATTTCTAGATTCCGTATCAAGTACGGAATGACAGTTAATTTATTTATAATTTAAAATTAATAATTTATAATTTTAAGGAATTTTTCAGCACTCTTTTTGTGCGTAAAATTTTCTAAAGCGTATTCACGTGGACTAAAGCTTTTTAAATTATTTAACATTTGTTCTAGCTTTATTCCAAATTCTTCAATAGAACTAAAAAATATTCCACATTTATCAGTCAAGTAGGGACTGGAAATTTTTTTATCAGTCCAGCTGTATTCATTGTACTGCCATTTGCCTGGATTCCAAACCAGTGTGGTTACATCACATATCCAGGCTTCTTGCTGGGCAATGCCTTGGCTTTCTGATTGAGTAAGAAATATGGCTAGTTTTGTTTGTTTTAATTTATTAAAATAGTCAGTTTGTTTGTATTTACCGTAAGTTATAATATCAATTTTATTATTTTCAATTTTTAATTTTTGGATAATTTTATTTAACAGATCATTCGGTGCGTTTTTTTGATAAATCAAAATAGTGTCACGTTTATTAATCGGAGTTGGTTCACCTGGATTATCAACGCCAGCTGGCCAAATATATATTTTATTTTGTAAAACAGGGGATTGACTGAGCCAAAAATCTTTAACCCATTGCGAAGGTACTAAAATTTTATCTATCAATGGATTGGTTGATAAATTCCCAAAATCATTTGGTGTAACAGCAATATTTGGTCCAGCTAGAAGCTGTTTGATTTTCCCTTGTTTTTTTTGATCAATCGCATAACTTAGTGCTTTGGGATTTTGTAAAACAGCTACTGTATCAGTAAAATAGTTTGGATTAAATAGATAATTAAAATTCAATTCAGCTAATCCTTTTTGTAAACTTGTAGCTACCATCTGAGGACCTCGCGCTGGTCTTAAGATCTCCTTTATATAATCAATTGGGGATAATGGTGGTTTAGTTAGTAGGGTGAGATCCATAAAATTTTTCTAAAGATTCATCTATCCAAGTTTCAAATTTATTTATATTATTTTCTATCAGAAAAAGCTTGTCAGCTTTGGCTTTAGCTATTTTCCCCATTTCAACCAGTTCTCCAGTTTGTTTTTTTTGTATAAACTCCTCCATGTAAGAGGCGTATTGTTCAACATTTCCAATTTCTGCAACACGAGAAAATGATGGTTCTAGATATTCTAAATGCGCATTCCATATAGGGGATTTGTGGGTAATGATTGGTTTAGCACAGAGCATACTTTCAGCTATATTTAGGCCACAGGTTTCACCGTCAAGACGGAAGTGGGCCATAGCATCCAGTGCTTGATGAAATGCCCAGACATCTTTTTCTTGAGCAATAGGATCAAGGAATATTACATTTGGTATTTTTTCTCTTTCCACAATATTTTTTAATTTTGGTGCAGGTGCCACTATAAAATAGTATGCATGAGGATATTTTTTTACAACCGATTGAAAAGCAAGTATACCTATGGGATCGAAGATATTGTCATCCGGGCGACCAATTCTTCCAAAAACTACATCAGTCTGAAATAAATTTAATTTTTTTCTTAAATTTTTACCAAGTTCATATGAATCATCGGTTGGCCCTTCGCTAGGTATATATAAAGTTTCTATTTTTTCTTTTGGTATGCAGACCGAAATAATATCTTCCAAAAGATTGGACATACAAATATGTTTAATTATGTTTTTTTGAATATTTATTGAACCAAAAACATTTAAAGATATGATAGGCATTTTTGTTAGGTTAGCTGTTGGGAATTCCGGATAACCAGAACCTGGTATTATGACTAAATCAATTTTATTATCTTTTATGACATCAAAAATATGAGGACTCATATTTTCAATATAGTAAGGCAATTTTGTTTCAATAAAAGTATAGTTAAAATCAATCAATTTAACTCCAGAGTTTTCTAAGTAAAACTTTCTTTCATTATGGTTCTTTGACGAGTACATGAAAAACACATTGTATTTATTTTTGTTTAAATATTTAGCCAAGATTTGGATAAATTTTTGTGTACCAGCATAAGATAAACCATTTATGTCATAAAAAAGAATATTTTTTTTGCCTTCGTGTTTTTGTGATTTATAGTTGGTGCTAGGTTTTTTTCTCGCAATAAATAAACGGTATGCACCAAGGTAATATTTTAATATATGAATTGACCAATTTGGTAATTTATTTTTTATTTTAATATTATCTATCATTTTTGTTGAATTGATTGAAAGTTAATAACTAATATTTTTAATACATACTTTATACGGGAAGGAATACCAGAAATGTGCCAAATTATTTTTTCAATTAAAGTATTTTTATAATGTATCTTTACATTTTTTTGACCTACACATTGTCCGCTTATGCCTGATTTAGAATTATTATCCCCATAATTATGAAAATATAATTGCCAGTTTGGTAGATGTTTAGCCCACCATTCCTTATTTCTTATATACCATAGGTATTGATGTTTATTTTTATCATATGGTTCAAAAAAATATAGTTTTGAGTTCAGCGGGGCGTTATTAAGAAGAGTTAAAAATTCTATAACAGTTGCATTATCAATATGTGAAAAAACTACAGATGAGGTAAAAAATATTGGTTCTATAAGATTTAAACATTTATAGCCCCCAATCATATCAGTATTTAAATATTCCACATTATAAAATTTAGATGTAAAATATTTTGATATTTCGATAGCAGCAGCAGACGGTTCTATACCAATAACCTTTTTAAAAATAGGGGCGGTATTTATAAGTAGCCATCCTCCGCCAGAACCAATATCAACATGTATGTTAATATATTTATTATCTTCTAGTATTTTTTTAAAACCTTGTTTGTCAAAAATATTTTCTTTTTCATATTCTGTAAAACGTTTTTTACACCACTCTAGATTTGAAACGTTTCTATATTCACTATCGTGTTTTAGATAACTTAAATTAATTTTTTTATTCATCTGTTTTATTATAAGCGATAAAGTAGTAAGGTGAATATTTTTTTACAATTTGATAGTTTTTAGAAAGTATTTTTTTTAGAAATCCGTAGTTTAATTTATCATTATTATAAAAAAGATGATATTCACCAATAACTATTTTAATTTTTTTATAAATTTCATTTGTTAAATTTTTAAATAAATCGTATTCCGATCCTTCTATATCAATTTTAAGTAAATCAATATGATCAATTTTTAACTCCTTACAAATATTTTCTAAGGTTTTTAATTTAATTAATTGGTATTTTTGGTTAAATTGATTAGAGTTATTTATTATTGAGTGGCCACCTGTATTACTTGATTCATACAATTTTAGTTCTTGATTTTGTGAATAAACTCCAAAATCAAAAGGTATAATTTTATTTTTAAGATTATTAATTTCTATATTTTTTAGTAACTGTAAATAGTTATTTTTTTCGGGTTCAAAAGCATATACAATCGCGCCTTTATTTGCAGCTAAAATAGAAAAGCTTCCAATATGAGCACCTATATCAAAAACAATATCATTTTTTTTAATTTGTATAATTTTGTTTTTTAAATAATCGTTATTAATACATGTTTCTGCAACACAATTGAGATCTTTATTTTTACAAATAATTTTATATCCGTCGTTAAATTTTAACTCAATTAATTCATCATTATTTTTTTTAAAACCAATTTTAAAATCATCAAAATTAGTAGTTGTTTTTTTTAAATTTAATTTTGTATTAAATTTAAAAAAATATACAAATATTTTATTTCTTACAAAGTTAACAATTTTTTTAATAAAATTTAACATTATTTTAATATTTTTTTAAATTATTTTTTATATTATTTAATCGGACCAACCACTTTGGGTAAATTTTAATTTTTGGTTCTCTGCTTTCTCGTTTAATAAATTCATCATGTAATTCTGGTATATGCCAAATTTGTAGCGGTTCAAAAAATTCTATTCCATATTCATCAAACCAGTCTAGTATTTTATCTAAATGCCAACTAGTTTGTGGTATATTTTTGGGTAATTCTATACCATCTAACCATTTAGGAGGAATTGGAGATAATTTTGCAGTTGGATTATCTAAGCTTATAGCGTAGGTATTATTGATCCTTTTTACATTTCTATCAGCTTTTATAAGTTCGCTGCATCTGTACCACGCTTGTTTAAGTTGTGTCATTTTCCAAGCAGAAAATTGAAAATGTATTATCACACCTTCTTTTTCTGGCCAAAAGATTGATTTTTCTGGCGATGCTTTACCTGGCGTGCGTCCTACACCCAAAAAAGCATAATCGTGTAGTGAATTTTTATCGTCGCAAAAGATGAAATCTTTTATTACTTTGCCAAATGGTGATGAATCATTACGATATTCTTGAGTGCTTTTCCATAGGTTTACCCACCTAAAAAATAATTTTTGGCCTGGTTTAAGGTTTTTAATTGACTGTCTACCATTTTTTATAAAATTTTCAGAAAAAATTTCATCAGCATCAAGACATATAAAATGAGTTCCACCATGTTCCCGACCAAGTTGTAATAATTTTTGTCTTATAGAATGTTCTGCCCAACCACTTTTTACTATTTTTTTATTTTCATAAACTAATGCCCCAGCATTTTGAAGTATTTTTTTTGAATTATCAGTAGACCCATCGTCTATAGATATTATTTTATCTACAATTTTTTTTACTGATGATAAATATGTTGGCAGTATCCAACCTTCATTTTTTACTGGGAGAAGAGCAATTATTTTCATATACTCTTATCAAGTATAAATTTATTTTCTTCTTGATGAATTATATTTTTACTGCCACTTAAACTAGTGCCTTCGTTTCTAAATTCTCCAGCAACTTTATCACAAAGAGAAAAGTTTGTAATTTTTGCCGCTCTCACACACCAATCAAAATCTCCAGCGATTTTGAATTTTTCATCAAATTGGCCAACTTGTTCAAAAAGTTTTTTTGTAAACATAAAAAATGGTCCGCAGTGCATCTCATGAGTAAATATTTTTTTATCAAATGTTGGCGGTTTCACAATTATCCTTTTGACTAATAGGGGATAATTTAGAACTCTTATATATCTTTTGTAAATAAATGGAAAATATACAAGTTCTGATCCGTCTGAAAATAATTTTAGAGCACTAATTATTGGTTCTGGATATCTTTTATCGTCAACATTCCAAAAACCAATTATTTCTCCTTGGGCTAAATTTATACCTCTATTCCAACTGGCATAAAGTGATTCTCTGGGTACAAAAAATAGTTTTGTAAATTTATTATTACTAACAAATTTATTTAATATTATTTTTTCGTTTTCACCTGAATCATTACTAATTATTATAAATTCAAAATCAATATTTTTTTGTTTTAGATGATTTGAAAAATGTTCTATATTTAATAGATATTTTTTTAAATATTTTTCGCTTTTGTATAATGATGTTATAAATGAAATCATGTATTTGGTTTCATTATGAATAAATCGTTTTTTTCTAAATAACTTTGAAAGTTATTTTCGTCACACTTCTGCCAATCTTCGTTAAAAATTTGATAATTATTTTCTTTTGACCAAGTTAAATAGTCTATCGTCTTGTAAGGATATACTTTCAAATTTAATAAAGAAATTTCTAAGAAAATAGTAGGTTTACAATTATTTATAAATTGTTCGGCGCCTTTTAGAATTAATAACTCAGAGCCCTCTGTATCGATTTTTACAACCTTTATTATCGGTTTATTATTTTCCATCCACCAATTATCTAAAATTATTGATTCAACTTCTATTTCTTTTGTAGGTCCACCTCGTTTAGTATCAATTATCCCATCACCTGAATTATTTATGGAATTATGTATACTGAATTTTATTTTACCTATTTTATCAGATAAAGCTTTATTATATAATTTAATATTATTTTCCAATCTATTTGCGAATATTGTAATTTTAAAAAGAAAATATTGTATATAACCAGGCTCAAATGCATAAATTTTTATATCATTTATTTTTGATAAAATATTTAAACTTATTAGACCAATATTTGCACCAATATCTAGAAAATTTTTTAAATTTACTTTTATTAATTCATTAATTATTAATTTTGATAAATTATCTTCGTATATTCTATTGGTATTTCCAAATCTTATTCTTTGGATAAGTCCATTTCCTTTTGTATAGTAAACGTAATAGTTTTGATATTTAATTTTATTTAAATAAGGTTTAGATTCGTCACTAATTTTATAAAGTGCATTTCTAGTTTTTCTAGCTAAAGTTAATATAGATTTTGGAAAAATTTTTTTTAAAAGCATTTTATTATTTTGTTTTAATTATAAATATTATTTTTAGTTTATTAAATATTTTTTTAAAGTAAAAAAATTTAATTTGAATAAAAATTTTTATTTTTTGTATTAAATTTTGATTAAAATCTTTTATTAAATATTTTTCATAATTTTTTATTATATCAATATCAATATGCATTTTCTCTCTTTCTTTTAATATATTTATACCAATATTTTTAAAATCATTTACCATGATTTCCATATCCTTTTCTAACATATTTTGTAATTCTTTATAATCAGGTATGTAAATACCATTTATAGTTTTACCCCCGTGTTTCAAAAAAGTTTGATTGCCAAGATGTTTTATCGATAGATTGTCCATTATAAAACAACCGTAGCCATTTTTCCATGCAATAAAATTTGATACCACATCATGAAATGCGTGTCTAGTTTTAAGTCCAAAACCATTTTTAAAAAATTTTTGCATAAAATTTTTGGTAATAAATATTGCATTCCATTCTACCCACACTGCTGGTCTTAGATAACTATTTTTCCTTCTTTTCATATTATCGGGCACAGGTTCACCATCTTTAAAGAAATAGCTAGGAACTAACATTGCTACTTTATAATTTTTAGTTAATTTGTCATACGCTTTTATTATTTCACTAAGATAGTCAATATTTTCTTCTAATTCTATATCATTACATAAAAACCAGTAAGCATCGAATTCTTTTTTATTTTTTACTATATTATATAAATATTCAATTCCACCATTTAGACCAATATTTTTTTCTAATATATGAGTCGCGTATTGTGATCTTTTATTAGGCTCAGATCCATTGTCTAGTAAAAATAGTTCATAAGGAAATTTTATATTTCTTTTAATTTGTTCTACTAGTTTATTTGTTAAATCAGGCAGGTTAAAGTTAATTAACAGGATTGCAATTTTATTTATTTTTTCCATTATTTTTTTTATAATTTTTTAAAAAGTAATTTAATTCTTCTGGTGTTCCTAAAATCCAGTTATTTATAGCTAAAACAGTTTTTATTTTTTTCCCCGATGCTATTAATTTGTTATAGCATGGAGCAACATAAAATTCATTATTAAATGTTTCTTTTTTATTTATCATTTCTTCTGCTGACCAAACGAAATCAGAACCTCTTTTAAAATAATATAGACCAGATGTAGCTAAGTTAGATATTGGTTTTTTTTCTGCTGTTTTGGAAACATACCCTAAATTATCTAATTTTGCATAACTAAATCTTGGGTTATTTGATTTGAAAACAGTTAAAATACCATCAGGATCTTCGTTAGTAATTGTCTCCCATATATTTGATTCAGAAAAAGTGTCACAGTTATAAATAAATAACTTGTTATAGTTGTTAATATATTTTTTTGCTTTTAGACAAGTCTCTGCTTGTCCATTTGTAATTTTGTTAATTTTAATTATTTCAACTTTATTTTTATAAATTTTTTTTAATTTATTACCTAATTTATATTTTACATCGTGATCTTCAAGAATAATAAATATTAATTTATATTCTTTTATTTTTGAAAGAAAATTAAAAGACTTCATTGCCCATTTTATCATTGGCTCATCGTAAATTTTAATTAGTGGTTTTGGTAAATTAAAACCGGCATTTTTAAATCTTATACCCGCTCCCGCCATAGGTATAACAATATTTACTTTATTATCATTAAAATCATTTGTATTTATTTTTTCCCAGTTTAAAAATTTATGTGCAAGGTCATCTATATATATATCAGCGTATGGTTTGCCAAAATAAATTTCATCGTAATGTATTTTATTTTTTTCTAACCAATCTAAAGTTTTTTTGCCTATTCTTGCCAATACTTTTCCTTGATCACCGTTACATGTTTTCATGTGTCTAGCAGTTTGTAAAATTATATAATGACCATCTTTTTTAAAAGAATTAATTTTTTTTGCGGCATCTTTAATAACTTTGATGTAAGAATAATCAAGTTTATTTTTTCTTAATTCGCCTATTGTACCATCAATATCAATTACTATTCTCATAAATTTGTTTCGTTTAATAATAAAATACTTTTTAAATACATAGCTTTTTGTCTAGTTATTTTTCCATCATGTAAAGGTATCATTGAAATAAACAATAAAGACTCTATTAATTTAATAGTATTCAAATCATATTTATATTTTTTTAATAAATCATCAAATTTATTTTTTATTGATTCATGATAATTGTCACTATAAATTTTAAAAACAAATTTTTCTCCATTTATTTCCGTTAATTTAAATAAATCAGAGATAATAAATTCATATTTTCCATCGAAACTATGTCTCAATTTGGCAAGGTCATATTTAATATCACCATAAATAATTTCTTTACCAAAATTTCCTCTAGGATCAATAAATTTTACTGATTTACTATTAACATCGTATAGAATATTACTCAAACACATATCGCCATGTATCACTGAGAAATCATTTTTTTTATAAAATATTTTTGAAATTGCATTTATTTTTTCTAAATAAAATGGTAAGTTTTTTAATTTTTTTCCATTAATATATATATATTTTATATTTAGAAGTTTATTCCAATTCTTATCATTTTTTAATTTTTTTATTCTATCAAATGTTTTATTTGTATATATATATATGTAAAGGTTTTATAAGAAATATTTTTTTTATAATTTTTGAATAATTTAATTACTTCAAATAATCTATTTAATATAGAATTCCAAATTTTTAAATTTATATATGAAAAAATATATAAATCGGCTAGGCTAGGGTATCCATAATATTCAATACTATAATTAGGTATATTTTTATTAAAATTAAATAGACGTGGTGTGAATATTTTTAACTCATTTGGTATTTTTAGGTACCAATTAATTTCATCGATTATTTTTTTATTATTGGTACTAGATTTAGTTATTATGCCGTATTTTTGATTATATTTAATTTTATTAAAGCTTCTAATTCTTAAAAAATCTGTTTTTGCTAGATAATAATTTTCGATATTACCACAGTCATACCATTTATTAGCTTTTTTTAAAACAAAATTTTCAGATTTTTCTTGATAATTTTTTATTAAATCACTCATCTCAATTATTTTTTGTTTATTTTTTACTTCATTTAAAGTTTTTTTAAATTTATTTCCCGATTTAAAAAAATAAATACCACAAAGTATTTTACCTTTTCCTTTATAATATTGTGGTTTATTTATAAATTTAAATTTATTTTTATTTTTTTCTACAAAGCACCATTTTTTTGAATCTTCAAAAGTATTTGAAGTCACAAGAAAATTATTAGTAAAATGTAACTTTCCTTTATAAATTGTATCTCCTAGATAAATTAATATTTCATCTGATTTTTTTATGAAATTATTTGCTAAGTAAACAGAATATCCTACACCCCGATTTTTTTTACTTTTTAATATAGTTATTTTTATTTTTTCAGAATAGTTTAGTTTAATGTACTTTTCAGTGTGGACGTCATCCAAGTGTATAATAATTATAGTTTTTTTTATTCCTCTTTCGATGATATCTTCTAAAATATATCCCAAAACAGGTTTCCCATTTATAGGAATCATTGTATCTGGAAGAGAAGAGTGCTCAAGGATGCTATTATTTGGTCTTCCTGCTGCGGGTATAATCGAAACGACTTTATTCATACTTAATTAAATCAATTTTTTTAACCAAGTTTTCGGTGTTTTTTCATTTTCAATTTCAATAGCAAGATGATATCTAAATCTTTTTGTTCCTTTTTTCTTTATATAATCAATCATTTCAAGTAAACCGTCTTCAAGTTTAGTTTGAGTTTTATAACCTAATAAGTTCCTAGCTTTATCAGCTGAACAGGTTGCTAGTTTTACTTCTTGTGGCCTGGGGTCAACATAGATGGGTTGTAAATTAAAATTTAATAAATTAGCTATCATTTTAGCTAATTGATTTATAGTTATAAATTCTTCATCTGGTCCAATATTTATTCTTTCGCCAATAACATTATCTTGGAACCCAAGTTTTACCAGTGGGTCTAAAACATCATCAATATAGGAAAAACATCTTTTTTGTTCACCATCACCATAAATAACCGGTTGTTTTCCTTGTAGCATCAGATTAATCATAATAGAAACAACATTTCTAAAAGGATCATCATACTTTTGTCTTGGTCCAATAATATTGTGTGGTATAGCATGTACTACTTCCATACCATGTACTTCACTCAAGATGTCTAATAATTGTTCTGATGCTAGTTTTGCTACTCCATAAGGGTCAACAGGTTTTGGAATCATATTTTCAGTAAAAGGTATTTTATCTTGATGTCCGTAACGAGCCATACTAGAACAGTTTACAAATCTTTTTACTTTATTGTCAGCCGCTGCTGTAGCAACAGTGGCAGTAATTTGATAAGTATTTTGGGTAATAAGATGGGGAGCAAATACACTTAAACCTTCATAAGCAGTACATGCTGTATGATAAACAACATCCATGTCTTGCAAAACTTTTTTCATAGTATTTAGATATATACAATCAACTTGATGAAATTCTGCTTTATCAGGAACATTATCTATATAACCACCAATTAAATTGTCACAGCCATGAACTTCATGTCCCATTTCTATTAATCTTTCAGCTAAATAACTTCCTAAAAATCCCGCAATTCCTGTGATAAATATTTTTTTCTTTTCCATATATTATTTTTTAATTTTAAATTTATTAATTATTTTTTTAAAATTTATATTTAAAAAATTTATAAATAAAATAAAATATTTCTTTTTTTTATAGATACCTTTATGGGAAAACTTAGGTAAATTATTATTATTTTCTAAAATATTAAAATTATAAAAAATAGGTGTTTCCATATCAGGTTTAATTTTTGCTTTTAATGTTTTATTATCCCATAATTTAAAAATTATATCATAATTTACTTTTTCCTTATTTTCGAAAAAATTGAAGAACCATTTTTTTTCCATGAATTTTCTATTTTCCATAGTATATTTACCCTCTGTTTCATTTGAAAAATTTTTCCATCCAGCATTTTCTTGTTTAGCAGCATAATTAATAATTCCCTTACATTTCATAATTGTGATAGGTATAATTTTTTTTGTTAGTCTAAACATGTAATCTAAATCCTCAAAACCAACACCTGGTAATCTTTCGTCAAACCAGCCTACTTTTTTAATTATATCATCAGATATTAAAAAATGACTCCAGCTATTATTTATAGTAAAAAACGTTTGATTATTTTTTAGGTTTTTTTCAAAATCATGTCGAAAAAGAGAAGTTATTTTTAAATCATCATTTAAAATAAGTATACGTGGAGTATTTTTCATTAATATTGTCCAGTTCCAACATTTAGATAATGACTGATTTTCTTCGTTTGTTATATATTTTACATTGGTAAATTTTTGTAAATATGAAGTTATACTTCTTAAATATTCAATTTGTAAATTTTTATCATAATGACCATTGATTACACATATAATTTCCTTATCAGAAAAAATTTTTGATAAGTTTTTAATCCCTTCTAAAAAGTATTTTTTATATCTACCAACATAAGTAACTATACCAATAGAATAATCTATATTATTTTGTTGATTTTTTTTATCCATTTTTTATTTTTAAGAAATAAAATATTATTAAAGGCATTAGGTTATATGAAATTAATGTAGATATAGCTGCTCCATTTGTTTGATATTTTGGAATAAGTATTAAATTTAGAATAACATTAATTAACATACCAAATAAAGAAATTATGAATAAAATTTTTGATTTATTCTCATTAATAAGATGCTGATTTAATGCGTTAGTTAATGATAAACCGATTCCACCCCAAACATAAATTTGTAATATAGAAAAAGCCATAATATATGAACTTCCAAAAATTAAATTTATTATGGGTTTTGCCAAAAAAAATATTGGAATACTTATTAGTAAAGAGAGTAATGTTAATAATAAAAGCAAGTCCGTTAATCTTTTTTTATATAATATTTCACTTATTTTTTTTGCATTGACAATAGCAGGAAATAAAGAACCAATGATTATACTAGGAATAAAATACCAAATTTCTGCAATTTTTACGGCTGCATCATAAAGTCCAACCGCAGCATCATCAATAAATTGTTTTACCATTACTTGGTCAATTCTGGAGTATATAAGGGCAAAAGCAGAGGCAAAAAGTAGTGGCCAAGAATCCTTTATTATTTGTATTGATAATTTTTTATTAAATCTCCAATTTAATATATGGTATTTAAATTTTTTATAAATAAATATAAACATTAAAGCGTAAAGAATGCTTTCTAAAAAGTATATAAATGCAAAATAAATTAAACCTTGATTTAAAAAGATAATAAGTAATTTTAGTGCAGATAGTAAAAATATAACCCAAAGTGATCCGATAGTAGGATATTTTGCTTTTACTCTAGCTTGGAATTCATGATTTATAACATTGAAAGATTGAAAGATAAAAGCGAAAGCAATTGTAAGAATAAGAACATTTGTTATCTTATCCTGGTTGAGTAGAAAAGTAAGAATAGTAACAAGTGAAAAGGCTATAGAGCCACCAATTAATTTAAGAAAAAAACCAGTACCAGTATATTCATTTTCTTTTTCAGGATATTTTATTAGATCTCTATAAAGTATTTGATCAATACCAAGATTGGCTATAAAAGAAAAAAGACCTACAAAACTTATAGCATAACTTAAAAGTCCGTAGTTTGCTGGCCCAAGATAGCGGGCGACATAAGCAACTACAAAAAATGAAATTATTAGGTTTGCTATTCTACCAAAAAATAACCACCCAGTATTTTTAAAATATTTTTTAAACCCTTCGTGATAGAGGTACTGTTTGAGATCAATTATTCTTTTGTAAGTAGTAGAAAACATAGCTAGTTTATAAAGTTAGAAAGTTTGTAAAGTCAATAAGCTTTATAAAGGGTTAGTTAAATACCAATCAATCGTATTTTTTAGTCCAGTGGTAAAATCAGTTTGGGCAGTAAAGCCAAATTCTGTTTGGGCCCTTGAGGTATCAAGAAGGCGTTTGTGTTGGCCGTCAGGTTTGGTATCATCCCATTTGATTTCACCTTTATATTCCATTAGTTGGCAAATCTTTTCTACCAGTTCTTTGATGGCTATATCTTTACCCGAACCAATATTAACTGGTTCTGATTTATCAAATTTTTGAGTAGCCAGCACAATTGCGCGGGCAGCATCAACTACATATATAAATTCACGGGTAGCCTGTCCTGTGCCCCAAACTTCTATAAAAGGTAGACTTTGTTTTTTTGCTTCAGCGACTTTTTTGATAAGTGCCGGGATGACATGACTTGAAGTAGGGTCAAAATTATCACCTGGTCCGTATAAGTTAACTGGCAGTAAGTAAATGGCATTAAAACCGTATTGTTGGCGGTAGGCTTGGGATTGCACCAATAACATTTTTTTAGCTAGTCCATAAGGCGCATTAGTTTCTTCTGGATAGCCATTCCATAAGTCATCTTCTTTAAAAGGGGTAGCGGTAAATTTTGGATAAGCACAAATTGTACCGACTGAGACAAATTTTTCTACATTTGCAACTCTAGCAGATTCCATCAGTTGCACGCCCATAATTAAATTGTCATAAAAAAGATCACCAGGATTATTTTGGTTATAACCAATTCCACCCACCTTGGCTGCCAGGTGTATGATAATATCAATATCTTTTACCAACCGTTCACAGTTTGTTTTTTCTCTAAGATCATCTTTACTTGAATCAGGGATGATAATGTCATTTTTATCAACACCTATTTTTTGCAGTTCTGCTTGTACGTATTTACCCAAAAAACCGTTTCCTCCCGTCAGTAGTATTTTTTTATTTTTTAGATTTAACATAAGTTTCATTTTTAATATCAGCTTCAGACATAAGTTGCACCAGTTCTATAAAGCTGGTAGTTGGTTGCCAGCCCAGTTTGGTTTTGGCTTTAGAATAATCTCCTTGCAAAATATCTACTTCAGCTGGACGGAAATATTTTTGGTCAATTTCAATTATAGTTTTACCAGTTTTTTTATCAATACCTTTTTCATCACTACCGCTGCCATGCCATACAATTTCATAGTCAAAGTGTTTTGCAGCTATTTCTACAAATTCGCGAACGCTATGTGATTCATTCATAGCAAGTATAAAGTCATCTGGCTCTGATTGTTGTAGCATCAACCACATACCTTCTACATAATCTTTGGCATAACCCCAATCACGTTTGGCATCCAAATTTCCCAAATATAGTTTTTCTTCCATGCCCAGTTTAATGCGCGCTAATCCGCGGGTGATTTTTCTAGTAACAAAAGTTTCACCGCGTCTGGGAGATTCATGATTAAATAAAATTCCATTAGCTGCGTATAATCCATAACTTTCCCGATAGTTTTTGGTAATCCAGTAAGCATAGACTTTTGCTACCCCATAAGGCGAGCGGGGATAAAAAGGTGAAGTTTCTTGCAAAGGGATTTCATGAGCTTTCCCAAACATCTCGCTGGATGAGGCTTGATAAAATTTGGTTTTGATTCCAGTTTCGCGGATAGCATCAAGTAAACGCAAGGTACCAAGGGCTGTGACATTGCCAGTGTATTCAGGGATATCAAAACTTACCCTGACATGACTTTGCGCACCTAGGTGATAGATTTCATCAGGTTTTATTTTTTCTAAGAGTCGGTCTAAATTTGACCCATCAGACAAATCACCATAGTGTAAAAAAAGTTTCACCCCAAGAATGTGTGGATCTTTGTATAAATGATCAATGCGGGCAGTATTGAAAGTAGAAGCCCGGCGAATAATACCATGAACCTCATAACCTTTACTAAGGAGAAGTTCAGCTAAGTATGATCCGTCTTGTCCGGTTATGCCGGTGATGAGAGCTTTCATAGATTTAAGTTTATAAAGTTAATAAAGTTTAAAGTTTGTAAAGTGAGAAAGTAAAATACTTTATAAACTTTTTACTTTCTACTTTTAACTTAAGCGTCCCAATCTTTCATCGTATCAATCGCTTTCATTTTTAGTTTCAAATATTTATCCACTGCTTTTTTTTCTAATTCCGGTGAAACTAGGCGCAACAACTCAAGTCCCAATATTCGATATTGCTTGCCAACTTTGTTAGCTTTCAAAACTCCGCGTTTAAGTAAGCGCTTCATGGTGCTGTTGGAGACTTTTAATATTTGTTCAGCCTCACTGGTAGTATATACAGCGTTTGGTTTTATTTCCTCGTGAGTAGTAGTTTTTTGGTTATTTTCGTTAGGCATACTATTTAGTTAGAAAGTTCATAAAGTTTGTAAAGTTATAAAGTAAATAAAATTAGAAAGTTCATAAAGTTTGTAAAGTTATAAAG
>CAZBLW010000002.1:337088-348390 GCA_964493305.1 uncultured Gammaproteobacteria bacterium
AAAGTTATAAAGTAAATAAAATTAGAAAGTTCATAAAGTTTGTAAAGTTATAAAGATAAAAGTTTATAAAGTTTTTATTAGTCCTGATAACATTCTTGATATTTCTAATACTTGGTTGTTTAGTCGTTCGTATGTTTCTTTATTTATGTAGTTAAATTCAACTGCGAGGTATAGCATAGAACGAACCTCTCCGCTTGATCCTTTAGCAATAAATAAAAATTGTTTAAATTCTTTATTACCTTTTCGTTCAAATCCCTCAGCAATATTATTCATTATTGAAATCGAAGCTCTTTGTATTTGATCTTTAAAACCATAATCTTTGCAACTAGTTAACTCTTTATAGATTATTTTGGTTAGTTGATTAGCTTTTTGCCAAGCTAATATATCTTCAAATTTATCTATTTTCATAGTTTTAGTTTATAAAGTTAGAAAGTAGGGAATTCTTTATGAACTTTAAGAACTTTATACTTTTTACTATTTTAGTATAAAATATGGTGTCATTGGGTGTCAAGTGGTGTCATACGAGTTAAAAGTTTATAAAGTTTGTAAAGTTGAAAGTTTATTCATAAATTATAATTCAATATATAATTAGTTAATTAATAAATTTATAATTCATTTATAATTGATAATTTAAAATTTAAAATTAATTTCAAGGTTTGCTTTTTTGGTGCCCAAAAGATAGAATAAAATCAGCATTTATGGGAAACTTTTGGTTAAAAACTAGAAATTGGTTTTTGTTGTCAGGCGACATAATTTTGCTTTACGGTTCACTGGCCTTGGCTTTATTTATCCGTTATCCGGATAGATTTTTTTCAGCTTGGTGGTTGCACCTGGTACCTTTTAGTTTGATTTTCTTTTTGTGGGTAATAGTTTTTTATATCAGTGGGTTTTATGATTTGAGACGCGCCAAAAACCAAGCACAATTTTTCCTCCAGTTACTACTTATTATATCACTAGCTGGATTGATTGGCATGGCGGTTTTTTATTTGTGGCCGTCTTTGGGAATTTCACCAAAAACCAACTTAGCATTGACTTTGGCACTTGCTACCATATTTTTATTTGGCTGGCGATTGTTGTTTAACTCACTTGTATCACAACCTCAGAAAAAAATCTTACTGATTGGTGAGCACACCCAAAGTATTGAACTAGCCACCCAGCTTAATAATCATCCGCAGTGGGGTTATCAGGTGGCGGCAATTATTACTCCAGAAAAATTTACTGATTATAAAGATAAATTACACAATTTGGGTATATCTTCCTTAGTGATATCAGATGATCTGTATCAAACCCAAACTTTGACTGATGCTTTGTATGATAGTTTATCCTCACGGGTGGAAATGTACACTCTAACCAAATTTTATGAGCAATTGGTCAAAAAAATTCCTTTGTCAGTTATCTCTAAGGTATGGTTTTTGGACAATCTGACTGAACGCGATAAAATGGCTTTTGATAAAATTAAACGTTTGGTGGATATAGTTTTGAGTCTGGTGGGTTTGATTGTAAGTTTGCCGTTTTATCCTTTGTTATATTTATTGGTAAAATTTGATTCTCCGGGACCATTTTTTTATACCCAAGTGCGACTAGGAAAATTGGGTCGGCCATTTGTGATAGTAAAAATCAGATCGATGGTGCAAAATGCTGAAAAAAATGGTGCTGAGTGGGCTGTGCCGGGTGATGCGCGGGTAACTAGGATTGGTAAAATATTTCGTAAAATCAGATTGGATGAGTTGCCACAACTGTTTAATGTCCTGTGGGGGGAAATGAGTTTTGTGGGCCCCAGGCCGGAACGCCCGGAATTTATCAATCAGTTGGAAGAAAAAATACCTTATTACAAACAACGACTACTGGTAAAACCAGGACTTACTGGTTGGGCACAGGTAAATTTTAAATACTCATCAGATATTGATGGTGCTTTGGAAAAATTGCAATATGATCTCTACTATATAAAAAACCGCTCACTGTTTTTGGATCTCACTATCTTACTCAAAACCGTCAGTATGGTGTTGAAAGGAGGAGGGCATTAGGGAGGGATAGAATTAAGAATAAAGAAGTAAGAATTAAGAAGTAAGAAGTAAGAATTAAGTATTAAGGGGATAAAGAGATAAATTTTGTAATTTTTAATTTTTAATGTTTAAAAAATTTAGATTTATTTAAAAATTATAAAATTCAAAAATTAAAAATTTATATTTAAGTTTTAAATAAAACTTAAAATGTTGTATAATATTGATACTAAATTGATTTGTTAATGAAAAAAAGTTTAAATATTTTTGTGATGTTAGCAGTCACGCTAAGCGTGCTGAATTTTTTTGTTGTGCCAGTGCAGGCAGCTGATTTTGCTGCGCCTGAAAATATCAATACGACTGAAGTTTTGGTAAAAATGAAAACTAGTGATCAGTTGTATAAATTATCAACTGAGCAAGGCATTGATACAGAATTTTTGTTGAATAATTTCTCTGACAATCCGCAAATAGAGTACGTGGAACCAAATTTTAAGTTTCAAGCTGCTAGCATCATGCCCAATGATCCGGATTTTATCCAGCAGTATTATTTAGGCCAAGTTGAAGCTCAAGTCGGTTGGGATATTACAACTGGTAGAGCTGACGTGGTGGTAGCAGTTTTGGATAGTGGAGTGGATATTGATAATCCGGATTTGAAACACAATATCTGGGTGAATGTCCATGAAAAACCTTTTGATTTGATTGACAATGACAACAATGGCAAGGTGGATGATTTTTACGGTTGGAATTTTGTTGACAACAACAATGACGTCAAACCAACTTTTGCTAACTTTACCGAAATTGGAGTTAATCACGGTACAATTGTAGCTGGAATTTTAGGTGCCAGAGGTAACAACGGTATTGGTATTACCGGTGCTGCTTGGCAGATAAAAATTATGCCTTTAAAAGTTCTGGATAGTGCGGGTATGGGAGATTCTTTGACTTTGGTACAAGCGATTGATTATGCCATTAGTAAAAAAGTGGATGTTATCAATTTATCCGTAGTGGGGCACAGTTTTAGCCAAGCATTGCAGGATGCTATCACCAGAGCGTGGCAGGCAAATATTGTGGTCGTAGCAGCAGCTGGCAATGAAGTTGGGTTGGGACAGGATATGGATGTGTATCCGGCTTATCCAGTGTGCAATGATGGTGATGACAATATGGTGATAGGTGTGGTGGCGCTTGATCGCTATAATCGTTTGGCAGATTTTTCCAACTTTGGTAGTCGCTGTAGTGATGTGTCAGCACCGGGCGTAAATTTTTATTCGACTGTGGCTTATCACGACTCTTTTCCTGGTTTTAATCATTATTATAAGGGTGGTTTTTCGGGAACTTCCGTAGCTACACCCTTGGTTTCAGCTTTGGCTGCTTTGATCAAATCAGTAAATCCCAATTTAACCAACGTCCAGATACGTAATATTATTTTAAATACCGCCAGTAGCGTAGATAGTTTAAACCAAAATTATCGAGGAAAAATGGGTAGCGGTTTGGTAGATTTTGGTAGGGCTTTAGGAGCAGCTAAGGCTACCTTATCAGGTACCAGTCAACCAGTGAGTCAAGATTGGTTGGTGGTGGGTGCTGGTCCTGGGGGCGGTCCCCACGTGCGGGTATTTGATTGGCAGGATAATGTTTTAGCCCAATGGTTTGCTTATGATGAGAAATTTCGCGGTGGCGTCAATGTAGCAGCTGGTGATGTCAATGGTGATGGTAAAAAAGAAATAGTCACTGCACCAGGAGTAAGTGGCGGTCCCCACGTGCGGATTTTTGATCACCAAGGCAATGTCTTAGCCCAATGGTTTGCTTATGATGCCAAGTTTCGCGGTGGGGTCAACGTCGCCGTGGGAGATATAGACAATGATGGTGTTGCGGAAATAATCACTACTCCCGCTAGTGGTATGGAAACCATAGTAAAAATTTTTGATTTTTCAGGTCATTTACGTTTTAAATTTTTGGCCTATGCTGACAATTTTACGGGTGGTGCTAGTGTAGCAGTCGGTGATGTGGATGGTGACAATCTGGCTGATATTGTGACTGGTGCTGGTTTTTCCGGTGGACCACACGTACGGCTTTTCAATCGCCAAGGGCAAATTAAGTCGCAATGGTTTGCTTATGATGAGAAATTCCGCGGTGGGGTCAATGTAGCAATAGGTAATTTAACAGGAGATAGTAACAAAGAAGTAATTACTACTCCCGGACCTGGCGGTGGTCCCCACGTGCGGGTATTTAACTGGCAAGGCAAAGAGCAAGCTCAATGGTTTGCTTTTGAGCCAGAAAATCGAACTGGTTTAAAAACTGCGGTAGGGGATTTAAACGGTGATGGTCTCAATGAATTGTTGGTTGGTTTGCAAAAAGGTAGTAGTCCCAATGTGCGGATATTTAACTCCAGCTCAATGTTGATTAAAGAGTTGGCGGTTTTTCCATCCGCTTTTACTGGTGGAGTAAATTTGCAAGTATTAAGTCGCTAGTTATGACTGACACTAATCCACCAACTACTTTATTACCAAAGATTTTATTTTCGGTTTTCAATCAATTGATCAATTTTTTTACCAATTTACCTTGGTTGCGACAAATAAAATTTTTGCCGCAATTTTTACGTTTCGCCACGGTGGGACTTTTTAATACTTTGATTGATTTTACGATTTATGTAAGTTTAACCAGAGGATTGGTTTATTTTACCAAGCATTATTTACTAGCTAATTTTCTGGCTTTTTTGTGTGCCAATTTGTTTAGTTTTTGGGCCAATAAATCGTGGACTTTTGCCAATCCTGATCCTAAGCGGATTAAGCAGTACGGAAAGTTTTTTATAACCAGTGTACTGGCGTTGGGAGCAATTCAACTGACTATGTATCTTGGTGTTTCGGTTTTGGGTTGGTGGGATTTAGCTACCAAGATTTTAGCTTTACTGTTTAGTGTGGTGATAAATTTTCTGGGGGCTAAGTTGTGGGCGTTTAAGTGAGGTTAGAATTAAGAATTACGAATTAGGAATTAAGAAGTAAGGAAAATTTTAAATTTTAAATTATCAATTATAAATGAATTATAAATTTATAAATTAAATAATTAAATATTGATTTAAAATTTACAATTTATAATTTATAATTATGATTATTGTAATTCCCGCGAAAAATGAAGAACAAAGAATTGGTCCCACCCTGGAGGCTTATTTAGAATATTTTACTGATAGCAAAATTGTAGTAGTAATAACTCCGGGCACTGACGACACAGAGGGTGTTATAAAAAATTATCAAAATTTATTCCCGGGAAGAATAGAATATATTTCTTTGGAAAAATTTATTGGCAATAGTAAAGGCAAAGCCATCCGAGCCGGTTTTAAATATGCTTTGGAAAAATTTCCAGCTGAAAATTTATTGGGGTTTATTGACGCTGACAATTCTTTGGAACCAACTGAATTTAAAAAGTTGGTTGATAATATTCCAAATTATGACACTGCGATTGCCTCGCGTTATTTACCCGAATCAGTATTGACTGATAGAGATTCATTTTTGCGTGTTGTTGCTTCTTGGTTATTTCGCACTCTGGTCAGAATATTATTTGCTTTACCAGTGGTTGATACTCAGTGCGGGGGAAAATTGTTTACTCGGGAAGCTTTGGAACAAATTTTACCAAAACTTCAAATTGATGATATGGCAATTGATGTAGAAATTTTGTATCAACTAAAACTGGCAGGTAAAAAAATAATTGAAGTCCCAGTAACTTGGCGGGAAAAACAAGCTTCAACCATCTCTACTTCACCAAGCCAATTTCTAAAAACCAGCTGGAGGATGCTGAGATCACTGATTAGATTAAAAGCGAAAAGTAGAATTAAGAAGTAAGAAGTAAGGGAAATTATAAATTATTAATTACGAATTACTAATCAATGATTTAATTTAATAATTATCTAATTAGTAATTCATTAGTAATTAGAAATTAGTTATTAGTCATTAAAAAAGTATTGTCATTCCCGTGTAAACGGGAATCCAGAAATAAAAAATAAAATATTTTTTTATGTTTACTTTTTGTCAGCCTGTCTCGCCGACAAGGCGGGCAAAAAGTAACAAAAACTGCCGACCAGCGCTTCCGTTCAGGCAAAATTGCCAAACGCTCACGTGCCTCTCAAAAGCGCTAAACGCTAGAGTTGAGAAACAAATTCCGCTCGTTTTTTGTTAATTTTTCACTTCAGGAAGCTGATGGTCGTAATATTTAAAAATTAAGATTTATTTACAAAATTTAAAAATTAAAAAATTAAAAATTGATTTATAATTTACAATTGATAATTTAAAATTATTTTAAAAGTTTATTTTTGACAAGATTTAAAATTTATGCTATAATAATCGAATGATAAATAAATAATACTTATGAAAAAATTATTAAAATCAAAGATTTTTTGGGTAATAGTTGTTTTGGTGGTTGGTGGTGGCAGCTATATTGCTTTAAAACCAAAGCCAGGGGTGCAATATACTACGGAAAAAGTGCAACAAGGTAATATTGAACAAACTGTTTCTGTGACTGGTAAGGTGCAAGGAGCAGAGGAAATTAACTTGAATTTTGAATCTTTAGGTACGATTGCCAAAATCGAAGTTGACAAGGGTGATCAAGTTGAAGCTGGTCAAATTTTAGCCCAACTATCTTCGCAAGCTCAACAAAACTCAGTCCTGGAAGCCAGGGCCAACTGGCAAGCAGCTGCTGCTCAGTTGAATAAACTGATTGCCGGTGCCAGTGACAATGAAATCAAGATTAGCGAGGAGAGTTTGAAAAATTCCGAGATTACTTACAACAATCGTTTATCTGACTTAGCTAATTTGCAAAATAAATTGGTAGCGGATGAAAAACAGTACAATAATACTTTACAAAGTAGCCAAGTAAGTCTGACTAATGCGCGAGAGTCAGCTTTTTCTACTATGTCCAACGAACTATTTGATGGTGAAATTGCAAACAATCGAGTGGATGAAATTTTAAAAAGAGATGATGCCAAATATACTTTGGGAGCGAAAAATAGTTTTACCAAAACTACGGCTGAATTTAGTTTAGCGCAAGCGCAAACAGCAATTAGTCAAGCTAAACAAAAATTAAGCCAAGCTCAACTTACTCTGACCGATAGTGATATTAGCCAAGCCTTGCAAGCCAGTATCGATGCCCTACTTAAGGTTTCCCAAAACTTATCTGATATTTTTGAAGTCTTAATCAATACTCCAGCCAGTACTGATTATACCCAAACAGAAATTGATACTGATAAAGCCAATATCAGAGCTGATCAGGCAACTATTAGTGCCAGTATCAGTGGTGTGCAAACTGCTAGAACTAGTTGGGAAAATGCCAAGACAGCTGTGATTACGGCAGAAAATAATTTGAATTCATTTTTAGCCAGTAAAGATTCACAAGTTGCTAGCGCCCAAGGTGCGGTCAACTCAGCCAAAGGCGCTTGGGATTTGGCTCAAGCTCAACACCAACAATTGTTATCATCAGCTCGAGCAGAGGATATTGAATTGCAACGAGCTAGGGTGACTCAGAGTTTAGCGGCTTTGCAAAGAGCCCAAGTAGCCTTGGATCAAATGACTATCAAAGCTCCGTTGAGTGGCACAATCACCAGAGTGAATTATAAAGTCGGCGAGAAAACTGATCTGTCTAAACCAGTCTTTTCTTTGTTGGGTAATTCTGGATTGGAAATAGAAGTTGATATTCCCGAATCAGATATCGCCAAGATTGCGGTTGGTCAGTTGGCCCATATTACTTTGGATGCTTTTGGCGAACAAGAGTTTACAGGACATGTAACTTTTATTGACCCAGCGGAAACGCGGATTCAAGATGTAGTGTATTATCGAGTCAAAGTGACTTTTGATGACAGCAGTGATGAGGTTAAACCAGGTATGACCGCCAATATCGATATCGCTACTGCTAGTCGCGAAAATGTTTTATCTATTCCCGCTCGGGCAGTCAAAGAAAACGGTGGCAAATATGTAGAAGTTTTGGAAAATGGTCAAGTTGTGAAAAAAAATGTCGAAACTGGACTCAAAGCCGATGGCGGATTGGTGGAAATAGTTAGTGGTCTATCTGTAGGTGAAGAGGTAATTACCTTTAAACAAGAGCCAAAATAAATATGTCTTTGATCAGTATCAAAGATATTAAACGAGAATTTCAAACTGGCGAAGTAGTCACCAAAGTTTTACACGGTGTCAGTTTTAGTATAGAGACTGGTGAGTTTGTAGCGATTATGGGTCCCTCAGGTAGTGGCAAATCCACCCTGATGCATATTTTAGGTTTTTTAGACAAAGCCACTAGTGGTCAATTTTTATATAAGGGTAAAGATGTTTCCAAGCTTGATGATGATGAACTAGCACTGATGCGCAATCAAGAAATTGGTTTTGTTTTTCAAGCTTTTCATTTGCTACCGAAACTAACAGTGTTGGATAATGTAAAATTGCCACTGCTTTATAGTCATCGCAAGGACAAAGATGGAGCAGCCAAACAAGCCCTAGATCAAGTTGGTCTCTCACATCGACTTGGTTATTTCCCCAACCAAATTTCTGGTGGAGAAAAACAACGAGTGGCAATAGCCAGGGCTTTAGTCAATGAACCAGCAGTAGTTTTTGCTGATGAACCAACTGGTAATTTGGACTCAAAATCAGGTCAACAAATTATGTCAATTTTGCAAGCCTTAAATGATCAGGGTCGGACGATTATTTTGGTGACTCATGAAAAATACACCTCACAACACGCAAAACGAATTTTGAAGATCAAAGATGGTTTATTGGAAAGTGATGAATTGGTTAAAAATAGGTTGATTGCCAAAGAACAGACAGAACTAATTAAATAGTTATGAATCTTTTGGCACAGGCTCAAATTTCATTACGAGCTTTGTCGGCTAACCGTAACCGATCGTTTTTGACTATGCTTGGGATTATTATTGGTATTGCGGCCGTGATAATAATTATCTCTGTGGGTAAAGGAGCGGAAAGTTTATTGTACAGCCAAATTTCAGGTATTGGTTCGGATTTGGTTGCCATTTTACCAGGTGCTAGTGAAGAAGACGGACCGCCAGCTTCAGCAATGGGTATTACTATTACCACTTTAAAAAATGATGATATTAGAGAAATTGAAAATAAAGTTCCCGGGGTAGTTGCAGCTAGTGGGTATATGCGCGGTCAAGATACAGTGACTTATGAAAATCAAAAGTTTGATACAGCGTTTGTGGGGGTGGAGTCGAGTTATACTACGGTGGAAAATACCCAAGTATTGACAGGCAGATTTTTTACTAATGAAGAAGATAATTCCTTAGCTCGGGTAGCGGTATTGGGGTCAAAAGTTTATGATGAATTATTTCACGGTGAACCAGCGGTAGGTAAAAAAATTCGCATTCGGAAAGAAACTTTTACCGTAATTGGCGTGATGCCAGAGCGAGGCACAGCTGGTTTTATGAATCAGGATACTCAAGTTTTTATACCCTTACGAACCGCCCAAAAAATTATGTTGGGTGTAGATCATCTGGCTTTTGCCAGAGTCCGGGTGGAAAAAAATGTAGTTATTGATGATGTCCTACAACAAATTAGACAAGTCTTGCGGGCTCAACATAATTTGACTTCCAATGAAGTTGATGATTTTTCTGTTCGTAGTGCTACGCAGGCGTTGGATTTACTGGCCACTCTGACTACAGCTTTATCATTTTTTCTTGCAGCCATTGCCAGTATTAGTTTACTGGTCGGTGGTGTGGGGATAATGAACATCATGCTAATTGCGGTCAATGAACGCATCCAAGAAATTGGACTGCGCAAAAGTTTGGGTGCCAAAACCAAAGATATTATTACCCAGTTTTTGGTAGAAGCAATTATTTTGACTTTACTGGGGGCTATTATTGGTATTGTGGCGGGTAGTTTGATTTCTTTTTTGATTGCGGTGGTAGCTACGCAACTGGATTATGCCTGGGATTTTATTATTACCCCTGGGTCAGTAATTTTATCTTGTTCAATTGCTTTTTTAATTGGTATGATTTTCGGTTATTATCCAGCCAAAAAAGCTGCGCAACTTGATCCTATTGAAGCTTTACGTTATGAATAATTTTGTAAAATTTTTATTACCGCTCAAGCAAGCGCACGCCGCCTTGCATGCTAACCGTATCCGTTCGCTACTTACTATGCTCGGAGTAATTATTGGTATTTCTTCAGTTATTGTAATTTTGTCAGCCGGGGAGGCTTTGAAGGGCTTTGTTTACAATGAAGTCAATGCTTTTGGCAATAATATAATTCAAGCCGAAGTCAAGGTTCCCTCCACCAGTCAGCAATCTGTTGATAATGCTGCTGGAATGGCTATGGGTATCACCATAACTACCATGAAAGATTCTGATGCTGAGGCGGTTAGGAAATTGAACAATATAGATAAAGTTTATTCGGCTGTTTTAGGGCAAGGCATTGCTTCTTATCGCAACGAAAATAAAGTTATCACAATTTATGGAGTAACTCCTGATTTTATTGATATTGACCAGTCCAAAGTTGAACAAGGTAGATTTTTTACCGCTGAAGAGAATCGTTCCCAAGCCCAGGTGGTTGTTTTGGGGTCAGGTATTAAAGAAACTTTGTTTGGTGATGACGAGGCTTTGGGTAAACAGATAAAGATTGGGAATTTAAAATATGAGGTGATTGGTGTATTTAAGGCCAGAGGAGCGTCGCCTTTTTTTGATATGGATAGTATGGCAGTTATGCCACTTTTTACTTTGCAAAAAAAAGTTATGGGAATTGATCATGTGATGTATTTTTTAGCTACTATGAAAGATATGAGTCAAGATCAGTTGACTAAAGCCCAGATTGAAGATTTGTTGCGGGAACGTCATGATATAACTGATCCCAAAAAAGATGATTTTGCTGTGACTACTCAAGAAGAAATGCAAGATATGCTCAATGTAATTTTAGGAGGGGTACAGTTGCTATTGATTGCTATTGCTAGTATTAGTTTGATTGTCGGTGGAGTGGGGATTATGAATATTATGTATGTGTCAGTGGCCGAACGGACTTTTGAAATTGGTCTACGCAAAAGCGTTGGTGCAACTAAGGGAAATATTTTATGGCAATTTTTATGGGAAGCAGTTTTTGTAACTGTTCTGGGTGGTATAGCCGGGATTGTAGCTGGGGGTATAGTTACTCAACTTTTTACTTTGCTGGCAAAATATTTAAAAATTGATTTTGTTTTTACTTTGCCCTTATGGTCAATATTTTTGGCGGTTGGTTTTGCGGCTACCGTGGGTTTGGTATTTGGTATTTATCCAGCCAAAAAAGCGGCTGATCTTGATCCGATTGAGGCGTTGAGAAGGTAGAAGTAAGAAT
>CAZBLW010000003.1:0-32339 GCA_964493305.1 uncultured Gammaproteobacteria bacterium
CAACTCCCGCGGTCGGCTCCAAGTCATCAACAAACTAGAAAATATATTGTAAAAATTACTATTGTGGGTTTCCGCCTCGGCTACGCCATTAGGCGAGACGGGCAACTCCCGCGGTCGGCTCCATTTTAAATAGCAAAGAAACTCGCCTCTTGTGGCGATTTTATTTATCCAACAAACGGATAATTTTGTTTTCCTGTTTATATTTTTCTAAAATCTCAGCAAAAGAAGCTGGTGCTATCAAAATATGACTGGCTTTTATTTGTACTTCACTGGGATCGGTTGAAGAAACTGTCTTATCATCCAATTTTATAATATGATAACCAAATTGCGTTTTTACTAAATCACTAATCTCCCCTACCTGCAAATTAAAAGCCGCCTGTTCAAATTCTGGCACCATCACACCTTGATTGAAATAACCTAAATCACCACCGCGTTCTGCACTACCTGGATCGTCACTTACTCGTTTAGCAATTTCAGCAAACTTGTCAGGGTTTTCCTTAACTTCAGTTAATACCTGTTGGGCTTCACTTTGTGCGGCTTGATCATAAACCGGATCACTACTTATCTTTTCCCAAACTTTCTGTTCCAATAAATAAGGCCCGATTACTTTGTCAGCAAAAGTTTTTATATCCCATTGATAAAATTCGTATAAATTGTCGGCTAAGGCTTCACGACTCCCTGCTTCATTAACAATTGTATCAATTTCCTGACTCACTTCCTCAGGTGCCACCGCTACTTGATATTTTTTAGCTAAATCTTCAACAATCATCATATTTACTAATCTATCCCACACAATATTTTTAATCTCAGTCTCAGGAGGTGCTTCCTTATAATTTCCCAGGGCTACTTGGTTATTATAAAAATAATTCAATGTAGCAATATCTTCCCAGTAACTTTTAAGACTTATTGGTTGATAATTATAAAAACCGGCTGGCCAAGGCAACAAGGAAACAATTTTTTTAACTACTGGTTGTTGCCATTTGAATACATAGATACCTCCACCCAACACTAGGGCGATTAACAAGATCGTAAACAAAATACTTAAAGTAAAAATTTTAAAAAATTTGCTACTAGACTTCACTTTGGTTCTCTCCGGTACTGTATCATTTTCCTGCTGTTTAACTTTGACTTCGTCCTTTTTTGCATTTTTATCTGACGAGGATTGTTTATCTTCGCTTTTTGTTTCTAACTTTTTGTTATCCATTTCTTTTGTTTCCAAATCTCCACTATCCTTTTTTTCTTTAATCATAATATTTTTTTTATCTTTAGATGATTTAATTTTTTTATTGGTACTATTTACCTTAACTTTCTTATCCACAAGCTTTTGCTTGGTTTTTTTATCTTCCCCAGCTGTTGATTTGGTAGCTTCAGCCGCTATAGCAGCCAACACTGATTCTCTAATTTCAGAATATTTCTTCTCAATCGGCTCTTGATTGTCCGATTGTTTTGTTTGATTGTCTTTTGTTTCAGGCATAAATATTTAACTAATTTCTAAAAAAATAATCAACCCAAATTTGCCAATTACTACGCGACAAAATTTGGTTATTTACTTGATCAACAGGAGAGGTTAGATTACTGGTATCAGAGGCAACTACCACAACTGTCTCACCCGGTTTTTTATAACCCAATTTAGTACGTGCTTCCATTTCAATATACTCATCAGTACGAAAATATTGAATCAATGAACTCAATTCAGTGTTACGGTTTTCTAATTGAGACACCTGATCTTCCAATTTCTTGATCTCTTTTTGAATTTCCACTTTTCTCATTATCTCTCTAAACAACGAAACAGAAAATAACGCCAACAAAATTAGTACTAACAAAAAAAATACATTGGAACGAAATAAACGTTTTAACCAAAAATCATTACTGGCTGACTTCATAAACTATATTATAATAAGAATCTATTTTTTTTCCAAATCATTTATTTTTACCCAGCCATTCGTCCAGAGCTTCTTGTAATTTTTCTTCGCCAATTTCCGTTTTCTTTTTTTCCAAAACACTGAAAAAACTTTGTAATCGCGGATCTTTTTGCCAATCAGCACTTGCCTGTTTACTGACCTGTAATGAATTTTCTTTTAAATCAACTAAAATTTCATGTACTTGCCTGGGATGTCTGATATAAGTCAACTCCAAAACTGCATTGGTGCCAGCGGTTTGTATTTTGATAGTGCCAAAATCAAATAGCATTGCCCAGATGCCTTTCTGTGACAAAGAAATATCCTGAACATTCACTAGTGGTGCCTCAGATAAATCTCTGACAAATAAACCTCGTTGATCAAAATCTATTATTCTTTTATTGGTCAACACCACTGCTGTAAAACGCCAAACAACTATTGTTTTAACAAAACTAAATAATCCCAATAAAAATATTAACAATAAAAGAGCTATACCAAAATAACCAAATTTCAAAAAATGAAAAAAATAATACAAAGGTCCAAAAACCAGTACAGCTGACATTATCACCCAACCAACATAAACCAAACCAAAAGGACGAACAAATAAAATAACCTCCTCATCTTCGGACAATTTTTTTTGAAAATAAACAGGTAAATCAATCATATTTTAAAAATAAGCTACACCAAACGACCAGAGTACCATAGTAAAGGTAACTATTAAAGCAATTATCACCCAAATAAATTTTCTGACGGTTTTCTTTTTCATTTATCTTTTAAGTAAGGCAATAAACGCTTCAGCAGGTATATCAACTCGACCACGGTGTTGCATTTTCTTTTTACCTTTTTTCTGTTTTTCCAATAATTTTCTTTTTCTAGTTACATCTCCACCATAAAGTTTGGCAGTAACATCTTTACGCATGGCTGATAGTCGTTCACTGGCAATTATTTTACCTCCTACGGCTGCTTGAATTTTTACCTCAAACATTTGCCGGGGTAAAACTTTTTTCAATGATTCCACCACTTGCCTGGCGATATGATAAGATTGATCATCATATACCAAAGTTGACAGTGCTTCCACTTTTTCTTCCGCCACCATGATGTCAAGCTTGACCAATTCACAATCTTGATAATCAAAAAAGTCATAACTTAAACTGGCATAACCACTGGTCACACTCTTTAGTGTATCATAAAAATCTACCAAAAGAGAAGTTAAAGGCAAAAAATAATACAAAATTGCTTTTTGTTCATCTAAGTAATTGGTATCCAAGTACTGTCCTCGCTTCTCACTGGCCAATTTCATCACACTACCCACATATTCTTTAGGAGTTAATATCTCCACCTTCATGATTGGTTCATAAGTTTTTTCAATTTTTTCTCGAGCTGGAAATTCTTCGGGTGAATGAATAATCCGCTCCTGTCCTTTTTTATCAATAATTTTGTAAGCTACTGATGGTGTAGTAACCACAATTTCCAATTGATATTCTCTTTTCAATCTTTCCTTAAATATCTCCAAATGCAATAAACCTAAAAAACCACAACGAAATCCAAACCCTAAAGCAATTGATGATTCTGGTTCATAAATCAAAGAGGCATCATTTAATTTCAATTTTTCCATCGCTTCTCGCAATTCAGAAAAAGCATCACCTTCTTTGGGATAAATGCCAGCATAAACCATTGGCTTCATTTCTTCATAACCAGGTAGTGCCACCACTGCTTGGTTGAGCTGATTGGTAATAGTATCACCAATCTTAGCTTCAGCTACTTGTTTCAAACCAGTCACGATATAACCAATTTCACCAGCTGATAAATTACTTAGTTTATTCATAGTGGGAGAAAAACAACCAACTTCTAGAGCTTCGGTGATTAGATGGTTAGAAATAAATTTAATTTTATCACCATTGGCAATCTGACCGTTTTGCAATCTAACATAAGATACAACGCCGCGATACTCATCATAAAAAGAATCAAATACTAAAGCTTGGGTTGGCAATGTAATTTGTCCTTGCGGATATGGAATACGTTCAATTATGGCATTTAGTATTTCTTCCACACCCTGTCCGGTTTTACCTGAAGCCATTAAAATATCAGACATTTCACAACCTAACAATTTAACCAAATCTTCTTGTACAGTTTTTATGTCAGCCGCTGGCAAATCAATTTTGTTGATCACAGGAATTATGACTAAATGTTGTTTTTGGGCCAAGTACAAATTCGCCAACGTTTGCGCTTCTATTCCTTGAGTAGCATCAACCAACAACAACACACCTTCAACAGCTGCTAAACTACGTGAAACTTCATAAGCAAAATCCACGTGTCCAGGTGTATCAATCAAATTGAGTTCATGACCCTGCCACTGCATTCTAACCGGTGTAAGCTTAATGGTTATACCCCGCTCTCTTTCTAAATCCATTTGATCCAGTAGTTGGTCTTTCATTTTTCTTTTATCAACGGTTTGTGTTTTTTCCAATAACCGATCAGCCAAAGTTGATTTACCATGGTCAATATGAGCAATGATGCAAAAATTACGAATATGTTTACCGTCCATAAATATTTATAAATGACTAATTACTAAGTAACTAATTACTCCTGCCGGCAGGCAGGAATCAATGATTTAATTTATTAATTAATTAATTAAAAATTCATTAGTAATTAGTTATTAGAAATTTTCTTTATTACCATTATTTTTTTGAAAAACTTTCAAATATCTACCTAAAAACTTACCGATAATCTCTACCTCTTCAAACTTAAATAAAACTGACAGTATTATATAAGCTCCTCCGCCAATAAACAAGGTAGCGGCGGTTTGTATAAAAATACCAAAAAAAGTACGCATATTTACCATGGGAGCAACTATATGCATTATTAAGTAACCAAGTAAACCTACCAATAAACTTAAAAAACTTATTTTTAAAGTTGAATAAGCTAATTTTTTGTCATCCAAATAACCAACTTTAAATCTTAAAATCGTAAGTAGAATTATAAAATTTAAAATTGAAGCAATAGAAAAAGCAATTGCTACACCAAAAATTCCATAATAATTTCCTAAAATAATAGCACCAACTATATTGACCAACACCGAAAAAAAACTAACCAACACTGGGGTTTTAGTATCTTCAAAAGCATAAAAAGAGCGGGATAACAACGGAATTAAACTTTGCGCAAACAAAGACAAGGAAAAAAAACCAAGAGTTTGAGCGGTTTGAATAGTATCAGTCCAAGTAAAATTACCAGTGCCTAAAACCAAACGTACTATTTGAGCTCTAAGTAAAAGTAAAAAAATGGAAAAAGGTACAATCAAATATAATATCCGACGAAAATTTACACTAAAACTGACCATAAACTTTTCTTGATTTTTTTCAGCAAAAGCCTGAGAAAAAGCCGGAAAACAAGCAATAGCAATTGATACGCCAAAAACCGAAATGGGAAATGATTGTAAGTTGTTGGCTAAATTAAAATAAGCAACTGATCCGGCTGCCAGGGTTGAGGCGATGATTACAGTCACCACTTGATTAACTTGGGCAACTGCCAAGCCAAAAGTTCTTGGTATCATCAAAGTAATAATCCGCCTAACCGCCGGGTGTTTAAATTGATAAGCAAAACTGTAACGCCAACCAGTAGTAAGCGTTTCCGGCAATTGCACCAACAAATGTAACACTGATCCCAATACCACCCCCCAAGCAAGTCCGATAGGTCCTAACCACTTAGTAAAAAATACAATGCCAAAAATTATTCCCAGATTGTAAAAAATTGGTGCCAAAGAAAAAGACAAAAACTTTTTATATGAATTTAAGATACCAGAAAAAATGTTGGACACAGTAAAAAAAAGAATAGCCAAAAACATGACTCTGGTAAAACTTACTGTTAAAGCAAACTTCTCACCACTAAAACCAGGTACTACTAAATGAGTAAACCAAGGAGCAAAAATTATAAAAATAATCGTTAGTAAACTTATGACAACTAATAACAAATTCAAAAGCGAGTTGGCAATTTGGTTGGCCTCTTCTTTGTTTTTTTGTAAATACTTCACAAATACTGGTATAAACGCTGAAGCTAAAGCACCTAAAACCAAAGTATTAAAAACTAAATCCGGCAATTTAAAAGCCGCGTAATAAATATCCAAAAAATCAATTTTTTCACCGGAAAAATTAGCAGCCAAGATTCTATCCCTGAGTAAACCAACGATTTTGGCAAATACAGAAAAAAAGGCAATCAAGATTGCCCCGCCGGTAGTGGTGTTATTTAATTTAAACCAAATTTTATTAAGCATTATGCAAATATTTTACCATAAAAACTAATTTTATTAAAGAATAAGTAAAATTAAAAAAAGCACATAATATGTGCTTTTAAAAGTTTATTCTTTAAATCTAAGAATATCTAATTTTACTAAAAGTATAAAAAAAGCTATTGATAAATACAATAATGACGCATGATTAATTGTTGTATTAAATAACTTAATTCCAATATAGAAAGAAGCAGTACCAAATATTGATACTACCAAGGGAATAATTCTTGAAATCATTTCAATACTCCTAATATATATATTTATAAATTTACTCACTAATCTGGGGCTTGATTCTAGAATTGCATGGTCGGCTGTGAGGAGAGAGTTTTTCCCGCAAAGCGGGACAACCGACTAGCCTCGAACCAAGCGCCCAGATTACTGAGGGCGAATGTCAGCCTTAAATCCATTTACAAAATTTAATTTGTAACATGTTGTTAAGGGCGCCGCACTCGTCATCAGTATTTTATTTTAAAATTTTTAGCAAGGAATTTATATTGGTTTTTTATTTTTTCACCTTGCTAGATTCTCCTCAGTTCAAGGCATGAAACATGCATCAGCACGTTCACGCCCAGAACTGAAAAGAATCCCTCAGGAGTAATTATTTGGGAGCGAGCTTGCTAACGGTCTAAAAAAATTATTTGTACCGAGCAAGTCACTCTCTCCCCAAATAATTACTCCCAACTAATGAAGAAAACATGAATTATGAGGGAAAGTTTGAGTGATCCCGCGTGGCGGGATGTCAAACAAGTAAACCATCAAGCGCGTACCCAGTAATAACACCGGATAAAAGGGCTAAAACGATTTACCTCTAAACTTGAAAAAAATTCCAAGTTTTCCCTCCTAATTCATGCTTCCTTGTTAATATTTCAAAAAACTCCCCGGATTGGAGAGATAAAAAATACTTCCCTAATTCTCTCTCCACTTATTTAACAATTCATTATATACCCTCTTTTCAATTTTGTCAATAGTAATTAGATGATTTTAGCTAATTTTAGCAAAAATAAAAATCGTGTATCACGATTAATTTACAATTTTTTTATTGTCTTAATTTTTAAAAATAACTCCCCAAAGTTGATCAACTGCGGTAGCGTTTTGATAATAAATATGATTATCACGCTGGGCAGTATTATCTTTCAACAATTTACTTACCAAAGCTTCCCAAATATTGGGGAAAATAATTTCTTGGGAAAAACTAAAACTGGGTTGGCCGGATTGTTTTTGTAAAAATAAAGTATAAATACCCACTTCATCAGTATCCGGCTGGGCTAAACCAACTTTGGCTAGAAAACTATCTAAAATATTTATAAAATAATTATCTTGATTTTGTTTTTTAAAAACAATTTTATTGGGCAAAATATAACTTAAAGACACTTCCACTTGTTGGCCTGGTTGCAAACTTAACCAATTGGCAAATACCGTTTTGCCAAATTCATCAGTGATGCGCGTACCACTTTCTAAATCATATTGTTCATTGGTTTCAATAGCTGGTAAAAATTTATCCTCCGTATAACCTGCTGCTGGCTGATTGAACTGATCAGCTGGTGGTGGATTGAAACCAGTTGCTGTCAACAATTTACTCCCGTAAGGAACGTAAACTCTTAGATAATCTTGATAAGTATGTCCGGTGAAATAATCAGCTAAATCACCGTTGTGTTGTTTGATGATTTTTAAAGTATTTATCACCTCGCCGTTGGCGTTGATGTTGGTAGTTAATAAAACTTGACTACTTATAACTTGATCGGTTTTGCCACCGCCAATATTGGTATCTACCACCGCCAAATAATCATAATCAGCATTTTGCACTTCCCCACCGAAACCAAAGTGTTTTATTTTCGCTTGTAAATCTGGCTGTTGATGATAAAGTTGAATATCTCTAACTTGTAAACTATTGTGTACTAGAGAAAAAATATTAAAAAAATCTTGGGGAGGCAGTGCTTCTAATTTCTGTATTAAAATAGGTAACAAAGCAGCTAATACTTTTTTAGGTTGATTGTTTTCACGATTATAATTAACCTCTACTTCTTGTTGTAATTCATTGATAACATTGTTGGCATCTAATTTTAAATTAAATTCTGGCAAATCAATTGGACCGGTAATAGCCAAAAGTTTTGGTAAAATTTGTGAGTTTACTGCCACTACTCCATCAACCGTTGGACCACCGGACTTTTCATAAAACCACATAACTTTCTGAGCAGTGGTCGGAAAATCAAAAAACCAATTACTATCCTGTAACTGCCAATTAGCATTGAGCAACCATAAAGGTTTTGGTGAAGCTAAGAGGGTTTTTAAATTTCCCTGCAAATCATAAACACCTCCGGGTGGTAAATAAAAATTTTGTATTTTTCCATTTTTAATATCAACTTCGGCAATAGAACCAATAAACCCACCACTGGGTCTTAATTCGTTGTTATTTTGAAAAATCAACAAATAACGTTGTGGCTCTTTTGCCCCCAACCAATCACTGGCAAATAAACTTATCTCGGCGGCATTTTGAAAAACAGCGTTGGCTGCAGGTAATAAATCATTTAGCTGTTGGAATTGGCTTTGATAATCTGCTGGCAAACTAGCTGGTTCAACTTTAGCTAATAAATTTTGTATATCAGACAAACTTGCTTCAGCCTGTACTAAGCCTAGATGTAAAGATTGTAAAATGGCAATATTATTCGAACCATTGGTCTCTAGATTTTTGAATAAATCCGTTAAGTAAATGCCTAGTTCTGCCATTTTGTTGCCGGCCGAAGTTAAAATCAACCCATTACTTACTTCTCCACCAAAATTTGGTATGACTTTAGCTACTGATATTAACCAAGCAGGATATTTATCCAAGATGTTATTGACCATGGCCAAATTCGTTTGAGCTTGATTGAATCTATTTTCGGCAGCTGAAAAATCCAATTTTTCAAAAGCCGAGAAACCCTCTTGAAAATCTTCATAAATAGTACTGGTAGCACCCAATACCATGGCGCGCTGTGTTTTTAAATCATGATAATAAGTATAACCCTGCAACGGAACTATTAAAACTAAAGCTAATAATACAAATAACCTAAGAGACACTAAAACGTCTGTGGGTAAAAATGATAAGTGTTTAGTTGGTTTGGTTGTAGTGACGTCCAGATAATCAGTCTGGTTGTCAGACAATTTATTGGCAGCCCGTTGTAATATTATTTCGGTTTGGTTTTCTCCCCAACTTGAAAATTTACTAATCAGTAATTGATAAAGTCCACTCAGAGCACCGTTGCTACGGCGCCATAACCGCAACCACCAACGGGGTGGTTGATGATCAATATTGTAAGCTGATCTAAGTTTATATTGTTTTATTTCTGGAGTGATAAAATTGGTTTTAACATTCTGAATTCTTTTATCCCAGGCAAAAATTTTCTCCTCAAAGGAAGGTTTGGACGATAAATTAGCCAATACTCTTTGACGATAATAACCTTGATTTTTTAAATCTACTACATAAGGAGAGTTGAGTTCAGAAGTAGTTTTTTTAATACTTATCAGCTGTCCACCTTCGTTTGCGACTTCATTATTTGTTTGATCAATTTTTTGCTCTGATTGATAGACTTTGGTATTTGACTGCCAAATCTCCGTCTCCTTTATTTGAGTCGTGCTAGCTTGTTGTTTATACACCCTGACATTATCTTCAGTAAATAAAAAAACTTCACTAGCGTTTACTTTAATTGGTTGACGACTAGTAAATTTTGTTTTTGGTGACTTATTTTTTTTAACTTTTTTCTCCACCTTTACTTTTTTTAACGCTTGGCCAGATTTTTTCTTAGTCGGTAAAGCTAATTTCTTGGACTTTACCTTAGTAGTTTTACTATTTTTAGTTTTCTTTTTTAGCTGGGAAGAAGAAAGTTTTTTAACAATCTTTTTTTTCTTCATGTAATTAATTCTGCTAGGCTTGTATCTTCATATTATACAATAAAATTTATTTTTTACAAAATTGCTTATATACTTGGGCTGTTTGAAAAGCCATTTTATGCCAAGAAAAATATTTCAAGCGATTGAGACCTTTGATTTGCAAAAGCTCAACTACTTCCGTGTTACTAACTATTTTATGCAAAGCAGTAGTAATTGCCTCTGTTTTAGTCGGATCAAAGTATAAAGCCGCTTCGGCTAAAACTTCTGGTAAACAACTCGTGTTACTGCTAACCACTGGACAGTGGTGTTTAATTGCCTCCAAGGGTGGCAAACCAAAACCTTCAATCAAAGAAGGAAAAACAAAGGCCACTGCCTGACTATAAAGATAAGACAACTCAGGTTCACTTACTACTCCAGTAAAAATAATACTACGATGTTGTTGGTACTTATCTTTTAAACGCAAATAAAAATAATCTTCTCTACCGGCCAACAATAATTTATACTTACCAGTTTCATTGAATTGTAAGAAACCTTCAATCAGTCTGGCTAAATTTTTATGAGGATAAGCAGCACCGACGTAGAAAAAAAACGGTTTGTAAATAGAAAATTTTTTTACGATATTGTCAGTTGGTAGCGAATCATCAATTTGCTGATCAACTGCTTCATAAATTACAAAACACTTTTCTGGTTGTAAACCTAAATGCTTAATTACATCTGACTTAGTATACTCTGAGGGACAAATAACTGCTTTGGCTCTTTTAGCAGTAAAATTTATCATTACTCTGGCTAACCATATTTTCAACCTATACAAATATTTATTTTTGGTTGTACTACGATCATCAGTATAATGAGTCATGATTAAATCATGCAAAGTTATCATATAGCAACCCCAATACAACATAGGGACATTGAAATGGGTAAAATGCACCAAATCAAAATGATATTTAAATAAAATTAGCGGCCAGATTAACTGTTCTGACCAGGAATACCAAGGAATTGATACTTGCACTTTATGGAAATTTTCCGCCGTTGGCTTGAACAAAGAAAAATTATCTGGCAACAAAAAAACGTAGTACTGGTTGACTTGATCAACTGACTGTAAATATTCAAGCAATTTTTCAATATAACGTCCAATTCCTCTATTTTTTTGCGCGCCATATAATCTGGCGTCAATACCAATTTTCATAAATGATTAAATAATTGTTTCATTTGCACCACTGTTTTTTCCCAGGTAAATTTAGCAACCTGTTGTTGTCCCAAAATTTTTAGTTGCTGACGCCAATTTTCATTGCTGATAATCTCAGCTATAGCTACAGATAAATCATTGACAGCAAAGGGATTAATCAATACCCCCGCCTCACCTATCACTTCGGGTAATGCGGAAGTATGACTGGCAATAACTGGACAATTTTGGGTCATAGCTTCCAACGGCGGAAAACCAAAACCTTCGTAGTATGAGGGAAAAACGAACGACAATGCCTGATTATATAATACTAATTTTTGCAGTTCATTTACATAGCCCAAATATTTTATCCGAGGATGTTTAGCTATTTTTTTTTGCACTCGGCGACTGTAACCACGATGCCAACCATCACCGCCGGCTATTAGTAAATACAAATCTGGGAATTTTGACTGCAATTTAAGAAAAGCCGATATTAAACTAAGTAAATTTTTTCTCGGTTCGATATTACCTAAATATAAAATATAATTTTTTGGCAAAGCCAACAACTTGACTTGCTGTTCTATTTGTTCGCTTGATAATTTAACCGCTTCTACTCCTGAGTAAATTACCGAAATTTTATCAGGGTTAATTTTGGGAAAAAAACGTAAAATATCATTTTTTGTATGTTCACTTACTGCTATGATTTTATCCGCCTGCTGATATTTTTTTTCTAACTGTAGTGCTCGATGCCAAATTTTTCCTTTGTTTGAATAAAATTCTGGAAAAACTAACCAAGAAAGATCATGGCAAGTAAATACCGAACTGACTTGTGGTGATAAATTTATAAAATTATTAGCCGGCACCCAATAAACATCTGGCTGTTTTAGCCAGTGGTCAAAATATGGTCCAAAACCAACTACCGTTACGAGATTCAATAATTTATTTGGATAATGAGTTAACTGCTGACTAATGTTGGCAGCTGATAAAGTTGGCCAATGTCTGGGTTTTGCAAAAACATTTGCTTGTAAAATATATTTATCAGCAGGTGAAATTTTGGCTAAATAAGATAAAGCTTGTTGGGTATATATACTTACACCAGAAAAATTATTTTCCAAAAAACACCTAGCATCAACTCCGATGATCATAACCGCGGGAATAATTATAAAACTTTTCCCATTCAGAACTAACTAAATTTTGCAATTGCTGACGAAATTGGGCAGCATCAAATTTTTGTGCGTGATTCTTAATAAACATCGGGTCAAAATCATCTGCTGTAAAACGAATAACCGCATCAGCCAGAGCTTCCCAACTTTGCTCATCAAAAAATACACCAGTTTTATTTTCCACAACACTTTCTACGGCTCCTCCCGAACGATAAGCGATAACCGGACGACCCGCTGCCATAGCTTCAACTGCCGTGATACCAAAATCCTCTTCTTGGGGATTGATAAATGCTAGGGCCCTAGCGTAATACTGATTTCGCAAATCATCAGGCACTGCTCCCAAAAATTCAATATTGGGTTTGGCCATTTTTTTCAAATGCTCAGCTTCTTCTCCAACTCCTATTATCTTCAAAGGTAACCCCAGCTTATTGAAAGCTTTGACGGCAATATCAACCCGCTTGTAAGGACGCAGTCGAGATACAATAAGAAAATATTTATCAACCTCGGGACTGATTTTAAATTGAGAAGTATCAACTGGAGGATATAAAACCTGAGCATCGCGTCGATAATATTTTTTTATACGGCGGGCCACAAAATGCGAATTAGCTAAAAATAAATCAACTCTTTGAGCTGCATTGTAATCACACATTCGCAAATAAGTTAGTAGGGGTGGTAACATTTTTTTTACCAACCAAGGTTGGTGCAACTCCTCAGTATAACTGTGAGTATCTGACCACAAATACCTGGTTGGGGTATGGCAATAACAAATATGTAAAGCTTCGGGATTTAAAATAACACTTTTAGCTAAACCAGATACTGATGAAACCACCACGTCATAAGCAGATAAATTAAACTGCTCAAAAGCTGCCGGCATCAGCGGCAAGTACCATTTAAAACGTTTACGACTGGCTGGTAGTCGACTAATAAATGATTCATTGATTTGACTGTCCTTAAACCATTTGCCTAATTTTTTTTCATCATACAGTAAAGTAAAAATCGGGCTATCAGGCCAAATCGCTTGCATATTTAGTAAGACTCGTTCAGCTCCGCCAAATTGATTTAAATGATCATGAACTAAAGCTATTTTCATAAATTAAGCTACTCCTTTTTTTTTAATTACTACCCAAACAGTTTTAAAAATAATTTGCAAATCATTTTTTAACGACCAATTCTCAATATAATACAGATCCAGTTTAACTTCTTCAGCAAAAGATAAATTGGCCCGTCCGGAAACCTGAGCCAGACCTGTCATTCCGGGTTTGATAGATAATAATTTCTTTTGGTGTTGTTGGTACTTACTTACCTCCTCTGGTTCATGTGGTCGGGGGCCGACTAAACTCATTTCCCCCAACAAAACATTGAACAATTGCGGTAATTCATCCAAACTGGAGCGACGTAAAAATTTACCAAATCGCGTAATCCTTTTATCATTTTCATTTTTAAATAAAGGCCCGTCAGATCTAACATTCTGTTTGGCTAAATCTGGTTGTAAATTACCGGTTTGATCGTATTTCAATAAATGAGCGTCTTTGATCATTGACCTAAATTTATATAACCAAAATATTTTTCCTTCTTTGCCCACTCGACGCAATTTAACTATAGCTGGACCATAAGAATCAACCACTACGAACAAAGCTAAAATCAAACCGATCGGGAAAATTAAAATTATCAAAACCAGACTAAATACGATATCAAATATTCTTTTATAAATCCTTCCCCAACCATCTAAAGAAGTTTTCTTTATTTCAATCAAAGGCATACCAGCCATAGAACGAACTTCAACATTATGCGTCTGAGCATCAAAAATATCAGCTACATACTGAAAACCCAAATGATGACTGTGACAAAAATTTAATATATCAGCTCTGGTCTCTTTAGGTAAATTGGCATCGGATAAAATTACTTCATCAATATTTTTTTCCGCCATGATTTGTAACAATCTTTCTGGATAAAAACCGATAAATCTTTCCCATAACCGATAACCCAACTCGGGTTGACGATACAAAGCAGCAGCCAAATCATCGCCAGCTTTATCTGAACCTATCAACACAATATTGGTTACTCCCCAATTATGAGCCAACAACAAACGTCTGATAAAACGCAATATCATCCTGGCTATGCTTATATAGACAATAGCCAATATCCAACCAGCTAAAATTATAAAACGAGAATCAAAAAATTCTCGTTGCCAAAATATATAAACAATAATCAACATCAAACCAGCTGAGCAAGCAAAGACAATTTGGGTTAATTCATCAATTAGTCGTTTGTGCCAAGTAATTGTATACAGTCCTTGGAGAGCAAAGATAATTAACCAAAATAAAGCAATCAAAAACACCACTTCCAAATATTGTCGATAATCTAAATCAAACACAATTGGTCTAATGGCTTGTACCCACTCAGCATAACGCAACCAATAAGCGCTGATACCAGCGCCAATCAACATAAGGTAATCTACGGGTACTGAAATAACCGCAAATGTTAGCTCGGCTTTTTTCATTAATTAATATAAGTTATATGAATAAATCTTAGCTAATTTTGGCATTATTTTCAAGCTATTCTTGACTTTTATCCATTTATGAGTTATTTTAATAGCGCTAAATAAATGAGATAGTCGCGCAGCTAAAAAAGCTGGGAGGAAAGTCCGAACACCATAGCGGCCCGACTGATCGGGTGGTTAATCGGTAACGCCGACCGACATTATTGGCGACAATAATGTTAGGACAAGTACAACAGAAAATATTCCTTCCCGCCTTCGCGGGATAAGGGTGAAATCGTAAGTTAATTAACTTACGCGTTACTACAGCGATGTAGTAAAAGAGGTAAACTCTAACCGGTGCAATACCAAATAGGTCCTGTCTAATCGGCAGGCGGGTTGGTAGCTAGATTTTAGTGGTAACACTAAAACCAGATAGATGACTATCGTTCCGCCCTTGGCGGAAAACAGAATTCGGCTTACAAATTTATTTAGCAAAAATTATCAAAAACACCGCCATCAACGGCGGGGTTTTTGTTTGGTAAATAGGTCAATGGCTTGATTGACTAAAGAGTCGGCTATTTTATTTTTTTCACGCGGTATATAAGTATAAGTTATTTTTTCAAACTCCTGAGATAAGTTCCAAATCTGCACAAACAATTTAGCAAGTTCAGGATTTTTTATTTTAAAATTTTGACTCAACTGATTGACTACCAATTCACTATCCAAAAAAAATTCTAAATTAGTAAAACCCAACTCCCGTGCTTTCTTTAAAGCATAGTTTACAGCTAGATACTCGGCTTGATTGTTGGTGGCTTCACCAATATAATCACCAGCACTAAAAATTAATTGATCGTGTTCATCGTAAATAACATAACCAACACCAGCCGGACCAGGGTTTCCTCTGGCTCCACCGTCAGTAAAAATAATTGCTTTGCGCTTATTCATGTTTTTTTATATCAATAATTTTCAATTGTAACTCACGGTTACCATTCCACTGATTTATTCCCGCTTCATAAACTAAATCGATTTGATCGCCCATTTGTAAATTTCCCCATACTTTTCCCAAACCAAAACCTATGGTCTTACGTACTAAACCTTGTTCATCACCAACCAACAAACGTAAGTGCTTTTGTTCCTCACCAACTAACTCAATACCAAAAACTTGCAAACCGTAGGTAACAAAACGTGGAGCGGTATTGGCTTCACCAAAGGGTTCAAATTTTTGTAATTCTTCAATCAGCGACCAATCAATATCAGCTAAATTGACGACAGCATCTATCAATAAACTGGGTGTAAATATTTTTGTATCAATTTCCCTGGTTGCCAGTTTAACACTTTTTACAAAATCATCCAGCTTTTCTATTTGTTGAAGTGTAAATCCACAGGCACCCTCGTGTCCGCCAAATCTATCTAAAAATTTTCGCTGTTGCTCGACTGCAGCAATTATACTAAAACCTGCCAGTGATCTGCCTGAGCCCATGATTTTTCCTTGGTTCAAAGTCATTACTAAAGTAGGTCGACGAAACATTTCTGTTATTCTACCGGCGACCAAACCCACTAAACCTAAATCCCAATTTTCTCCATAAGCGGTTAAAATATTATCTCCTGATAAAAATTGTGCTTCCACCTGTAATTTTGCTTCTTTAACAAATTGTTCGGTTAAAGCTTGTCGTTTACTGTTGGTTGCATGTAACTTTTCAGCCAATTGTTTAGCCCGTACTTGATCAGATTCATTCAATAAAGCATAAGCGTCATTGGCATGATCAATTCGACCAGCAGCATTTAATCTTGGTCCAATAATAAAACCAATTGACCAAGTATCCAAGGGCGGTTGCAAACCAGCTGTATTGAATAAGTGTTTTAAACCAGACCGTCTAGTTTTATTCAAAACCAATAAACCGTATTTTACCAAAGTATGATTTTCCCCTATCAATGGCATAATATCAGTAACTGTTGCAATTGCCACCAAATCTAACAACCATTTTTCCCAACCATTAGGTAATTGATTGGGTAAGTTGTTTTTTTTACTATACGCAATCAATCCTTGTACTAGTTTAAAAGCCATCCCAACTCCAGCTAAGTGCGGGAAAGGATAATTATCATCAGGGTTGGAACAATTTAAAAAAGCCAGTGGTGAAACATGCTCTGTTGGTACATGATGATGGTCAGTAACAATTACATCAATACCTGCTGCTTGTAAACTTTTAACTTCATTTATATTGGTGGTGCCGCAATCAACCGTAATAAGTAAATTTACTTGTTGGTTTATAAATTCCTCAACTGCTGACTGGTTTAAACCATAACCTTCAATTTCTCGATGAGGAATATATACTACCACTGGACAACCAACTGCTTTAAACCACTCGGCTAAAACTGTAGTGGCGCAAACTCCATCAGCATCATAATCACCATAAATTACCACTTTTTCTTGACCGCTAACCGCTTGCCAAATTCTTTGGCAAGCTGTGGTCATATCTTTAAATAAAAACGGGTCGTGCAAATCTTGAGAATAATCAGGATACAAAAATTCATCTATTTTTTCTTGCGTATCTAAACTACGATTATATAACAACTGTCTGACAATTGGATTAATTTCAGGAAAACGATCAGCCAACTCATCGGGGGCTGATTTTTTAACTTGCCAAAATTTTTCTTTTTTAATATCAACCATGAAAACCACTTATTCAACTGATTTGTTATTTTCAGCATCAACTTTTAAATCTTCCTTGAGACGATTGGTAGTTCGACTAATCTGTAAAGTCAAAACTACTACGATTATGGTAACCAATAAGGCATAGCCAAATTTAGCCCATAAATCTGATTGGGTACCGAAAATTTTTCCAAAAAAATCCTGAATCAAAGAATTCCAGGCCAAAGCTGCGACCAATCCTAATCCAGCTGTGACTAACTGGGACAACTTTTCCAGTACTTCGAGTTGTAATTTTTTTGCTTTATTTTTTAATTCATCCATAAATTTTTATTAATATTCTTTTTACATATATACAAGGGGCAATTGTCCGAAAAGGGATAATCGCCACTATATTTAATAGTTACTATATTAAAAAATCGCTGTAATAAACTTTCCCAATCGGCTTGTTTGGGATAAGTCATAATAACATCAAAAAAAGGATAATAAAATTCCTGCCATTCGGCAAAAGTCATTTGTCCATGATGGTAAGCCGCAGTTACCTCATCACGATAAAATTTACCTAAGTCAATTTGTGAAGTTTTTTCATTGTAGGTTGAAATCGAACTATAAAGTTCTAATTCTACCAACCAACTGAATTTATACTGAGGAAATTTAGTAAAATCAGCCATGATCTGTTTGACTGATCTAATTTTTTTCGCGGACTGATAAATATTTAACCTGGTGATAAAATTTCCCTCGTTTTTTAAAACCTGACTAATATTATTTAACACCACCGTATAATCAAGCCACTCGGGTAAACTATTTAAACCCCAATCTGATAAAATTAAATCAAAACTATTGGGTGCAAAATCAATATCTTGCCAATTTATAATAACTACCTTTTCCTTTTTTTCACCTTGATAAGTCAATAATTCATTCATGGCAATAATGGCAATCGGGTTATTAGCTACTACAGTGGTATTGTACTTATGTTTAGCCAATAAATCCCTTAACTCCGGACAATCACCTAACAATAAAGCTTTTTTAGTAAAGGGCTCGGTTTGCAAACTTTGGATGGCCAAATCATAAATCAATAACTCCCCCGCTGATGGCCTTAGTGGCGGTTCATAAGTTTGCCATAATTTAGCATTCTCTTGCCAAGCTTCTTTATTTTTGAACTGATTTGTTTCAACTAACATATTGAGGAAAATTATTTTGCCAACGTCGCCAAAAATCTTTGACAGTAAAATTGTGTTCTTGAGTGCCATACTTTTCAACTGCATAACTAGCAGCGGTTGAGCCATAACTGGCACTTATCAGCAATGGTTTACCTTGTGCCAATCCAAATAACAAGCCCGCTCGATAAGCATCACCCGCCCCAGTTGGATCAATTAATTTTTTAGCTTTAACCGCTTTGATATTGCTAATTTTATTTTGCCAAAATATTTTTGATCCTTTTGCTCCATAAGTAACAATAATAGGCAACCTCTGCTGATAAGTTTCTAGGCGTTTAGATATTTTTTTAAACAATAATGAAGCTTCATAATCATTGACTATCAACAATTTGGCCGTATTCAACAAAGAAACTATTTGCGTCTTAGTCAAAGCAATAATTGCCTGACCAGGATCAAAGATATAAGCTATGCCCTGACGCTTTAATTGTTGTCCGTGATTAAACATCTGTTGAGATTTTTGTGGAGAAATAATTGCCAAACATTTCTTTTGGGTCAATTTAGTCGGGATCCCAACTGATTCATTCATTGCTCCTGCATAAAAACCAGCGATTTGATTGTCAGCTTGGTCAGTAATAATATAAGCGGCAGCCGTAGAATTTCTTTGAGAAATTTTTAAACCCGTTAAATCTACTTTATGCTTTATCAACCATTGCCGATAAATATTAAAATCTGCTCCGCCATTACCTACCAAATAAACTTTAGTTTTCAATAGGCTTAAAGTATAGGCTATATTACCACCGGTACCACCAAATTTTTTTTCAATTTTTTTCAAACCAAAACTAAGATTAATCTGATGGATTTTTTCCGGTAAAATATGATCGGAAAAAAAACCAGGAAAATCCATAATATAATCATAAGCTAATGAGCCAGAAACCAAGATTGCTAAAGATTGTTTTGACATATTAAAATTATATCAAGTTTATACTAAAAAATCACCCCGATATTAAATCGGGGTAGTTTTGGGAAAAAATTTTTCAAAATGTTCTCGAAATCTGCTATAACCATGACAATACAAACAGTAGTTCCTAACCAATTCTTTATCGACTAATCCGTCCTCAATCATATTTTCTCGATAAGCCAACCACTTGCGGCTAAAAAAAAGAATAATTGGTTTCTGAGCACCTTGGGTTTGGTAACGCTTCCAATAATCAAGCGCTAGGGTCATTTCAGCCAAAGTTGATAAACCGCCATCAAAAATAATTAGTCCTGGTGCTTGTATCATCTGATATATTTGATCGCCAAAATTTTTGGCGGTATAACTTAGTTCACGATCAGTAATGATCAATTCACGACTGGTGGTATTGTCATCCTCACTATATAGAGTTATGACTTTATTGTCAGCCAAACGAATTGGTTCATACATAACTGATTGTTTAACAGATAAACCGCCAGTAATAATATAAAAATTTCGTTTAACCAAATATTGCACAACCTTTTTCAAAAGTTGATATGATTTTTTATCAAGCAATTGTCCACCAAAAATAGTTACAGCTTTTTCCCGTAAACGGATAAAATTCTCCGTGGTCATTTTTTACTCCTTTGTTTATGTACAAAAAACTTTTACCACTTTACTGGTAAAAGTTAAATTTGTAAAGAGTAATTTATTTTATCTTTTTTATTTTCTCAGCAATAACCTCTTCCTCGTCAGTTATAAAACTTAGAACTTTAACCGGACGGGAAAATAAATTTTTTAAAACCAAACGACGAAAATCAGCATTACCTCCGCCAATTGCTCCTGTAAACACTAGGGCATCAATCTTATTGTCTAACAACGTAGACAAACCAGCAATATAAAACCTGACTTCATTGACATAACGTGTCAATACCAATTTTGCTTTCCGCCGTGCAGATTTATTTGCCCGTGGAGAAAAACCGAAAATTTTATAACCACTATCAACCATAATTTGTCTAAAATCAGCCGAACCACAAAGCGCCTGCCACCCTGATTCTTTATTTAAAATAGTAAAAACTTTATCAGGACTGAACTTAAACTGTCTAATCAAATACAACGGGATATTGGCATCGACATCACCAGCGCGACTACTCATCGAGAGTCCCGCTAGGGGTGTAAAACCCATTGAAGTTTCAATTGCCCGTCCATTTTTGACTGCAGTAATTGAACCGCCAGCCCCCAAATGACAAGTAATCAAATTTAGTTGTTTAACCGGTTTAGACAAAATTTTAGCTGCCAGTTTAGCTACGTATTCGTGGGATAAGCCGTGAAAACCGTATTGTCTAATACCGTATTTTTTGTACATGGACTCGGGTAAAGAATATAAATAATTTGCCTCAGGCATCTGTTGGTACCACTCCGTGTCAAAACAAGCATACTGTACAATTTGGGGAAACAATTTTTGACATCCTTTAATAACTGCCAAATTTACCGGATTATGCAACGGTGCCAGTTGATTAAATTGAGCTAACTGTTTAGAAATCTTAGAACTGAGCTTAACGGGTTGCCAAAATTTACCACCACCATGTACAACTCGATGTCCGATCTTTTTTATCGCTGATAAATTATAACCCTGCCACAATAAAAAGGCTTTGGCAATTTGCAAAGCTTGTTGATGATTTGGAATAGTTTGAGATAAATTTTCTTTTGTATTTTTATTGCCAATCTTAAAACTAATTATTGGCTTAGCTAGGCCAATCCGTTCGATGTTGCCCGCTACATATTTTTTTTTAACCTGATCATCAAATAAAGCAAACTTCAAACTTGAACTGCCGGCGTTGAATATTAAAATCATTTTGCTAATTTAAAATTAATAAATAAAAATTATCCAATTATCTCTCCTTTGGTTTTGAGTTTAACCCCAGCTGCATTTCCTTCATCTGTATCAAGATGTAAACGGAAATTGAAAGTGGGATGAACTCTTACCACTACCTTGGCAAATAAAACCTCGCGATTGCCTGCTACTTTTACTTTAACTACCTGTTTATTCTTTAAACCATAGCGTTTTGCCTCACGATCACTAATATGAATATGTCGCAAGGGTACAATAGCCGGTACCATGACTTTACCTTTAGGCCCAACAACCAAGACCCGGGGGGCGTTGGTGGTGTTTCCAGAAACGTGAAAAACCGGTTTTAAACCCAATTTAAAACAGTCGGTAACTGACAATTCTATCTGAGAAGAATTTCTAACTGGTCCAACTATCCGAATTTTTTTAAACTCGTTTTTACTTGTTCGTAAATCAACTGTCTCTCGGGTGGCAAATTGACCAGTCTGCGAAATAGAATTCTTTTTGGTTAATTGATAATTTTTACCAAACAATTTATCTACATCTGATTTAGAGAGATGAATGTGTTTAGCTGATACTTCAACCTCAACTCTTATAGGTTTCATAATTTTAATTCTTTTTTAATTTGTTTATTGGTAAGTAAACCATTCTGGGCTCCAATTTCGGTAATTACACTATTACTATTTAAAATCCCAGCTTGCAAAGCCAATTTTATGTCTTGGAATTTAATAATTCCCCAAACAAAAGCAGAACAAAAACTATCACCAGCCCCCGTGGTATTGATACCTTTGGTATTGGGGGCTTTGCGGTAATATATTTTTTTTCCATCAAAAGCATAAGCGCCATCTGGTCCCGCTGTAATCACCACCAATTTTGGTCCCCAAGCTTTGATAGTGAGTAAAAGTTTTTCAATATTGGTAACTTTTTTACCGTAGGATAATACTAGCTCGATTGCTTCGTCTTTATTTAGATGTAAAATTTCAGTTTGTTTTAAATATTTGCTCAAATATTTAAAACCACTAGCCAATTGTACTCCGCCCGGATTCCAAGATATTTTAATTTTACCCATGCTGGTGACTTGGAAAATGTTTTGCAAATTACTTTTCCAATAATCACCCTGCAAAGAAGTCAAATAAAACCAATTGGTTTTTACTTTTTTTAAATCAGCTGGATTAATTTTCATCACATAGTTAGCACCTCGATAAGTGAAAATAACATGCTCCTTAAAAGTACCGGTATTGATAATAAAAGAAAAACTAGAGCGATCTTTGGGATAAACTTTTACTAAATTTTGCTCTACCCGATTGATTTTCAAATTTTGTCTAATTTCCTCACTAATACCATCACCTCCGACCGCGCTCAATAATGAAACTTTCAACCCTAACTTAGCTAAAGACACACTGACATTTTGCCCACCACCGCCCATGGTAAAATAAGCGGCTTGCGATGGAATCTTGGCACCGTATTCAAAAGCAATCAATTTTTGTCTAGTAATATCTTTGGGGTTGGGATTTTTGATAATGACTGACTCATCAGTATAAAACATCACATCTTCAGTAGCTCCCCCGATAACTAAACAGTCTACTTTAGGCATATATTAGGTAAGTAATTAAATAAGTAATTAAATTTAAGTATATATATATTATACAATAATTTTGATTAATATAATAATTAATAATTTAAATATTAAATTTTTATTTGTCGATGATTTTAATTATTTGTTTATATAAATTAGGTATATTTTCATTTATATAATTCACAGTTCGATTTATTTCAGAGGACATTGCTAATTTATTTACTTGATAATCAGGTACATTATTATGTACATCCCAAATTGATATATTTTTTCCTAATATTAATTTATTAAACATAATCGCTTTATTAAATTGAAATTTCTTCTTTATATAGTTGTTATGATTTTTGGCCATAACAATAACTATATCTGCGTCCAACAACATTTTTTTTGACAACCGGCGTTGCTTATGTTTTATGTTTTTTATACCCAAAATATTAAAAGCCTGCCTAGTATAAATATGTACTGGTTGTTTTTTGGGTAAAATACCGGCTGATAATACTTCCCAATTATCTACATTTTTCTTATGTAAATATTTTTTTAAACAATATTCAGCGGCTAAACTACGGTAAACATTTGAAGTACAAACAAATAAAATTTTTTTATTCATGAAAATTTTCTTTACTTATACAATTAAGTATACTATATTCTTTATATGAATTTTTGGCAAAAATTAAATAAACCAATCCTAGCTTTAGCTCCCATGGCCGGAGTCACTGATATTGCTTTTAGGCAAATGTGCAAACATTTTGGTGCCGATGTTATTTATACTGAATTTGCCTCAGCTGATGCCCTAGTTTATAAATCCAAAAAAACTTTGGAGATGATAAAATTTGACCAATCGGAAAGACCAGTGGTAGTACAAATCTTTGGCAATAAACCAGAAATGTTTACTCGGGCGGGAAAAATATTAGAAGAACTTGGTTTTGACGGAATTGATATCAATTTTGGTTGTCCGGCTTACAAAGTAGTCAGGCACGGTGGTGGCGTATCTTTGATGAAAGAACCAACTCGCTGTGCCGAGCTTGTCCAAGCTTTAACCGAAAGCGTAAAAATTCCTGTTTCTATAAAAATAAGAGCTAGTATTAAAAAAAACTCCTCCCCTAAAAAAATAAAACGCTCGGGAGATCATGGTTTTCTAGAAGGACAACTGCAGTTGGACCCAACTGATTTAGGACCAGCTAATGATTTAGATGAAGTAACGGCTGTTGATTTAGTAAAACATATCAGTAAATTTCCAGTAGCCGCTTTGATGCTGCACGCTCGTAGTTTTGAGCGCCCATTTGATGGAGTACCCAATCTGGAAATTGTCAGACAAGTTAGAAAAATTTGGGACCGGGTTCTGTTATACAACGGCGGTGTGAATACGCCGGAAATAGCCAGAGAAATGATTGCTGAAACTAAGGCTGATGGTGTGGGTATTGCCAGAGGAGCTTGGGGTAAACCTTGGCTTTTCCAACAAACTAAAGACTTTTTACAAACTGGAAAATATGCCGAGTATAGTTTAGAAGAAATTAAAAATTTTATTATCCAACACGCCACGATTGCTCTGCGGGAAAAAGGTGACCATGGACTGATTGAGCTACGTAAACATTTATCCTGGTATGTCAAAGGCTGGCCGCAAGCCAAACAACTACGTGACCAACTAGTAAGAATAAATTCCGTTGCTGAAATAAAAAAAATACTTGGGTAAGTATCTTAGAATTACTAATAACTAATTACTAATCAATTATTTAATTAATAAATTATCTAATTATAACATTCATTAGTTATTAAAAATTAGTAATTAATAATTATAATCTAGTCTTTCTTTTTGATCTTAAAAACAATCATGATAGCAATTGGTGTCACCAACCACCAAAACAACTGCCACTGGCCATAAAAAATGTTGCGAATCATTTCCGAAAAATTATTTACCGCTACCAGGGGTAAATAATTCATAACCACAGCTACAATCAGTCCAGTATGAGCAAAACTCAAAAAAAACGACTGCCAAAAACCCCGACCACTAGCACTACTCAATAAACTTCTAAACAATGCTCCCCGGGCAAATAAAAATATCAACATAACAAGTAAACCCAAAAAGGCCACAACTTTTATATCCACGGCATAACCGGCAAAGTTTACTTGGGCAGCAAACTCTTGGCCAACAAATGGAGCCGCATTGACAATCGCCAATGCAACGTAAATTGCTATGGTAGTTAAGGCTAATCTATCTCTACCTAAACTCATTCCATAAACTAGCCCACCAAATATTACAAATAAAATTACAAACAAGTCCCAACTCGGGCTAGACCAATCAAATGAATTCAACCAATAGTTCAAATCAACTTGGGTGGCAGTAGTTGTTAATATTGATATCATATACTAATTATAACACCTTTTAACTTGGTATAAAACAATAAAAAAAATAATTAATAACAAATTACTAATAACTATTGAATGTAATAATTAAATAATTGATTTGTAAATAGTTATTGATAATTGGTAATTTATTTCTCCCATTTATTTTCAGCAATCAAACCTAAAAAATAATCATCCTCGGTTTTCACTGCCAAATTTTCTGCTTGTTCAATAAAATCAATATCACTCAATTGATTGACAATCGCCAAAGGTGTTTGCTCATTGCCTTCACCCATGACTAAAACTGCGGCTGAAGCTATACTATCAGCTAAATTGATAGTCTCATTTTTAAATGTCCGGCCAAAAATATCTTGTCGACCACGATAACTACGTAAAGCCCGAAAACCCCAATGACTTATGGCAAAACCCACCGCTCCTCTCCTAAAGGGTCGCTTAATTGTATCAGTTATAATAATACCAAAATTTGTCAGATTAAATTTCTGCTGCAACCAAGAATAAATTTTCTGAGCCATGAGATCAGGCTCTTGCGGCCAAAGGATAAAATAACCATCACCATTTGATTCATCAATACCAGCGCTACCAACCACTACACCATACTTTTTTGTTAATGGTGCAGTAGTTAAATTGCTAGTTTGTGATAGAGGTAATATCTGATCAGCTTCTTGACTTATCAATTTCTTTTTTTGATCGATTTTATTTTGCTCGTCAATTTTGACACAGCGACCCTGATGAATACTGATTATTTTTGAACTAACCACTAAAATATCTTGTTGGTTAATATTGATCGTTGATAAAACTGACCATAAATCATCTTGGGGCGGTTGGATGATACGAGTTCTAATGGGTGTTATTTTCATACTATAAACCAACTTGTTGTAAATCAGTCAATAATTTTTTTTGCTGACGATTGAGACTTTTTGGTACATCGATAATTATTTTTACCAAATGATCTCCTCGACCCCGACGATTCATATGGGCTACACCTTGTCCAGATAGTTTCAATACCGTACCCGAGGTAATACCCGACGGAATTTTCAGCTTTACCTGGCCATCAATTGTCTCAATGGGAACTTTATCACCCAACGCAGCTTGCGAAAAACTAATATGTAAATCTTGATGAATATCGCTCCCCTGACGATTAAATTTTTCATTAGCTGTTACTTTTAAATTTATATATAAATCACCTGGTTCGCCTTTTTTATTTAACCTATCTCCCCGACCAGTAAATTTCAAAGTCACCCCATTATCAGCTCCGGCTGGTATCTCCACATTGATTGTTTCTTGTTTTTGTACTAAACCACTACCCTGGCAAACCTGACATTTATCCAATATTATCTGGCCATCACCGTGGCATGTAGGACAAACTTGAGTTGATCTCATCATGCCAAAAAAAGATCTACTAACCGTTTCAATATGACCGCGACCTTGACACTGAGAACAAGTTGAAATTTTAGTCGCATCTTTGGCTCCACTACCCTGGCACGTTTCACACAAATCCTGTCTAGTTATAGTGACTGTTTTCTTGGCACCAAATACTGCCTCAAAAAAATCAACGGTCATAACCATACTTAAATCCCGACCGCGAGTATTTCTTTGCTTGCTCTTGCCTTGACGAAATGAACCTCCAAAAATACCCGAAAACAGATCCTCAATATCTCCCATATCACCAAAATCAAAATTCACCTCTTGGAAACCTTGGGAAAAATCAAAACCACCCTGTTGTTGGGCTCTCGCAAAATCCTGCCAGTTCATCCCGCCAGGTCCAGCTCCAGAAAAACTTTGACCAAATTGGTCATATTGTTTTCTTTTTTCCGCATTACCCAAAACTTGATAAGCCTCATTTATTTCTTTGAACTTCTTATCATCGCCATTGCCTTTGTCGGGATGGTATTTATGAGCTAATTGACGAAAAGCTTTTTTTATTTCTTCAGCGGTGGCGCTTTTTTTTACTCCTAAAATTTCGTAATAATCCTTAGACATAATAAATCAATGATTAATTACTAATAACCAATAAATTAATAAATTAGTAATTAAAATTATTCTTAATACTTTATCCTGCTAAATTTCTGCTTGGCAAAAAATATTTAACAAGGTGAATTCTAAATTCTTAATTCTAGATTCTAAATTCTAACTTATTTTCCACAATCACAACCCTCACAACCACACTCTTCTTCTGGTCCGTTATATTTTTTCATAATAAAAAATTAATAATTAAAATAATTAATTAACTTTCAACTATAAACTTTCCACTTAAAACCTATTTAACCATTGAACCCCAATTTTTGTTCATTTTTAGGAGCTTGGGCTTCTTCGATTTTGCCAAATTGATCTTCGTACTTTTTTAAATTGTCCAAAAGCGCAGAGGCAATTCTTTTCATATGTCCGGGGCTTAAAAAAACCCTAGAAACCGCAATGCCTTGAGGTGGTACTAAATTCATAAAATCCAAAATAAATTCTTCTTTGGTATGACCAACTTGCAAGGCATTAGCATAGACTCCCTTCAAAACTGCATCTTCAATCTTAATCTGCATAGTTTGTTGATTTGACTGTTGATTATCCATAAATTTTCCTTTATACCATTAAGCGGAAGCTACTAGCTTCCGCTTGAGGTTAAGTTAATTATTGATTAGCTTGAGGGTTGTTGTCTTTATCAAACTCCGCTTCCTGCTCCTGGCTTGGATTTTGATTTTCCTGTTTGGCTTGCTGACTATCAGTTTTACCACTGGCAGCTTGTTGCTGTTGGTACATAGCCTGACCGATCTTTTGCGCAGTTTGATTCAAATCATCCATGGCTTGCTTGATGGCACTAAAGTCCTCACCGTCTTTTACTTTTTTCAAATTATCCAATTTTTCTGTCACCTCTTTTTTAACATCCTCAGGAATTTTTGTTTCATTTTCTTTCAAGATTTTATCAGTATTAAAAATTACTGATTCAGCACCATTTTTAATTTCGATTAAATCCTGTTTTTTCTTATCTTCTTCAGCATGCATTTCCGCTTCTTTTTTCATTCGTTCAATTTCTTCTTTGGATAAACCAGAGGATGCAGTGATAGTTATAGTTTGTTCTTGATTAGTAGCTTTATCCATGGCTTTAACATGTAAAATACCATTTGCATCTATATCAAAAGTAACCTCCACTTGGGGGATACCCCGAGGAGCTGGTGGGATGCCTGACAAAATAAACCGCCCCAATGATTTATTATCCTGAGCCAGCGGACGCTCACCTTGCAAGACATGAATCTCTACAGAAGTTTGATTGTCAGCGGCTGTTGAAAAAATTTGTGATTTGGAAGTAGGTATAGTGGTATTACGATCAATCAATTTGGTCATCACCCCTCCCAAAGTTTCAATTCCTAGAGACAACGGGGTAACATCAAGTAACAATACATCTTTTACTTCACCTTGTAATACCCCGGCTTGTACCGCTGCACCAATCGCCACTACTTCATCAGGATTGACTGACATATTTGGTTTTTTACCAAAAAATTCTTCTACCTTTTTTTGTACATATGGCATTCTAGTCATACCACCCACCATTACTACTTCATTGATGTCCGCTTTATTAATACCTGAATCAGTGATAGCTTGAGTAACCGGTGTCATAGTTTTATCAACCAAATCAGCTACCAACTCCTCCAATTTCGTCCTGGTCATTTTCATCACCAAGTGCTTTGGTCCGTCAGATCCTTGAGTAATAAAGGGTTGATTGATTTCAGTTTCCATGGCAGTTGATAGTTCGATCTTGGCTTTTTCGGCTGATTCTTTAACTCTTTGCAAAGCCAAAGAATCACCACTTAAATCTATACCTTGATCTTTTTTAAACTCGGCTAAAATCCAATCAATAATTCTTTGATCAAAATCATCACCACCCAAATGAGTGTCACCATTGGTAGCTTTTACTTCAACGGTATCTGCTGAAACTTCCAAAATAGAAATATCAAAAGTACCTCCGCCCAAATCGTAAACAGCTATCTTTTGATCTTTCTTTTTATCAAAACCATAAGCCAAGGCAGCGGCAGTTGGTTCGTTGATAATGCGCTTGACTTTAAGTCCAGCTATTTCACCGGCATCTTTGGTGGCTTGTCTTTGCGAATCATCAAAATAAGCTGGGACAGTGATAATTACTTCTTCAATTTTTTCACCCAATTTACTTTCGGCATCAGCTTTAAGTTTTTGTAAAATCATAGCCGAAATTTCTTGAGGTGAATATTCTTTATCACCCATAACTATTTTACAACCTTCAGTATTAGTATCCTTAACCACTTTAAAAGGCAAAGTTTTCATGGCCGCTTGCACTTCCGGATCAGAAAATTTACGACCAATTAAACGTTTAACCGAATAAACTGTGTTTTGCGGATTGGTGACTGCTTGCCGTTTAGCACTTTGACCAACAATCCTTTCGTTGTTTTTAGCCATCGCTACCACTGAAGGAGTAGTGCGATTGCCTTCTTTGTTTTCCAAAATCTTAGGCTGCCCACCTTCAATTACCGCCATGGCGCTGTTGGTGGTGCCTAGATCAATACCTAAAATTCTACTCATAAATTTTGATAATATTTAATAATTATACTTTAATTTCTAAATAACCTTTATCAGTCAGTATTTTCATAACCAATACTTCATCCGCACTAACTGGACTACCTTGATTAACTTCACTGACTTCATCACGACTTAAATCTGTCAAAATTCCTAAACCCACCAAGCCTTGTGGTAAAATCGATACTTTGGCAATCATCCCGACGCCACAGTTACCGCAAGTTGCATATACCATCAATTTACCATTGCTAGATTCGATAATATCCAATTCAGTATCTGTAAATTCTTGTCCACACAAAGGACAATGATGGTGTAATTTTTTAGGTAGTGAAGAAAATGATGACATTATTTTGTCTTAATTGCAATTTTCTTTGGCTTGGCTCTTTCTTCTTTAGGAATAGTAACTTGCAAAACACCATCTTGATACACCGCCTCGGCTTTATCGCCATTGACACTAGCAGGCAGAGCAACACTTCTGTGAAAACTACCATAACGCACTTCCTGACGATAATAATTTTTATCATCTACCTCACTTTTATGTTCACGACTACCGGTAATCGTTAACACATCATTTTCTACCGCAATACTAACATCGTTTATATTGATACCTGGTAGGGGTGTTTCAATATAAACATTATTATCATCTTGATAAACATCAACTGCTGGAACAAATGATTTAACATTTTGATAACCCGGCCAATCCTGAAGCATTTTTTCAAATTCTTCAAACGGATCTTGCCAAGGTGTCCATTTTACAATTGCCATATATTTTTCTCCTTTTTCTTGTTTGAGCAACCATTGCCCGAAACAAGAAAGATTAATTATAAATTATATAAATTGTTTTCTGCTGGCGGGGTATTGACTACCACTCGCGGATGAATTAGTACTTGCCCTTGATACTCAAAACCAGCAGATTTTTCTGCAACTATTTCATCAACAGCTACGTTTTCATCCCAGACCGTCTCAACTGCTTCATGTTTGGTATAATCAAATTTTTCCCCGACCGTTTTAATTTTTTTTACATCATTGTTGTTCAACCAATCTTCAATTTGTCTTTGAATATGCTCAAATCCTTGGGCCCAATCAGTATTTTTTAAATCACCGGGGATATGAGAAATAGCGGTTGTTAAATTTTGCCAATACGGTAACCACTCAATAAACACTTCCGCTCTAACCGCACCGCGCAATTTACCGATAATTTCATCAGTTTCCTTTTTTAAATTAAGATAATCTGCCTTGGCTCTTTGCCATCCGGCCAAGTATTCCTGATTTTGTTTGGTCAACTCAGTGATGGTCAAATCTACATCTGAACCAGAATCACTAGTCGGCAAATTTTCAGTTTCAACTTTATCTTCGTTTATACTTTTTTTACTCATTTATTTATTGATTAAATTTCTTGAATAATTTATCAGGGAAAAATTTTGTTGATAATTCATCCGCATGGGTCCTAAAATACCAATCAATCCTTCCCCTTGTCGATTGTGAAACTTCGCAAGTAGTGCACTGCAATCATTACTAAAAGGATTATCCTCGCCGATTTTCACTGATAAACTGTCTACTTGCGGATAAATATGACTAACCACTTCATCCAGATGATCAACCAAATAACCCATAGCTTTGACTAAATTGACTGCCCCAAATTCGGGTTGAGCAAACAAATTTGATAAGCCGGTATAATAAAAATATCTTTCCGAAAAACCCACCAAAATTGCGTGCTTAGATAAATCAGCTAAAGTCTTGGCTAAGCTTTTTAAATCTTGATTATAATCACCAGAATTTTTTTGCCAAACAGCATCCACTAAACGCTGGTCGGTTTTACTGGGTGGTTTGTCTTTGTCAACAAAATTATCAAAGTAATATTGATACCCACGCGCAGTCGGTACGCGACCTGCTGAAGTATGGGGTTGATAAATCAATTGATTTTCTTCTAGCGCTGACATTTCATTACGAATAGTGGCTGAAGATACCGCTAAAGAATCGGTCAACAATTTTGACCCCACTGGTTGTGCATCAAAAACATAGTTTTCCACAATCTGTTTGAATATTTGATTTTGTCTTGAGGTAAGCATTTTAGCTAAAAATTACTAAGTTTTTTTACCCTTTTTACATTATAAAAAAATTAGCACTCTCATGTCAAGAGTGCTAAAATACAAAATAAAATTTATCCTTATAATAAGCTGACGGGAATCAATTTTTAATTTTATAATTTTATAATTTTTAAATAAATCAAAATTTTTAAAACTTTCCGACCTTTCGCTGCTTGAAGTGTCAATATTGCGAATAAGCGAGAGATACATGTCTCTCAACTAGCGATAAGCAATTTTGAGAGACACTCGAGCGTTTCGCAATATTGCCTGAATGGCAGCACTGGTCGGCAATTTTTGCTACTTTTTGCCCGCCTTGTCGGCGAGACAGG